>CAZYUS010000072.1:0-15648 GCA_964650615.1 uncultured Pseudomonadaceae bacterium | reverse complement strand
TTACACTGACAACTTGATCATGTTGACCTTGTCGCGTGGTGGTCCGATTGTGTGGTTGAGTGAAGTCGATGCCAAAGCAAATGGCATCGAAGATAACGATTGGATCGAAGTGTTTAACTTAAACGGTTCGATTGCGGCGCGTGCGGTGGTTTCGCAACGCGTGCCGTCCGGCATGGTGATGATGTATCACGCGCAGGAAAAAATTGTGAATATGCCGGGTTCTGAAATCACCGGAACCCGTGGCGGTATTCACAACTCGGTTACGCGTACCGTCACCAAACCAACGCATATGATCGGCGGTTACGCTCAATATTCGTATGGCTTTAACTATTACGGCACGGTGGGTGCAAACCGTGACGAGTTTGTAGTCATTCGTAAAATGAACAAAGTCGATTGGCTCGACGGCGAACAGGTATAAGGAGACATTCGATGAAAGTACGTGCTCAAATCGGTATGGTGTTAAACCTCGACAAATGCATTGGTTGTCACACTTGCTCCGTTACGTGCAAAAACGTGTGGACCTCACGCGAAGGTGTCGAGTACGCCTGGTTTAATAACGTCGAAACCAAACCTGGTATCGGTTACCCGAAAGAGTGGGAAAACCAAGATCGGTGGAACGGTGGTTGGAAACGTAACGCCGACGGTTCGATTCAACCGCGTATTGGCGGTAAATTCCGTGTGTTAGCGAACTTGTTCGCTAATCCGGACTTACCGCAAATCGACGATTACTATGAACCGTTTGATTTCGATTACGATCATTTGCACACCGCACCGGCTGGTCAACATCAGCCGACCGCGCGCCCGCGTTCGTTAATTTCCGGCGAGCGTATGCAGAAAATTGAATGGGGTCCAAACTGGGAAGAAATTCTCGGCACTGAATTCGAGAAGCGTCGTAAAGACAAAAACTTTGATCAAATTCAGGCTGATATGTATGGCCAGTTTGAAAACACCTTCATGATGTATTTGCCGCGTTTGTGCGAACACTGCTTGAATCCGGCGTGTGCGGCATCATGCCCATCGGGTGCGATCTATAAACGCGAAGAAGACGGCATCGTCTTGATCGATCAAGACAAATGTCGTGGCTGGCGTATGTGCGTGTCGGCCTGTCCGTACAAAAAGATTTACTTCAACTGGAAAACGGGTAAATCGGAAAAATGTATTTTCTGTTATCCGCGTATTGAATCCGGTCAGCCTACGGTGTGTTCGGAAACCTGCGTCGGTCGTATCCGTTATTTAGGCGTGTTGTTATACGATGCCGATCGGATCGCCGAAGTGGCCAGCACCGAAAACGAAAAAGATCTGTACGAAAAACAATTGTCGATCTTTTTGAATCCTCATGATCCGGCTGTAGTGGCAGCGGCAAAAGCTGAAGGTATTCCGGATAGCTGGCTCGAAGCGGCCAAGCATTCGCCGGTGTACAAAATGGCGATGGATTGGAAACTGGCGTTACCGTTGCATCCTGAATACCGCACATTGCCGATGGTCTGGTACATCCCACCGTTGTCACCGATCACGTCGGCGGCCGAGCGTGGCGTGTTGAATTACGATGGCGTGTTGCCGGATGTGAAATCGTTACGTATTCCGGTGCAATATTTGGCCAATATGTTAACCGCAGGCGACACTAAGCCGGTTGAAGTAGCGTTGCGTCGTATGATGGCGATGCGCGTTTACCAACGTAACAAACACGTCGAAAACAAAGTCGATACGCAGGTGTTGAACGATGTCGGTTTAACGCAAGCGCAAGTCGAAGACATGTACCGTTATTTGGCCATTGCGAACTACGAAGATCGCTATGTGATTCCGACATCGCACCGCGAATACGCTACCGACGCGTTTAACTTGCGTGGCGGCTGCGGCTTCTCGTTTGGTAACGGATGTGCAGACGGCGACAGCGAGTTTAATTTGTTCGGTGCGCGTAAGCACACCAAACGGAAAGTTATTCCGATTAAGCAGGTGTAATAATGAAGACGCTTAAGCTGATTTCAGCGTTGCTTGACTATCCGCAAGCAGAAATGCAATCGGCATTGCACGAAATGAACGAGGTTATTGCTGCTGATGAAGTGATGACCACCGAGATCAAACATAAACTGCTCACGTTTGTTGAGCAGTTTTGTTCGACCCCGATTATGAGTTTGCAAGAACGGTACATCGAGTTATTCGATCGCGGTCGCGCACATTCGTTATTGTTGTTCGAACACGTTCACGGTGAATCACGCGATCGCGGTCAGGCAATGGTGGACCTGATGGCGTTATACGAACGTCACGGCTATCAATTAGCATCACGCGAATTGCCGGATTATTTACCTCTGTTTCTGGAATATTTGAGCATGCGCCCGCTGGATGAGATCCAGGACGCGCTTGGCAATGTGGCGCATATTCTGGCGCTGATTGCCGAGCGTTTGGCGCGTCGCGAAAGCGCGTATTCCAGCTTGTTTGACGCGTTATTAATGGTCGCTGGCCATGACGTTGATCGCGAGGCCATACGCGAGCAACTGAAAAATGAAACCCGCGACGACACGCCTGCCGCACTTGATAAAGTGTGGGAAGAAGAAGCAGTCACGTTTGGCGGCAATGCGGTATCGGGTGGTTGTCCAACGACACCACGCGACAGCTCGCGGACGCATGGCAATATTAATGTGCGTGCTTTGTAAGCGCGCACGAATGAAGGAGGTTTACTGTTATGTCTTACTTAAATGAACTACTCTTCGGTGTTTTTCCTTACCTCGCCGGAACCGTGTTTCTGATCGGTTCTTTAGTCCGTTACGATCGCGATCAATTCACGTGGAAAACCAGTTCCAGCCAGTTACTCAGTAGCAAAGGATTTTTGGTTGCGAATCGCTTATTCCACATCGGCGTGATCTTTTTGTTTTTTGGTCACTTTATCGGTTTGTTGATGCCGCACTCGTGGTACCCGTACCTCGGTTTAACACCAGCAACCAAGCAATTAATGGCGATGGTGGCCGGTGGTATCTTCGGAACTTTAGCGTTAATCGGTTCCACCATGTTGTTGCACCGTCGCCTGACCAATCCGCGTGTTCGAGCCACCAGTAGCGGCGCCGATATCCTGATTTTGGTTGTGTTGTATGTGCAGTTATTGTTGGGCCTGTTGACGATTTATTTCTCCGCTGGTCATATGGACGGTTCGTTGATGTTGGCGCTGTCGAATTGGGCGCAAGCATTGGTCACTTTCCAATCCAATCCGGCGCAACATTTAGTCAGCGTGCCTGCGTTGTATAAAACACACTTATTCTTGGGCTGTGTGATTTTCTTTATTTTCCCCTTCACACGTATGGTTCATGTTTGGAGTGTTCCGTTTCACTACATTGGACGTCGTTACCAAATCGTGCGTGCGCGTGGTTAATCGCGCGGGCGTCGTGACGTTTGATGTATCAATGCTCGGCATATTGATGTAGGGCGTACAAGATGAAGGGACGACTGAAAATTCGTCCCTTCATTGTTTCAATACTGCGTAGTTTATATCGCAGAAAAATGTTTTGACCAGAGTTGTTGTGGAGTAAAAAAATGCTGCAAGTAAATGGGGTGACGATTTCCGACGAGGCCATTGCACGCGAAATGCAATATCACCCGGCTTCGACAGTTGAAGAAGCACGATTTGCGGCGGCACAGGCTTTGGCGTTACGTGAAACCTTGCGTCAGGCGTGTGTAAATAAAGGATTGTGTGACGAATTGCCTACATCGCCTGAAGAAGAAGAAACGTTATTCGAGCGATTGCTTGACCAAGAGATCCAGCTTCCTGAAATTAATGACGAAGCTTGTCGTCGCTACTACGAAAACAATTTATCGCGTTACTGCAGTTCGCCATTAGTGGAAGCTCGCCATATTTTATTGGCGGCGGCACCCGATGACGACGAAGCACGCAAGAATGCGGCGCAACAAGCGCAAGTGTTGATTCAATCATTAATTAATCAAACGGCGCGTTTTGCTGATGTTGCGCGCAGTCATTCGGCCTGTACTTCTCGTGAGCAAGAAGGCCATCTCGGCCAATTAAGCAAAGGCAGCACCGTTCCTGAGTTTGAGAAAGTGTTGTTTGCCGCCAAACCGGGTTTATGCGGTGAGCCGCTATTCAGTCGCTATGGCGTTCATATTGTCGAGGTGTTGCATCATGAGCCCGGTCGTCAGCTACCTTATGACGTCGTTGCCGATCGAATCGCCGCCGAATTGCAATTAAACGCGCGCCAGCATGCGACTGTGCATTATTTACACCGTTTGATGGCGGAACAAACCATTTCCGGTTTGGACAGTTAACGCGACTCGTTTCACGGGTGACCATGAACGACACGGATAACACGACGGTCTTACCTTTGGTGTATTCCTGTTCGGGATGCTCCAATTTGGCGCAACTAGCGAATCAGTTGGCGTTAGCGTTAGATCGTGAAGGGGTCGCCGAAATGTCCTGCATTGCGGGTGTTGGTGGTGGTGTGCCAACGCTGGTGCGAAAAGCGCGTCGCGCCAATAAAATTATCGCGCTCGACGGTTGTGTATTGCACTGCGTCAAACAATGTTTGGCGCGTCATCAGGTGCAGCCCACACAGCATTACACCTTGACCGAATTTGGTTTGAAAAAGCGTCAGCACACCGATTTTGATCCAGACGATATGCAGCGTTTAAAAAAAGTGATTATTGAGCGGCTGGAAAAATAGCGACCTATTTTTTTTGATCTGACGCAATCGTCGCGGCGACGTATAATACAAAGCAGGCTGATCTTGATTAAACTATCGGCCTCTCGTAACACATGATTGAAGTTGTGACTCCGAGCAATTACGCGCTACTCCCCTTGGGTATGCCGTTTTTGCCGCTGCTTAGGCAGCCAGGGTGGACGCGGAAACGCGGCCGCCTCCCGAGTTTGGAAAGGAGTATTGAATATGCTAACCGACCGTTTTGGTCGCGAGTTTCCGTATTTGCGGTTATCGCTGACCGATGTCTGCAATTTTTCCTGCAGCTATTGTTTGCCCGATGGCTATCAATGCCATGAACACGCTGATTTTTTGTCGGTGGACGAGATCGCGCGTTTAGTTCGTGCGTTTGCTGGTTTGGGCGTATGGAAAGTGCGCTTGACCGGTGGTGAGCCGACGACGCGTAAAGACTTCGTCGATATCGCTCGAGCGGTTGCCAACGTCGCAGGAATTAAACGTCTTGCCATGACCACGAATGGATGGTCGATCAAACGTGACCTCAAGCGTTGGCAACAAGCCGGTGTCAATGCGTTGAATATCAGCGTCGACAGTCTCGACCCGCGAATGTTTGCTGCGATCACCGGGCATGAAAAGCTGCATGATTTATTGGCTGGTGTTGATGAAGCGTTATCCTTGCCTTTTGACCGCGTAAAAATTAATACGGTTTTACTGCGTGATTTGAATCATGGCGAACTCAACCGTTTTCTCGAGTGGATTAAGGGCCGTCCGTTAAGTTTGCGTTTTATTGAATTGATGCAAACTGGCGACAATCACGATTATTTCCGTCAGCATCATATGCGTGCGCAGTGGTTAATTGAACAGCTGCAACAACGCGGTTGGCGCGAGATCGAACGATTGCAAGGAAGTGGCCCGGCGCGCGAATTTGTACACGATCATAGTATGGGGCGTATCGGTATTATCGCGCCGTATAGCCAAGATTTTTGCGCCACGTGTAATCGCCTGCGTGTCACCGCCTTGGGTGCATTACGCCTGTGTCTGTTCGGCGACGCCGGTAGCGATTTGCGTGATTTATTGCAACACGACGATCAGATCTCGGCCTTACAACTTCGCATTAGCGAACAATTGCAATTAAAAGTTTCGAGTCATTTTCTGCATCAGGGTTTTAGCGGCGCGACCCAGCATTTGGCGATGGTTGGCGGTTAATTTTTTCACAGCGTTTGATTTTCAATTGTTTGGCTTTGGGCGTGACCTAAAATGATTTCTTACTCGACGGCAATAAATTTGATCCAGCAACATACCGTGTTAGCGGCCACCGAAAGCTGTGTGTTGTCTGCCGCTTGGGGGCGTTGCAGCGCCGCCGATGTGTATAGCCGCGAAACGTTGCCGGCCTTTGATAACTCGGCGATGGATGGTTTTGCCGTGTGTGCGCAAGAAGCCACGTTAAACGCGCCATTAAACATTGTCGGTGCGACGTTTGCGGGTGAACAACCCGTTACGCATACCACTGGGCATCACGGTGCATGGAAAATCATGACCGGCGCGCCTATTCCTACCGGCTATGATGCGGTGATCCCGATCGAAAAAGTTTCAGTGCGTGAATCTTCTATTGTAATGGGTGAATGCGCGCACGTTGGCCAGCATATTCGCCGTCGTGGTGAAGATTTCGATGTCGGTGCCGTTGTTTTACCTAAGGGACAAGTGATTCAAGCGCACCACATTATGGCCTTGGCCGCGACTGGTCACGGCAGCGTGCCGGTTTATCGTCCGGCGCAAGCGGTGGTGTTTTCTACTGGTAATGAACTGCTCGATGATTTCAACCAACCGTTAGCGCCCGGGCAAATTAGAAATTCCAATGCGCCGTTTCTCATGTCCGCGTTGGCTTCGCAGGGCGTGCACGCCAGTTACGGCGGCATTCAACGCGATAATGCAGACGCCTTTCGTGCACAATTATCAGAAACGCTGTCGCGTGATCCGGATCTGATTTTATCGTCGGGCGCGGTGTCTGCCGGTGACGCCGATTTTATTCCGCGCGTGATTGCCGAATTAGATGGCGACATTATTTTTCATAAAGTCGCCATCAAACCCGGAAAACCGATTTTGTTTGCCACGTTTCCCAATGGGACGCGCTATTTTGGTTTGCCCGGCAATCCAATCTCGACAGCAGTTGGTTTTCGTTTTTTTGTACAAGCGTATTTGGCGGCGCGTGAGGGTTTACGTTTTGGCCAACTGCACTCGGCAAAATTAAATCGTCCGCTGCAAAAAAAATCCACCTTACGGGAATTTCGCAAAGCGAAAATAAGCGTGCAGAATGGCGAGCTACGTGTTGATGAAGTGGCGGGACAGGAATCGCATCGTATTGCTCCGCTGCGCGAATGCAATGCGTGGTTGGTCGTTGAAGAAAACGAAAATCAGCGGAGCGCCGGCGAAAGCGTGACCGTTGCCGGATGGCAAAGTGAATCGCTCACGATTTAACACCCTCGGCGTGGTGTTAGCCGGAGGCGCTAGCGTACGCATGGGGCAGGACAAAGCGTCGTTATCGTGGCAACACGTTACCTTAATGCAACACGCACAATCGTTGTTGCAAACGGTTTGCGATCACGTAGTTGTCAGTGGCAAGCCGCAAGGTATTGCTGATGAACAGCCATTTTCTGGACCGGTTGCCGCATTGCAATCGGTGTTGAATCATTCGCTATTGAACGCTGTCGATCGCGTTGTGGTCTGTGCCGTGGACACGCCATTCTTAGTGCCGTCTGATTTGCAATCGCTGCTGAAAGCACTGGATGCTCATCCTGCCGCACATTATCAACAGCATTTCTTACCGATGGCCCTGCAACTGAATGCGCATACCCGACATCAAATAAAAGCGGTGGCGGGGGAAACCGAGTCTTCCCAGCGTTCGATGCGTCGTTTGTGCGCCGCTGTGGGGGCTATCGAGTTAATGATGGACGACCACAACCGCGATCATTTCATCAATTTAAACACGCCCGAATTGTATCAACAGTATTGTCGCCAGCTAGATCGGTAACCGTATCGAGAATCCTCATGAGCAAACACGATGTTGCTTTTACGGCGTTAAACATAGCGCTGCTGACCGTGTCCGATTCGCGAACCCGCGAACAGGACAGCAGCGGTGATTATTTTCAAACGCAAATCCTTGGCGCAGGTCATTCCGTCGCCGCCCGCGCCATCCACGCCGCTGAAAAGCACGCGCTGCGAGCGTTATTGATGCCTTGGATCATGGCGAGTTCGATCGATGTCATTCTCATTAACGGCGGTACTGGCTACACCGATCGCGACGTGGTGCCGGAAGCCATCAACCCACTCTTTGATCACGCGTGGGCTGGCTTTGGCGAGTTATTTCGCAGTTTGTCATACGCCGATATTGGCAGTTCGGCCTTACAAACGCGCGCCTTAGCGGGGTTTAGCAACGGTGCCTTGTTAATGGCTGTGCCGGGATCGCCCAAAGCCTGCGCCTTGGCGTGGGAAAAATTGATTGGCCCGCAGCTGGATAGTCGCACTCGGCCCTGCAGTGTGGTCCCGCAAATACGTCGGCGCGGTGCGGCCCTTGGCTGTTCGTAGGACCGATTAGCTCAAAAATGGTCGATCTCACTCAAAACTCTTGACGCACTACCTCAAAATGTGATTTTTTGCACTTGCGCAGCCGCAGTTTACGAGCTACGCGCATAAGGAAATACATCGTTGAGTTGTGTCGTAGCTCTTAAGGGGTCAAGAGCGCGGCGCTTGTTGCGTGGGGGTTTGCTCGTGCGTCCATTTCTGAAATGGAGTTGCCAAGTTTTTGGTGCGCTGGTCATTTTGCTGTCGACCGTTAGCCATGCTGCTGAGGGCGTCGATTCAGTGGATTTGGGTGGCGCCAAATTACAGCTAAACGGCTTTGGTATCGCTCGTGAACTGAGCGGCGAGCTGTTCATTGCCGGTTTATACGGCGACTCCCGTACTAATAACGCGGAATATTTCTTACGATCCGATGTGCCGAAGCGGATGGCCATGCGGGTGGTCGCCGATAAACTGTACGGACGTCGTTTCGGTCAAATGTGGCGTGAACGCATTTTGATCAATAACGAACGTAAAACCGTGCAAGAATTGACGGACGACGTGTTGAATTTCGTCGAAGCATTTTCCTTCAATATGGTGGCGGGCGATCAAGTTAATTTTGATTACCAACCCGGTAAAGGCACCCGCATTACGGTCAACAACACCGAGCTGTTGCAGATCAAAAAGCCGGAATTTTTTGCGCTTCTTTTGCGTACATGGACCGGCGAACGTCCGCCATCCGCACAGTTCCGCCAAGGTATTCTGGGCGATGCCGACAGTGCGACGGTGATCGCCATCCAAGAGCGGTTTGCCTTGCTAAAACCCAGCGCAGCACGCATCAGCGAAACCCGTTCGCAGGCCGAAAAGAAATCGACCGTTGGCGCAGTGGTTGAAGGCCCTGCTGTGGTCGCCACGGTGGCCAAAGTCGAACCAAAAAAAGAAGAGCCGAAAAAGCCCGAAGTTAAACCCGAACCGAAGAAAGAAGAAGCCAAGATCGTCGCGGCCGTTCCAGTGGTGGCTGCGCCTGCCCCGAAACCCGCCGAACCAGCTAAGAAAGAAGAACCCAAAGCCACAGCGAAAGTGGACACCGTGCCACAAGGCGGCGATAAGGCTGCCGCCATGGCCATTGATGGCACCGAGTTAGCGACGGTGGACCGCAAAGAGGCTCCGACGGCAGCGGATCGTTTGTCCGAGTATTACGCGCGTCGTGATTACGAACGTAAATTGCTGGCGCACATTGGCCAATTCAAGGATTACCCGTGGAACCGCTTGCGCCGCAAATACGGCGACGACGTGCTGTATAACCCGAAACAGGGCAAAGCGGTGGTGCGTGTTGCGTTGACGCGTGACGGTTCCGTAAAAAGTGCGCAGATTGAGCAAAGCACTGGTGAAAAGATCCTCGACGAAGCGGCGTTGTCCATGGTGGATAAAGCGACACCTCTTCCCGCTATGCCTGACAAATTATCCGATCCTGAATTCGAGTTTTTAGTCGAAGTGATGATGTCAGCCGGTCGTTTGGAACAGTGATCGACCGACGTGAGTAAAACAAGGGGCTGCGGCCCCTTTTTTATTGTGCAGTGCAATACCAAGGGTGTTCGCTGCTCGCAAAGCGAGAAACGATATGGCACGGGGACTGGTTTGCTTCCCGATTAACGTCTAACCTTGCAAGAGTTGATCACAACAACAACGCCAAAAGCGGGGACGGAAAAATGGCGTGGCCTTTTTTGACACGCGTAACCTTGAGCGCTTTGCTGCTGCAGCTGTTCGCCTTAAGTCTCGTTTCTTGGCAACGTTTTTGGGCATTGCCTGTTGCTGTGACGGTCACTGCACTCAGTCTCACCTCGTGCTGCACGCTGTTATTATTGGTGTCGCAGTTACGCAATATGCGACGTCCCGCTGTCGCCAAAGGGTGGTTGCAAGGATTGCAAGAACATGATCGCGGTTATGCGTTACTTAATCGCGATGGTCAGTTATTAGATTGCAATAAGCAGTTCGCCGAACTCTCCCGTTTAAGTTTCGATTCTCTTTTACGTGCCGACATTACGACCACGGTACTTGTCGGTCACGCGTCGCTATGGCCGGAGATCAAACATCATATTTTGCTCGGCATCAGTTGGCGTCAGACCATCGACTTTAAACCGTTTCCTTTGGACATTTCGGCATTTCCACTCACCACGCTGGCGGATCGTGATGGTCCACATATGGTGCTCGAAATACAAAAATCGAAAACTGTTGTCGAAGACAAACACGCCTCTGACGTAGCGATTGATCATTTACCCGCTGGTGTGATGGTGGTGCGCAGCGAAAAACTGGTTTATGCCAATGATGGTTTAGCCGAATTGTTTGCCTGCTCTTTGTCGCAGATCGTTGGTATCACACTGCGCGAATGGTTAGGTCCAGACAGCGCCTTGCAACAATGGCTGGCCGTGGCGGAATCGCGTTTAAAAAGTAGCGATGTGGTGGAATCGGAAATCAGTCTGGCACGCGATGATAAACGCATCGTATGGTGTCACGTCAAAGTCAGTTCACTGCAACGTAATAAGCCGGAAGAAGGCATGGTGGTGTTGGTTTCCGATGCCAGTGAACAACGTAAACGACAAGAAAGTTTGCGTCAGGCGGCGGTGGTGTTTGAAGCAGCGTCCGATAGCATTTTAATTCTCGATGCCGAGCGTCGCATACGCATGGTCAACTCGGCCTTTACGCGCGTCACTGGCTACTCGCCCAATGAAGTCATTGGCCGTGTCACGCGTTTGCTCTACGCCAATCGTCAACCCAGTGAATTATACGAACATATTTTTTCGACGGTCGCCAACAACAATATCTGGCAAGGCGAAGTTTGGAATCGGAAGAAAGACGGTTCGGTATATCCTGAGTGGGTCAATGTCAACGCCGTGCGCAATGAGTCGGGACAAATCGTTGAGTATGTAGTGATTGCCTCTGATATCACCGAGCGCAAGCGTTCGGAAGAGCGTTTGAATTATCAAGCCAATTACGATGCGCTCACCGAATTACCCAATCGCAGTTTGTTTATCGATCGGTTGCGACAAGCGATTGCACGCGCGAAACGAGAAGACACGCAGTTGGCTTTATTGTTTGTCGATCTCGACCGATTTAAAAACATCAATGACAGCATGGGGCATTCGGCTGGTGACAAATTATTGGTGCAAGTGGCGAAAGCGTTGTGTGGCTGTGTGCGAGAAAGTGACACCATTGCTCGTTTCGGTGGAGATGAATTTGCCATTATTTTGTCGCCAATTTACGGACCGAAAAATGCGGGAACAGTGGCGCAAACGCTATTAAAAGTATTAAGTCGTCCGATGTTAATTGACGGTTACGAGTGCATGGTCGGCGGTTCGATCGGTATCAGTATTTTTCCCAGCGACGGGCAAACACCGGAAGATTTGGTTAAAAACGCTGACGCGGCGATGTATCGTTCGAAAGATGAAGGTCGCAATACCTATCAGTTTTTTACCGCCGAAATGCAGCAATTGGCACTGGCGCGAATCGGTATGGAACGCGATTTACGCTTCGCTATCGAGCGCCACGAATTTGTGTTGAATTTCCAACCCAAAGTGGCGCTGGCCAATGATGAAGTAGTGGGCTTAGAAGTATTAGTACGATGGCATTCCAACAAACGCGGCGTGGTTTCTCCGGCGGAATTTATCGGGTTGGCCGAAGAAAACGGTCAAATCGTTGCGCTCGGCGAATGGGTGTTGCGCGCGGCGTGCAAACAATATGTTGAATGGCAACAACAAGGCTGCGCGCCGCGAAGCATCGCCGTCAATGTATCCGGACGTCAGCTGCGGTCCGAGCATTTTATTCGCATGATAAAAGAAGTCATACGCGAAACGCAGATGCCAACGGCTTCGTTGGAACTGGAATTGACCGAAAGCTTTTTGATGGAAAATGAAGATCAGGTGATGCGTACGCTGAACGAGTTGCGTGCACTTGGTTTGCATTTGTCGGTGGATGATTTTGGTACTGGCTATTCATCGCTATCGTATTTAAAACGCTTCCCGATCAGTACGCTAAAAATTGATAAAAGTTTTGTGCAGGATATTCCTGGTGACGATGAAGACTTGGCGATCGTCGCGGCGATTTTGCGCATGGCCAGCGCGCTAAAACTTGACGTGGTCGCCGAAGGTGTGGAAACCGCCGAACAATTACGGATCCTGCGCGAGATGGGCTGTACCGTTGTGCAAGGCTATTTTTTCAGTCGCCCGCTTTCGGTTGCCGATTGCGCGCTGTACTTGCGTGACAAAGTCGCGCATTCTCTTTCGTTGACGGGGAATTGATGCTTTTTTGGCCATCATGACCGCGTTTGCGCAACCGCCTATCAAATTGCAGTAAAGGTAGTGGTCGGGCCGCTTGCGGCTGACAAAAAATTGTTGTTAGTATGCTGACGTTCAAGACAGGCCAGCGGAGGTCCGCGCAGTCCGCGCAGGAGTGGCCGTACCACCGCCCGATCCCACACTAAAAAACATCCCCGGGGAAGGTTCAAAATGACAAGAACAGGAAACGCTAAAGGTTCTGCCACCTTCATTCCGCGCGCTAGCGCCATTGCCACCAGCATTGTGTTGGCCTTGGTTGCCGTTCCGGCAGCGCACGCGATTGATATCAGCACAGACAAGTGGGAAGGCAGTTTCGACTCGACCTTCTCTATCGGCGCCGGTTGGCGCGTTGAGGAACGCGACAGCAATAAAGTTGGTATCGCCAACGGCGGTTACGCGTGGTCGAACAATAACGATGACGGCAATATGAATTTTGATAAAGGTCATACCTTTACCAAAGCCGTCAAAGGTCTGCATGAGCTGGATTTGCATCGCAAAGACGGATCTTACGGTTTATTTGCCCGCGCGAGCTGGTTGTATGATTTTGAATTGATGCAAGGTGATCGTCCCTTTAAAGATCTGGACGAAGATTCGATTTCTCGCCAAGCCAAAGATGCCCGTTTTCTCGACACCTATTTGTGGGCCAACTTTGAACCGTTTGATACCCGCTTGCAGATCCGTATGGGCGAGCAAGTTATTAACTGGGGTGAAAGTACTCTAATCGGTCACAGCATCTCTGAAGCGAATGCGATTGACCTCGGTAAATTGCGTGTTCCCGGTGCTGAATTAAAAGAAGCATTTATTCCGGCGAAGTCGATATGGGCCTCTTTGCAGTTGTCCGATTCGGTCGGTATTGAAGCTTATGCCCAATTCGAGTGGGAGCCGGTTCGTTTTGATTCGCCAGGAACATATCTCTCGACGCAAGACTTTTTAGGCGACACCGACGGTGCCGGCTCCAAATGTGATGGTCAATATGGTGTTGTGCATTTAGGTTTTGGTCAGTTCAGCGAATTGACACAAGGTACGCAAGCCTGCCGTTTAGCAGACCGTGATGTTTCGGATAGTGGTCAGGGCGGTGTCAAGTTATCGTGGTTGTCGGAGTCGCTGGGCGATACCGAATTTGGTTTCTATTTTGTGAATTACCACAATAAGCGCCCAATTATTTCGGCTATCGCCCATGACGGTGTTACCGAATCTAACGTGGCCGATCCGTGGAATCACGGCGTAAAGGGCTTCGTCGAATATCCTGAAGACGTACAGATGTACGGCATCAGCTTTAACACCAGCACCGACAGCGGTTTATCTATCGCCGGTGAAATCACCAAACGTATCAAAGAGCCTTTGCAGGTCGATGACGTTGAGTTGTTGCTGGCGGCATTGCAACCGGTTGGCAATATCCAATCGGGTATGAGTCAGTTGGGTAACGGTTATATGCCCGGTGACGAGATCTCGGGCTACCGCTTGAAAGATACCTATCAAGCGCAATTTACCATTACGTCGTTGTTCCAGAATGTCTTGGGAGCCGACCAATTTACCTTCCTCGCCGAATTTGGTGGCAACTCGATCCCTGATCTCGAAGACCAAGACGAACTGCGTTATGAAGTGGCTGGTACGGTTCGTTCTGGCAACGCGCGTCGCGCTGGTAACGGTATTGGCGAAGCCTATGTGCCGGGGATGACGTGTTATCAAGCGGTAACCGGTCTTGGTTTGCGTCAGTGCGAAGGCGTCGAAACCAACGAATTCGCGACCAAAAATTCGTGGGGCTATCGTCTCGTCGGTAAATTGGATTTCGCCAATGCCTTGTTTGGATGGAATGTCGCGCCGCGCTTGGTGTTCCAACACGACGTTAAAGGCTATACACCGGCACCGATTTCGAATTTTATCGAAGGCCGTCAATCCGCCACTTTAGGGGTCAGTTTTGATTACCTCAATCGTTGGCGCGCCGATGTAAGTTATTCCAGCTTCTTCGGTAATGATGAACAAGATCCGTTGTCTGATCGTGATTTTGTTGCCTTGTCTTTTGGCTATTCGATCTGATTTTGTGAGGAGACGATTTATGCGTCACATCAATAATAAAACCTTGCTGGCCAGCGCCGCGTTGGTCGCGTTGTCCGCCTCTGTCGCCGCCAAAGTCGCGCCCGATCAAGCGGCTCGTTTAGGCAAAGATTTAACTCCGATGGGTGCCGAAGCTGCCGGTAATAAAGACGGCAGTATTCCGGCGTGGGATGGCGGCATTACCAAAGCACCGGCCGGATTTGTAAAAGGCAAACACGAAATCGATCCGTTTCCCAATGACAAACCGTCGATGACGATCACGGCACAAAATGCCGTTCAAAATAAAGAGCGTTTGAGTCCCGGTTTAATGGCGATGTTCACGACGTACCCCAGCACATTCAAAATGAATGTCTACCAAACGCGTCGTAGCGCGTCGTATCCGCAATATGTTTATGACGCTACCAAAGCCAACGCCACGCGCGCCGAATTGCTGGCCAGCGGTGATGGATTGAAGGGCGCGGCGGCCGGAACGCCGTTTCCGATCCCGCAAAACGGTTTGGAAGTGATTTGGAATCACACCTTGCGTTATCGCGGTGTGACGGTTACGCGTGACACCGGCCAGGCTACACCGATGCCGGACGGCAGCTATACCTTGGTGAAATTCCGCGATGAATTAGATCAGGTTTACACACGCAAAGGCATGACGCCTGAGCAACTTGAAAAAGACAATATCCTGTTTTATTTCAAACAATGGGTAACCTCACCGGCCCGTTTGGCCGGCACGGCATTGTTGGTCCATGAAACGCTGGATCAGGTTGCGAAACCGCGTCAGGCATGGACCTATAACACCGGTCAACAGCGTGTCCGCCGCGCACCGAATGTTGCTTACGATGCTCCCGGAACGGCGTCGGACAACCTTCGTACCACTGACGATTTCGATATGTTCAATGGTGCGCCGGATCGTTATGACTGGAAGCTGGTGGGCAAAAAAGAGATGTACATTCCGTACAACTCATACAAATTGCACTCCGATACCGTGAAATATGACGACATCGTCAAAGCCGGTCATTTAAATCCGGAATTGGTGCGCTGGGAATTGCACCGCGTCTGGCACG
>CAZYUS010000071.1:3467-15789 GCA_964650615.1 uncultured Pseudomonadaceae bacterium | reverse complement strand
TCGTTGATGAAGTGACCATTACCGTTAAAGCCGGTGACGGTGGTAACGGTGTGGCGTCGTTTCGCCGCGAAAAATACATCATGTGGGGCGGTCCGGATGGTGGTGATGGCGGCGACGGAGGTTCGGTATTTGTCGAAGCCACCGAATCGGTTAATACGCTGGTTGATTATCGCTTTGTGCGCAAATACGAAGCGCAACGTGGTGAAAATGGTCGCAGCCGCGATTGCACTGGTGCGGCCGGCAGCGACATCACTTTGCGCGTGCCGGTTGGTACTCGTATCACCGACAATATCACCGGCGAATTGATTGCCGATTTAACGCGTCACAATCAAAAAGCCATGGTTGCGCGCGGCGGTTGGCACGGCCTTGGCAACATCCGCTTCAAATCGTCGATCAATCGCGCGCCGCGTCAAACCACTAAAGGTAAGCCGGGCGAAATGCGCGAATTGAAATTCGAAATGCAAGTACTCGCCGATGTCGGATTATTGGGATTACCCAATGCCGGTAAATCAACGCTGATCCGCGCGGTCTCCGCCGCGAAACCCAAAGTCGCCGATTATCCGTTCACGACTTTGGTGCCGAACTTAGGTGTCGTTCGATTGGGCGAAAGCAAATCGTTTGTCGTCGCCGATATTCCCGGTGTGATAGAAGGTGCTGCTGAAGGAGCAGGACTCGGCGTTAAATTCTTAAAACATTTGTCGCGTTGCCGAGTGTTATTGCACCTCGTCGATATCGCGCCACTGGATGAATCCGATCCGGCACACAACGTCAAAACCATCGCCCATGAATTAGAAAAATTTTCGCCTAAGCTCGCCGAAAAACCGCGTTGGTTAGTGCTCAATAAACTCGACTTAATGCTAGAAGACGACGCCGAAGAACGTTGCAACGATATTATCAAGCAACTGAATTGGACCGGCCCGGTATTCAAAATCGCGGGCCTAGAAAAACAAGGCACGCAAGCATTGTGCTGGGCTATTCAAGAATACCTCGAAGCCAACCCGCTCAATATGAATGAACAACCTGAACCGGAAATCAGCTGGGAAACCAAAGCCCCTGAACCGACCCCCGAAGAAATTGTGGAATGGGAAGACGAATGGGGCTTGGAAGACGGCGATGACGAAGATGACGGCGTCGACGTGGAATATAAACGTTAATCGTCCAATTCCCAATGCGGCATCTGCAAATGGTGCCGCTGCCTGCTAGGTTGATGGCAAAAAAGCCATCAACTCCATCTAATAATAAGCATTACTTCGAGCCTGCGTTAAAACGATACGCCGCGTCGTTTTTTGAAAATTAGTTTCACATTAATCGTCTTTTCGATTGTGAACCCCATTGCCCATTTTGATCTAACTATTGCAATGATTTGGCGACTTCTTCGGCTTTTTTCGGGTAGTTAAGTGCGAGCACTTTTTGGGCTTCGTTTTGTTGCACCGTTAAACCGAGTTGATGGTAGCTCTGCACCATGACGGATAAGGCGTCAGCGGTGGCGGTGGCACCGGGAAAATGATCGACAACATAACGTGCTCGATTAGCGGCAGCCATCCACGCTTGACGGCGAATGTAATAATTGGCGACGTGCAATTCGTATTCGGCCAAACGGTTACGCAAATAAATCATGCGTTGTTGTGCGTCGGGCGCAAATTGGCTATCGGGATAGCGTTTTAAAAATTCACCAAAATCGTCGAAGGCTTGTTTAGCCGTACTGGCGTCGCGTTCGGAAAACGGTGCCGACAACACTTCTTTGAAAGCCCCTAATTCAGCCGAAAAATTCACCAATCCTTTCATGTAAAAAACATAATCAAGATTGGGGTGGCGCGGGTTTTGACGAATAAAACGGTCGGCAGCGGCGGTGGCCGGTGCCGCGTCACCATTGCGGTAATAGGCGTAAAGCAGATCGAGTTGCGCTTGTTGCGAAAACGGCCCGAACGGGTAGCGCGAGTCGAGATCTTCTAATTTGGTGACAGCGGTTTTGTAGTTTTCTAATTCGAGCGATTCGCGTGCGGCGGCATACAGTTCTTGCGCGGTTTTATCGCGGCGACGTTCGATTTCGGTTTCACCGGCACAGCCTGCGAGTAATGCTGTAGCAATCAAAGCTACTACGAGCGAGCGCCCAGCTTTTGGCAATAACATGAGTGGGGTACTTCCAGAATGTCTACAATAGCGGGGCATTCTAGCGAAATGATTCTTTAGCGACATAGGTATTTATCCGGTGCAATCTGAGAGTGTTGTGAAGCAGGCCATAGTGCCAGACTCGGCGTTCGGGCAACGCTTGGACGTCGTATTAGCGGATTTGTTCAGTGAATTTTCACGCGCGCGTATTCAAGAGTGGCTGAAGGAAGGGCGCGTCACCGTCAATGGTGTGGTGGCGGAGCGGGCGCGCGATAAAGTGAAGGGTGGCGAGGCGGTCGAATTGAAGGCCGAATTGGAAATACAGATCGGCGATCAGGCCGAAGATATTCCGCTCGATGTGGTGTACGAAGACGACGACTTACTGGTGGTGAACAAACCGGCCGGTTTGGTGACACATCCGGCTCCGGGGCATCGCGGTGGTACATTGGTCAACGCTCTGCTGCATCACGCGCCTGACTTAAATCTGTTGCCGCGTGCCGGTATCGTCCACCGCCTAGATAAAGATACGTCCGGCTTGTTGGTGGTGGCGCGCAAACCGGATACCCATATCAAATTGGTGCGCCAACTCGGTAAGCGCGAATTTTTGCGCGAATACGATGCGATTGTGCACGGCGGTATGATCACCGGTGGCATGGTCGAGGCCGCGATTGGGCGCGATCCATCTAATCGCTTGATTATGGCGGTGGTGGAAGATACTGGTCGCAAGGCGATTACGCACTACCGTGTGTACGAGCGCTTTCGTGAACATACGCACATCAAATTACGTCTGGAAACCGGACGCACGCATCAGATCCGTGTTCACATGGCGCATGCCGGCTTTCCTCTGTTGGGCGACCAGACTTACGGTGGTCGTCAGCGATTTATGGCCGACGTGGACGACGAACTTTTTAATTTATTGCGCACGTTCAAACGCCAAGCGCTGCACGCCGCGCGCTTGGGGTTGACCCACCCCAATGGCGAGTGGATGGAGTGGCAAGTGCCGGTACCCTTTGATCTGGAACACCTGATCAAATTGCTGCGCGTGGATCGCCAGTTACACGATGTCTGAACTTTTTAACCGGTGCTTGCGCCCCGATTGGCCCGCGCCCGCCACCGTCAAAGCGGTCACGACGTCGCGTTTTGGTGGTGTCAGTCAGGCTCCGTTCGATTCGTTGAATGTCGGCGATCATTGTGGCGATAAGCCCGTTGATGTCGCACAAAACCGTCTGCGCCTGCGTGAGCAGCTCAAGTTGCCAAGCGAACCGCATTGGCTTAAACAAGTCCATGGCACCGTCGCAATCGACCCAACGCAAACCCGCGAACGCTGTGCCGATGCCTGTTTCACCAGCCGTCCCCACACCGTGCTAGCGATCATGACCGCCGATTGTTTGCCGGTGTTGTTGTGCAATCGCGCCGGCAGTTGGGTAGCGGCGGCGCATGCCGGCTGGCGCGGTTTGAGTGACGGTGTGCTGGAACAAACCGTGGCCTGTTATCAACGCGATAACGATGAGTTAATGGCGTGGTTTGGCCCTGCCATCGGTCCCGATGCCTTCGAAGTAGGTGATGAAGTGAGGGCGGCGTTTGTGGCCCAAAATAGCCAGTCCCAGAGCGCGTTCAAGTCCTTATCCAGTGGCAAATGGTTGGCGGATATTTATTTATTGGCGGCGCAACGATTGCGGGCGCAAGGCGTGACCGCTATTTATGGTGGCGGTCTATGTACCGTCGCCGCTCCGGAACGTTTTTTTTCTTATCGCCGTGACACCACTACCGGACGCATGGCGAGTTTGATCTGGATGGAATGATGTCATCCTCGGTTCTGTTTAACGGGAAAACGGAATGCTATTTATACTGATTATTTTTTTGCTAATCACGATGTTTGCCGTAATCGGTCTGCGCTTGAACGAGGTTAATTGGGCGCATTTGTGGGTGAATGTGTTGGATGGTTGGATACGCTATTTCGCGCGACGTTATCACCGTTTGCAAGGCGACAAAATCGAATTACCACAAAGTGGTGGCCTGCTGCTGATCTGTAATCATTTATCTGGTCTGGATCCGCTGTTGTTGGTCGCCGCCAGTCAGCGACCTTTGCGTTTTTTGATTGCCGAAGAAGAATATAACCGTTTTGGCTTAACATGGATGTTTCGCGCTGCCGGTTGCATTCCGGTGGATCGCGGCGGGCGCACCGATGCCGCGTTTCGTGCGGCCGTTCGCGCGCTAAAAAAAGGTGAAGTGGTGGCCTTGTTTCCGCATGGACGAATTCATCCTGACCACGAAGGCGAAGCGCGGATCAAACCCGGTGCGTTGCGTTTGGCGACGTTGGCACAAGTACCGATTTACACCGCGCGATTAACTGGCGTGGCGGGCGTCGGTGAGGTGATTGCATCGGTTTTCAAACGTTCGCATGCCCACATCAAAGGATTGGAAGTGATTGATTGGCAAGACGCGCATGGCGCTGATTTACGTCAACAAGTGGGTGAATTATTGTTGGGCCGACGCGCCACACTTGAAATTCAAAAAAGCTAACCGCAAATACGGTCCATACCAAAGATGAGGTAACGCACGATGCGTATGGATCGTTTAACCACCAATTTACAAATGGCGCTGTCTGATGCGCAATCGCTGGCGTTGGGGCGCGATAATCAATTCATCGAACCGCTGCACTTGATGATGGCTTTGCTGAATCAAGATGGCGGCAGCGTTCGTCCTTTATTACAACGTGTCGGCGTTAATTTGAACGCGTTGCGATCGCAATTAACCGAAGCCATCGAACGCTTGCCGCAAGTCAAAGGGGTGGATGGCGAAGTGCATTTGTCTAACGACAGCGCACGTTTGCTTAATGTCTGCGACAAGTTGGCGCAGCAGCGCAAAGATTCGTTTATTACCAGCGAATTATTTTTAATTGCCGCCGCCGATGACAAAGGTTTACTCGGCGAACTGTTGCGCAAATTGGGTTTGCAAAAGAAAGCGCTCGAACAAGCCATTGACGAGATCCGTGGTGGTCAACCGGTGAATGACGCCAACGCCGAAGAGAATCGTCAAGCGTTGGAAAAATACACCATTGATTTAACGGCGCGAGCCGAACAAGGCAAAGTGGATCCGGTGATCGGTCGCGATGATGAGATCCGTCGCACCATTCAAGTTTTGCAACGTCGCACCAAAAATAATCCAGTGTTAATCGGTGAACCGGGAGTAGGTAAAACTGCGATTGTCGAAGGTTTGGCGCAGCGCATTGTGAACGGTGAAGTACCGGAAGGATTAAAACATAAACGCGTATTATCGTTGGACATGGGCGCATTAATTGCTGGTGCCAAATTTCGCGGTGAATTCGAAGAACGGTTGAAAGCGGTGTTGCACGATTTGGCCAAACAAGAAGGTCGGGTGATTTTATTTATCGACGAATTGCATACCATGGTCGGAGCCGGCAAAGCCGAAGGCGCGATGGATGCTGGCAATATGTTAAAGCCGGCGTTAGCGCGCGGTGAATTACATTGCGTTGGTGCCACTACATTAGATGAGTACCGCAAATTTATTGAAAAAGACGCCGCACTGGAACGTCGTTTTCAAAAAGTATTAGTCGATGAACCATCTGTCGAGGCGTCGATTGCCATTTTGCGCGGTATTAAAGAAAAATACGAAGTGCATCATGGGGTCGAGATCTCCGATTCGGCTTTAATTGCGGCAGCGCAGTTGTCGCATCGTTATATTACCGATCGCAATTTGCCCGACAAAGCCATTGATTTGGTAGACGAGGCGGCCAGTCAAATCCGTATGGAAATTGACTCTAAGCCGGAAGAAATGGATAAGCTCGAACGCAAATTAATTCAATTTAAAATGGAACGCGAAGCGCTAAAAAAAGAAAGTGATGCCAATGCTAAAAAACGCTTGGATGCGATCGAGATCGAAATTAAAAAATGCGAGCGCGAATTCGCTGAATTGAACGAGATCTGGTTGAGCGAAAAGGCCGCTTTGCAAGGCACAAAAGTGATTAAAGCGGATTTAGATCGCGCTCGCATGGCGCTTGACAGCGCGCGACGTGCTCAAGATCTGCAGCGGATGTCGGAATTGCAATACGGCTTAATCCCCGAACTGGAGCGACGTTTGGATATGGCCGCGCAAGCCGAAATGCAAAAAATGAAATTACTGCGCAACAAAGTGACCGAAGTCGAGATCGCGCAAATCGTATCGAAATGGACCGGTATTCCGGTGAGCAAAATGCTCGAAGGTGAACGCGAAAAACTATTACGCATGGAAGAGGCATTACATCAACGCGTGATTGGACAGCACGAAGCGGTGACGGCGGTGTCGAATGCCATTCGTCGTGCGCGTGCCGGCCTTGCCGATCCGAATCGCCCCAATGGTTCCTTTTTATTTTTGGGACCGACGGGTGTGGGCAAAACGGAATTGTGCAAAACGTTGGCTGGTTTTATGTTCGACAGTGACGAAGCCATGGTGCGTATTGATATGTCGGAGTTTATGGAAAAACACGCCGTAGCCCGTTTAATCGGCGCGCCTCCGGGTTATGTCGGCTACGAAGAGGGCGGCTTTCTCACGGAGGCTGTGCGTCGCAAGCCGTATTCGGTGGTGTTGTTTGACGAAGTCGAAAAAGCCCATCCCGATGTGTTTAATGTGTTGTTGCAAGTGCTGGAAGACGGTCGCTTAACGGATGGTCAGGGGCGCACGGTGGATTTTCGCAATACGATTGTGGTGATGACGTCCAATTTAGGTTCCGACATCATCATGGAAAACAGCGGTGCAACGCATAGCAAATTAAAAAATATGTTGATGAGTGTGATCGGAAAATATTTCCGCCCCGAGTTCATCAATCGTGTTGACGATATTGTGGTCTTTCATGCGCTGAATGACGAACATTTGCAGTCGATTGTTAATCTGCAAGTTGACAGTTTGCGCAAGCGACTGGCCGAACATGAGATCAAATTGGTGTTATCACCGGCAGCGTTGCTGCATTTGGCACATGAAGGCAGTGATGTGTCGTTTGGTGCGCGCCCGTTGCGTCGAGCCGTGCGTCAATTATTGGAAAATCCGTTAGCGCAAGCGTTGTTGTCGGGACAGTTTGTCGCCGGCAATACGGTTGCCGTGGACGTGCGTGGTGGTGAGCTGGTGTTGGGTAAACCGCAATAGCGTTGCGCGTTACTGCAGGCAATAAAAAAACCGGTCAGTCGACCGGTTTTTTTATTGCGTCTTTAAAGCAAATTAAGCCATGGCTTTGATTTGCGCGCTCAAACGGCTTTGGTGACGAGCCGCTTTGTTAGCGTGAATCAGATTTTTACCGGCTGCCGATTGGATGATCGGTTGCGCCGCAACAAAAGCGGCTTGCGCTTCGGTTTTGTTACCGGCTTCGATCGCTTTCACGACCTTCTTCATATAAGTGCGCAGCATGGAACGCTGGCTGGCATTGCGCTGGCGATTATTCTCGGCCTGACGCGCACGTTTCTTCGCAGACTTGATGTTGGCCAAGGCCGTACTCCTTCAAAAAAATTCTGGAACTTTCGCCCCAACGCTTATCGTCGGGGCTTTGGAAAGGCGCGGAAGTTTGCCCAAGTGAACCTTGAAAGTCAAACCAAAACCGTCCTTTTTATAGTCTTTTCACCGGCCCACCGGTAGTATGCGCGGCTTTCCGTATTACCTCGCGACATAATGGCCGGTCATCTGCTTAAAAAAGGTTCTATCGTCACGGCGATGACGCTGATCTCACGCATTTTAGGGCTGTTGCGTGAGGTGTTGGTGGCCAATCTTCTCGGTGCCGGATTGGCCGCCGACGTTTATGTCGTGGTGCAAAAGATCCCCAATTTACTCCGTCGTTTATTTGCTGAAGGGGCGTTTGCGCAAGCGTTTGTGCCGGTGTTTGCCGAGTACCAGACCAAAGAAAGTCGCGAAGCCGTTTTACAATTGCTCAATAAAGTCTCCGGCACCTTGGGGCTTATCGTTTTGGTGATCACGGTGCTGGCGATGTTGGGTTCGCCGCTGGTCATGAGCGTCTATATGTTCGAGTGGCGCGACGAGCCCGAAAAGCTCGTTTTGGCATCCGAACTTCTCAAGATCACCTTTCCCTATTTGTTTTTTATTACGCTCACTGGGCTTGCCGGATCGGTGCTCAACAGCGTGGGGCGCTTTGCCGTACCGGCTGTTACGCCTACCATCTTGTCCATTTGCCAGATCGCCGGCGCGCTGGTGGCAACCGGCGAGTTGAACGACCAAGCACGCGTGTTGGCATGGGCCATTTTTGCCGCTGGGTTGCTGCAACTGTTGGTACAACTTCCATTCTTGTGGCGCGAAGGACTGTTGCCGCGCCCGTCGTGGGGCTGGCGTGATGCGGGCGTGCAAAAAGTATTGACGCTGATGTTGCCTGCGATGTTTGGCGTCTCGGTCGGCCAGATCGGTTTGATGTTAGATGGTTTTTTCCTTAGCTTTCTCGAAACCGGTTCGGTGGCGTGGTTGTATTACGCCGATCGCTTGTTAGAGTTTCCGCTCGGCTTATTCGGTATTGCCACCGCCACCGTGGTATTGCCGACGCTATCGCGCTGTGCTGCAACGG
The DNA here is from genome assembly GCA_964650615.1 of uncultured Pseudomonadaceae bacterium. Classification (GTDB taxonomy): domain Bacteria; phylum Pseudomonadota; class Gammaproteobacteria; order Enterobacterales; family Permianibacteraceae; genus Permianibacter. Next base: position 7,127 of record CAZYUS010000071.1, on the reverse strand, counting down.
CGGACCAATCGCAATTTAATAAAACGCTGGATTGGGGATTACGATTCCAGTTGATCATCGGCTTACCGGCGGCGGCGGGATTGATGGTGCTGGCCGAGGGGTTGGTGTTTACCGTTTTTCAACACGGCGCGTTTACCGTGGCAGATGCCGCGCGAACCAGCACGGCGCTGGTGGCGTATTCGTTCGGACTGCTGAGTTTTATGTTTGTCAAAGTGTTGGCGACGGGGTTTTATTCCAAACAAGATACACGCACTCCGGTTCGTATCGGCATGATTGCCTTGGCGGTAAATATTGTCGGCAATGTGGTGTTGATGTTTCCGCTTGGCGCGGTCGGTTTGGCGCTGTCGAGTGCGATTTCCGGCAGTGTTAACGCGCTGCTTCTATTTTGGATGTTACGTCGTAAAGGCGTGTTTCACCCCGAAGCCGGTTGGCTAAAATGGCTGTTGCAGATTGGGGTGGCGACGTTGCTTATGGCCGCAGTGGTGGCCAAGTGTTCACCCAACACCGCCGAATGGGCCGCTGCCACTGTTGTTACCCGCTCGTGGTGGACGGCTGGTTTGGTCGCATTAGGGGGCGCGGTATATGTGGCGGCGTTATTGGCCGTCGGCGTGCGCGTACGCCATATCAAAGGCCATTGACGCAGCGGTTAACGATAAAATGAAGTGAGCAGATGCAAATGCAGTTTTGGCGAGGCCTTCACAGCACCATCACAACGCACAACGGATGTGTCGCGACCATCGGCAATTTCGACGGTGTGCATCGAGGCCACCAAGCCTTGTTGCAGCAGTTGCGGTGCTTAAACCGACAGTACGATTTGCCGAGCGTGGTGATTTTATTCGAGCCGCACCCGCAAGAATTTTTTAGCGCCACACCTCCGGCACGCCTTTTAACGCTGCGCGAAAAGCTCGCGTATATTCACCACGCCGGAATAGATGCGGTGTTATGTTTACGCTTTAACGCCGCATTAGCGACAATGACGGCAGCGCATTTTATTGACCATGTGTTGGTGCAACGGTTGAACGTTCGCCATCTGGTGATTGGCGATGATTTTCGTTTTGGTGCCAAACGTGGTGGTGATGTTGAACTATTGCGTGCTGATGGGCGATTTAGTGTGTCCGCCAGTCCCAGTGTGTGCGTCGAAAACCAACGCGTCAGTAGCACCTTAGTGCGACGCGTGTTAGCAGAAGGTGAATTCGCGCAAGCGCATGAGCTGTTAGGTCGCCCTTACGCGATTTCCGGCAATGTGGCGCACGGTGATAAACGCGGTCGATTACTCGGCTTCCCTACCGCCAATATTATTTTGCGTCATCGAACTTTGCCGTTAAGCGGCGTTTATGCGGTACGCATTTTCGGTTTGGAGAGCGATTATATCGGCGTCGCTAATATCGGCCATCGCCCCACCGTAAACGGAACTCAGGCGCGATTGGAAGTGCATATTTTTAATTTTAACGCCGACATTTATGGCCGCGCCATTTCGGTTGAATTAGTAAAAAAATTGCGCGGTGAACAAAAGTTTGATGGCTTACCCGCTTTGCAAGCGCAAATTGCCAGTGATGTCGAACAAGCAAAACGTATTTTTAACCCACTGTAATTTCAAATAAATTCGATGGCGAGTGAAGAGAAAAAATGACGGACTACAAGGCCACATTAAATTTACCTGTAACCGATTTTGCGATGAAAGCGGATCTCGCCAAACGTGAACCGGAAATGTTAAAGCGTTGGACCGAAGACAAATTGTACGAGCGCATTCGGGCCGCGCGTGCGGGTAAACCGAAATACATTTTGCATGATGGCCCGCCGTATGCGAATGGCAATATTCATATCGGTCATGCCGTCAACAAAATTCTGAAAGACATCGTGGTGAAAAGCCGTACCTTGATGGGATTTGACGCGCCCTATGTACCAGGATGGGATTGCCATGGTTTGCCGATTGAATTGAACGTCGAGAAAAAAGTTGGTAAGCCGGGCGTTAAAGTCAGCGCCGGCGAATTCCGCCAACATTGCCGCGATTACGCCGAAACACAAATCGACGCACAGCGTAATGATTTTATTCGTCTTGGTGTTTTAGGAGACTGGTTCAAACCGTACAAAACCATGTCGTTCGATTTCGAAGCCAATGGCGTGCGGGCGCTTGCACAGGTGATCAAAAATGGTCATTTGCATAAAGGCTTCAAACCGGTGCATTGGTGTTGCGATTGCGGATCGGCACTGGCCGAAGCCGAAGTCGAATACGAAGATAAAACGTCACACGCGATTGATGTGTCGTTCCCGGTGTTAGATGAAGAAAGTTTATTTTCGCGTTTGCACAGCGTGCCAGGCCATCACGGTCACGGTGATTTATCAATCGTGATCTGGACCACAACACCGTGGACCTTGCCGGCGAATCAAGCGGTTTGCGTCAGCCCATCGCTGGAATACGTCGTCGTACAAATTGAACGTGATGGCGTTAAAGAACGGTTGGTATTGGCCGAAGGTTTGTTAAGCGATTGCATGGCGCGTTTTGGTGTAGAGCATTATCACGTGCTTGGCTATGGCAAAGGCGAGGCGCTAGAACAACTGAAAGTGCGTCACCCGTTTTATCCGCGTGAAGTGCCGGTTATTTTAGGCGATCACGTTACGCTTGATGCGGGTACTGGATGTGTTCATACCGCACCGGGACACGGTGTCGAAGATTTTGTGGCAGGCAATCGTTATGGCTTATCGGTCGAACATAAAGTTGGTGCGAACGGAGTGTTTGCAGCGGATCTGCCGTTGTTCGGTGGCCAACACGTTTCAAAAGCCAATGAGGCGATCGTCGAAACGCTGAAAACCAATGGTCGATTATTGAAAGTCGCCAGTTTGCGTCACAGTTACCCGCATTGCTGGCGTCATAAAACGCCGATTATTTTTCGTGCAACGCCGCAATGGTTTATCGCGATGGACCAAAAAGGCTTACGCGAAAAAGCGTTAAGCGAAATCAAAAATGTGCAATGGGTTCCAGAATGGGGCGAAGCACGTATTACCGCTATGATCGCGAATCGTCCGGATTGGTGTATTTCGCGTCAGCGCACGTGGGGCATTCCGTTAGCCGTTTTGGTACACAAAGAAACGCAGGAATTGCATCCGGACACATTATCGTTGATGGAGAAAGTGGCGCAGAAAATCGAGCAGGGCGGCATTCAAGCGTGGTTCGATTTGGCGATTGAAGAATTAATCGGCTCCGACGCGGCGCATTACGTTAAAGCCACCGATACTATGGATGTGTGGTTCGATTCCGGCATCACGCATTTTGGCGTGGTTGCGCAAAATCCGGCACTTGGCGGTACGGCTGATTTGTATCTGGAAGGTTCGGATCAACATCGTGGTTGGTTTCACTCGTCATTGTTAACCGGCGTAGCGATGAATAACGCCGCGCCCTATAAAGCGGTGTTGACGCACGGCTTTACCGTTGATGGTAAAGGCGAAAAAATGTCGAAATCCAAAGGTAATGTGGTCGCGCCGCAAGAGGTGATCGGTCTGCTCGGTGCAGATGTTTTACGTCTCTGGGTTTCATCGACCGATTATCGCGGCGAAATGGCGGTATCAAAAGAAATTTTGAATCGCACTGCCGATAGTTACCGTCGCATTCGTAATACCGCGCGTTTCTTACTCGCTAATATAAATGGCTTCGATCCTCAAACG
>CAZYUS010000071.1:0-3457 GCA_964650615.1 uncultured Pseudomonadaceae bacterium | reverse complement strand
CTGATCGCCCCCGATCAGATGTTGCCACTGGATCGTTGGGCCGTTTCTTGCGCGAAAGCCACGCAAGCACAAGTGATCAGTGGTTATTCTAATTATGAATTTTGGAATGTGGCGCAAACCGTTCATCATTTTTGTTCGGTAGATATGGGCAGTTTTTATCTTGATGTGATTAAAGATCGTCAATACACCGCAAAACGCGGATCGCTTGCGCAACGATCTTGCCAAACCGCGATGTATCATATTGTGCAAGCCTTGGTGCGCTGGATCACGCCGATATTATCGTTTACCGGTGACGAGATCTGGCAAGTCATTCCTGGACAAAAAGAATCACTGTTCATGGCTGAATGGTATCAAGGGTTGTTCGATAGCGACGAGCGCATCAATGACCAAGATTGGTTTACTATTCGCAGCGTAAAAGACGCCGTTAATAAAGCCATCGAAGGCGCACGCTCCAGCATGGAAATGGGCAGTTCGCTGGAAGCCGAAGTGGATTTGTATGTCGAACCGACTTTGCACTCGGTATTAGCCAAACTGCACAACGATTTACGTTTTGTGTTGATCACTTCGCGTGCCAATATTCATGCGGGCAACGCTCCGGCGCACGCATCGGCTACCGATGTCGATGGTTTGAAATTAGTGCTAACCAAATCCTCGCACGGCAAATGCGTGCGTTGTTGGCATCGTCGTCCCGATATTGGCCAGCACGCCGCGCATCCTGAGCTGTGCGGTCGTTGCGTCGAAAACGTCGACGGCGATGGTGAGGTCCGCGCGATTGCGTAAGCAGTGGATGTGTGTGCGGCCGCCTTTAGTCGCGAATATCCGCACGCCGAAATGAAAAATATTCAATATAGTGTTCGAAGTAAAAAATGACGAATTTGAATTATAAAAACCTACGTTGGTTGTTGTTGTCAATTTTTATTATTGCAATCGACCAATGGACCAAAATTTCAGTCGAGAACCATTTGGAATTCGCTCAACGTATTCCTGTTATGCCGTTTTTCGATCTGACATTGCAATACAATCGTGGTGCGGCGTTCAGTTTTTTAAGTGACGCTGGTGGTTGGCAACGTTGGTTTTTTTCGGCGATGGCCTTCGTGGTGTCAGGAATATTATCCGTTTGGTTATTAAAAGAACCGGTTGGCAAAAAATGGATGCCTATTGCTCTGACATTGATTATCGGCGGTGCCATTGGCAATGTGATTGACCGTATTTATGCCGGGCAGGTAACCGATTTTATTTTATGGTATGTCGGCGATCATTATTGGCCCGCTTTTAACATCGCCGATAGCGCGATTTGTGTCGGTGCGGTGATGTTGTTTCTCGATGGTTTTTTTAATAAGCGTGATCCGCAATGAAAGTGCAAGCTGGCGATGCAGTTGTTCTGCATATGAATCTTAAATTAAGCGATGGTTCGGTGGCTGAATCGACTCGTGCGATCAATAAACCGGCCAAATTCCAGTTGGGCGATGGCAGTTTGAGTACCGCGATCGAGCAACAGTTAATCGGTTTATCGGTAGGCGAGGTTAAGCAATTTACCGTCGCAGCCGTTGATGGCTTCGGTGAACGTCAGCCAGCGCTGATTCAATATTTACAGCGCTACGAATTTCCCAGCGACATAGCATTAGACGTTGGCGCGATTATCGGCTTCGCGCATCCCAATGGTGGTGAAATGCCGGGGGTGGTGCGCGCTATTGTTGGCGATTCCATCACCGTGGATTTCAATCATCCCTTGGCGGGCGAAGTGTTATTTTTCGATATCGAAGTCATGGATATCGTGCGCACATCCACCACACCGCGATCCGTTGCCGAACAACTGCGTTAATTCACTAACAGGTCTAACGAATGGACATTATTTTGGCCAATCCGCGTGGTTTTTGCGCCGGCGTAGATCGAGCTATTGAAATCGTCAATCGTGCGCTTGAGTTGTTTGGCGCGCCAATTTATGTCCGTCACGAAGTGGTGCATAACCGTTTTGTGGTCGATGATTTAAAATCGCGTGGCGCGATTTTTATCGAAGAATTAAGCGAAGTACCACAGGGCGCGACGTTGATCTTTTCGGCGCACGGTGTTTCGCAAGCGGTGCGTGACGAAGCCAAGGCGCGCGGGTTTCGTTTATTTGACGCCACCTGTCCGTTGGTGACCAAAGTCCATATGCAAGTGGCTCGCATTGCTCGCAAAGACGACGAATGCATCTTGATTGGTCACAAGGGTCACCCCGAAGTCGAAGGCACTATGGGACAGTACGATAATGCGCGTGGCGGCATCTATTTGGTCGAATCGGTCGCTGATGTCGAAGCCCTGACCATAAAAGCTGGCACGGGGCTGCACTACGTAACGCAAACCACGCTGTCCGTAGATGAAACCCGCGACATCATCGCGGCACTAAAATTGAAATTTCCCCAAATCGAGGGGCCACGTAAAGACGATATCTGCTACGCCACCCAAAACCGACAGGATGCGGTAAAGCTTCTTGCCGACGAAGCCGATGTCGTCCTTGTGGTCGGTTCAAAAAACAGCTCCAACTCTAACCGCCTGCGCGAACTCGCCGAAAAATCCGGCTCCAAAGCCTACCTCATTGATTTTGCCACCGACATCGACCCGCAATGGGTTCAGCATGCCGCCAAAGTCGGCGTTACCGCCGGTGCCTCCGCCCCCGAAGTCCTCGTCAAAGACGTGATCGCCCGCCTCGAATCCTTAGGTGGCAAGCTGCTACGCGAAACCAGTGGCGAAAGTGAAGACGTGGTGTTTCTGCTGCCGATGGAATTGCGTCAGTAAGACATCCCTCTGGCGATGCTTTTTCCGATTCGCGACGCAACTAGCGCGCTGTGATAAGGCGGTCACACTTTTACTTTTTGATTTGCCACTTATCGGGCTTCGTTTTGATCTTGTCGGTAGGTTATTGCGATAAGTCTAAGCTGAGGGGAGACTGCAATCCTGGCTAATCTCTTTGGAAAAGACTTCATGTTCACCAGAAGGCAGACGAATGGCTTCACCCTTTTGGAAGCAATGACCGTTGTCGCGCTAATTGGCATCGTCACTACTCTTGCTGCGCCAATGATGTCGAGTCTGATAGCGAGTTCCCGATTATCCTCCAGTACGAACGATATCGTAGGCTCATTGGCTATCGCCCGTAGTTCGGCGGTGCGCCTCAATCGTATGACCCGCATCGCGCCTTTGGTCGGGACCGATTGGAGTACTGGATATCAAGTTACCGAGGCAGGTCTTGATACCGTACTCGGTACCGCTGACGACCAAACTATCGTCCAATTTGAGGCGATAGATCCAACGCTTACCGTCACTCGTTCGGTCGCCTATAACAATCTGGATTTTCGGGCGGATGGTACTCGACCGGTCGGATCGGCAGTTATTACGGTGTCGTTGTGCGGATTAAATATGGAAAGAGTGGTCACGATCTCGGCAATGGGATCGGTAAGCACCGTAAGAGGAGCTTGTTGAT
>CAZYUS010000070.1:11094-16300 GCA_964650615.1 uncultured Pseudomonadaceae bacterium | reverse complement strand
CATCGGTCGCAAGCGCATCAAATTTTCTAAAAATGTTAGCCCGTCCATTTTGGGCATTTCGACATCCAGCGTTAACACGTCGGGGTGATAACGCTTAATTTTATCGCGCGCATCATACGGATCGGTGGCGGTGCCAACGACTTCAATATCGTCATCGGACGACAAGATTTGGCTTAACAACAAGCGGATTAACGCCGAATCATCGACGATCAATACGCGCACCTTTTTATGTGTCATTCACGCATCTCGACAACAAAATCAATCGCACTAAAACAACTCGATCTCACCCGATATATCCGGTTTTTGGATGATATTTTGGTAATACTCGTTTTCGCGTTTTTCAACCGTGTCATTGTGCATGCTTTCCAGTTTTTTCATCAGCACCTTACCCGTTGCCGGTCGATACAACACCTTGCGCGGGTACACGTCGCCGACATCTTCCGCCACAATGGGTAGGCCTTCAGCGCGTAAATAGTGATGCACAAAATCAATATTGCGTTTACCAATATCCATGGTCATGCGACGTAATACGCGACCGCCACCGAATACTTTGATTTCAAGGTTTTTACGTGCACCGCCTGCTTTGAATATTTCGTTAATCAAATGCTCCATCGCGTAATTTCCATAACGCGTTGACAGCCCCAGTAACGAGCCATCATTGGCATCTTTATTGGTGAGCGGCAACATAAAATGATTCATACCGCCAACACCAGACTGCACGTCGCGAATGCACGCCGACACACACGATCCCAAAACGGTGGCGACCATTTCATCATGCTGCGTGACATAAAATTCACCGGGCAGTATTTTGGCGGCCCAACAATCATGCTGCCGATCCCAATAACGGTTGATATGCGAAAACGCCGACAAACATCGTGGCTGCAATGGTTTCATACCAGACCGACCTTTTTTCGAAACGTGGTGCGCCCCGTTGTCGTAAAGCGCGCCTGCATTGCACCCAAGGACTCGGAATGCCCCAACATCAAAACACCGTGGTCAGCCAACAAATCGTAATAACGCTGAAACAACTTATGCTGCGTAGTCTTATCAAAATAGATCACAACATTGCGACAGAAGATCAGGTCGAACGGTCCTTTCATGGGCCATTCGTTCATTAAATTTAATTGCTTAAAGGTGATCAAATCACGCAGAGATTCTTTAACGGTGTAATACTCGCCCTCATCGGAGCGCGTAAACCATTTGCCCAGACGTTCGGCAGGAATATCTTTAACGCGCTCGGCTTCGTAGCGACCGCTACGGGCTTTATCCAACACTTGCGTATCGAGATCGGTGGCCAGAATTTTTATATCCCAGCCGCGAAATGAACTCATGGCCTCGTGCAAGGTAATCGCCAACGAGTATGGCTCTTCACCGGTAGAACATCCCGCGCACCAGAAACGAATACGGCGATCACTTTGATGAAGTCTTAATAGCTCGGCGAAATACTTTTCTTTGATGAATTCAAAATGGTGATTTTCACGAAAAAAATGCGTTAAGTTGGTGGTCAGAGCATTAATGAATTGCACCACCTCGTCATCGTGATCCAACAAATATTGTTGGTATTGCTCGAACGAATCCAGATGCAGGGCGCGCAAACGACGGGACAGGCGACTGTAAACCATGTCCATTTTATGTTCACCCAAGGCAATACCAGCGTGATCATAGACCGTTTTCTGAACAAACCCGAAATCGGATTGAGTGAAATGAAATTCACGCACACGCGCTGTTGCGACGCCGGCACCGTTTTCAGTCGCTGTCACGATGGATTATTTCACTCCTGATTCCTGTTCTTAAAAACATGGGCGATTCATGAATCGCCCCTACGGGGTTGACGGTTAATTAATTGCCCGAACAATTTCAACCTTCGTAGGGGCAGTACACGTACTGCCCATTTGCCGTTTAAAACTCTTGCCAATCATCATCTTTCGATGACGATTTCGTGACTTTATTGGCTACCGTTGCGGGACGTTTTAAATCGGCGTTTTTCGGGCTTTTAATTGGCCCAGCCCCGGTCGCTCCGGTTTTGAAAAACTGCATCAATTCAAGCAATTTAGCCGCTTGCTCTTCCATGCTTTCCGAACTCGATGCTGCCTGCTCAACCAATGCGGCATTCGATTGCGTCATCTGATCCATTTGCGCGACGGCTTTATTGACTTGTTCGATACCGGCGGCCTGCTCCTGCGACGCATTGGAAATGGAACCAATGATGTCATTGACGCTGGCGACGGCTTCGACAATCTCCGATAAGGTGCGGCCAGACTCGTCCACCAAACGGCTTCCGTCTTGCACTTTTTGCACACTGTCTTTAATCAATTCTTTAATTTCTTTCGCTGCTGCCGCGCTGCGCTGCGCCAAATTACGCACTTCGGCGGCCACTACCGCAAACCCACGACCCTGTTCGCCGGCGCGGGCCGCTTCGACGGCTGCGTTTAGCGCCAGCAAATTGGTTTGGAAAGCGATTTCATCAATCACACCAATGATGTCACTGATCTTGCGGCTGGAAGAATTAATTTCTTGCATCGCCGTCACCGCTTGCCCCACTACCTCACCGCCGCGTTGCGCCTTTTGCATCGCGCTATCGGCTAATTTATTGGCGTTTTGCGCGTTACCGGCGTTTTCACGAACCGTACCGGTTAACTCTTCGATACTCGAAGCGGTTTCTTCAAGACTCGACGCTTGCTCTTCGGTGCGTTGGCTTAAATCCTGATTGCCTTGTGCGATTTCTTTTGATGCGTTAGAAACCTGCGCCGACGAATCAATAATTTCGGCCACTAAGTTACGCAAATTACCGATCGATTTATTTACCGCGTTGGCCAGGTTTTCAAACTCGCCTTGATAAACTCCCTCCATGTCATCAATCAAATTACCGGTGGCTAATTCTTCCAGTGTCGTGATGCTGGTACGGATCGGCGTTACCATTTGATCCATCATTTCGTTGATTCCGGTCGCGAGCGTGGCAAAAAATCCCGTCATTTTGCTGGCGTCAATACGCGCCGATAAATTACCGCCTTTGGCTTGACTGATTAATGTTTCGATTTCTTGTTGCGCCATGCGTTGATCCGTTACGTCGGACCATTCCACCACCGAACCAACACGCCCGCCTTTGCCATCGAACACCGGATTGGCAACCAATTCGTAAAATCGACCGCCGACCGACACCGAACTGCGATAAGTCGTCGTCAACTCTGCCAAGAGCTTACGTTGATGCGCGGGATGTTTATGAAAATCATCAATATTGCGACCGATTAAGTTACGAGCGTCAAAACTCGGCAGATCACGACGCATGGCCGATTCATTTCGCATCATCATTGCGGTGACCGCTGGATTCATATAAACAATGACATTGTTCATATCCGCGACCATCACATTAGACGACACCGCATCCAAGGATTGACGCAAACGTGACATTTCAACTTCGGCGTGGTGCTGTTCGGTGACATCTGCCCATTCCACTACGGTTCCGATACGCACGCCTTTACCGTCGAAAATATGATTGGCCGATAAATTAAAGAAACAGCCTCCCACTGTGATAGTGGTTTTATAACTGCCTTTTAAGTCCCCCAGCACGCGACGTTGATGACCCGGATTTTTATGAAATTGATCGATGTTTATACCGACTAAATTTCGCGCTGAAAAATGTGGCAGGTCACGTCGTAGTGCCGCTTCATTACGCGACATCATTTCTACGACGGCAGGATTGACGTAAACGATAGTTAAATCGGCATCCGCCACCATTACATTGGTGCTGACAAATTCCAGCGACTGACGCAATCGCAACATGGCCTCGCTATCGCCACCACTGGTTGTTTGCGGTGCTTGCGTCAAACGATAGGCCAAGAGTGTACCGACCGCCGTCAGCAATAACGTACACACCAACCAGAAATTGGGCTGAATTCGATCCTGTGAAATCAAATACAGACACAGAATAGCCGGGGCAGCGAGTGCCACTGCCATCATGACGATCTTTTTATTGAACGCCGCTGAATCAAAAAACTCGAACATACTTTCATCTCCCGGTTGGAGTTACTTTCTTCCGCTAAAACAAGCAGACTTTCTTCAAACCTTTACGCATCAGACGTTTTCCGCTATCGCCGCGCCTTTCACCCGCGACAAACGCGCCACATCAAACAGTTTTTCGATTTTAATTAACGAAATCATTTTGCTCTTTAAGGTGGCGATGCCTGCGATGTAATCCATGCGGTCATCACCTTCCATTGAAGGAGCCGGTTGGATATGCGTTTTTTCGATGTCGTACACTTCGGCGACGGCATCAACCACGACACCGACTAACTTTTCACCTTCATCGGTTTGCACACGCAAAATCACCACGACCGTTGTTACCGATGGCTCACGCACTGGCAAACCAAAACGCACACGCAAATCCACAATAGGAATAACGCTGCCGCGCAAGTTCATGACGCCGCGTAAGAATGCTGGTCCATTGGGAATGGTCATGACCGGCTCCCAACCACGGATCTCTTGCACGTTTAAAATGGCGACGCCGTATTCTTCTTCGGCCAGAATAAACGTGAGGTATTGCTCGGCTTCAACCTCTTTTTTCTTTTCGGTTGTGCGACCGCCTCGCAAACGATCAGCCAATTTACTCATGACGCATCCTCACGAAAAATGACTGTCATCAAGCAAGCGTATCGCCTGCAATAAAATAACCACTTTGCCGTTCACCTTGGCGAGTCCTGCAATAAATTGCGGATCCAGTTTATTGCCCACTTCCGGCGCCGGTTTCACCTGCCCCGGTTCGACCGCAAACACTTCGGATACAGCGTCGACCACAATACCAATCACGCGCTGCCGGTCAGCCAAATCAAATTGCAAAATAATCACTACCGTTGAGGCGTTGTATTCTGCCGAGCGCATACCCAGTATGGCGCGTAAATCCAATACGGGAACGATAATGCCGCGCAAATTAATCACGCCTTTTACTGGAGCAGGTGAATTCGGCAATAACGTCGGCGTTTCCCATCCGCGAATTTCTTGCACGCGCAAAATATCAATGCCGTACTCTTCGCCGGCCATCATAAAACTTAAATACTGTTGACCGTCGCTTACGCCACTTAGCGAGCGCGTCGCCAATTCCGTTTTTTCACGTACTTGCAGTGCTGTGGTCATTATTGCGTTATTCCATCCTGCTTGTTCACGCGCCTAAATCGTTCGTTTTTTGTAGGAACGCCTTAAGGCGCGAAATAGT
>CAZYUS010000070.1:0-11084 GCA_964650615.1 uncultured Pseudomonadaceae bacterium | reverse complement strand
CTACGACCGTTTAAATCATTTATGCCGCTTCGAAGCGACGCTGCTGCCCCGCCGCACGTCGTATCATGCCAACAACGTCGATAATGAGCGCAACGCGTCCGTCACCTAAAATCGTGGCACCGGAAATACCTTCTATTGCTTTGTAGTTAGTTTCCAGACTCTTGATCACGACTTGTTGCTGGCCCAATAATTCGTCCACCATCAGGCCGATTTTCTGTCCTTCAGCTTCAACGACGGCGAGCAATCCATCGTCTAATGTCTTGCAATCGGCATTGATATTGAATTCACGATAAACACGCACGATCGGCACGTAATCATCGCGTAAACGATAAACCTCTACTTCGCCCACGATCTGATTCACTTCACTCGGTTTAATTTGCAACGATTCGATAATCGAAATCAGCGGCACCACATATATTTGTGAACCGACGCGCACCAATTGACCATCCAAAATCGCCAGCGTAAGCGGCAAGCGTATCGTAAATAATGAACCAACATCTTTTTCGGAATGAATATCAATGGTGCCACTAAGTGCGGTTATATTACGTTTGACCACATCCATGCCAACACCGCGACCAGAGACATCACTGATGACATCGGCGGTGGAAAATCCCGGTTCCATAATCAGTTGAAACACCTGTTCGTCACTTAAACCGTCGCCGCTGCTTAATAACCCACGTTCGATCGCTTTAGCGACCACTTTATCGCGGTTGATACCGGCACCATCGTCACTGATTTCGATCACGACCTTGCCGCCTTGATGGAAAGCATTGAGATGAACATTACCGAGTGCAGGTTTGCCTTTCGCGATCCGTGCCTCGGCTTTTTCGAGGCCATGATCCATGGCGTTGCGCACTAAATGCACCATGGGATCGGATATCTGCTCCAGCAACGTTTTATCAAGTTCGGTATTTTCACCCGACATGGTTAATTCCACTTGTTTTCCAAGCTGTTGCGCCAAATCGCGGATCATGCGCGGAAAACGATTGAACGTCACACTGATGGGCAGCATCCGAATTCGCATAACGCTTTCTTGCAATTCGCGCGTGTTTTGCTCCAGTTGCGCTAAACCGGCTTGCAAACGTTCCAAACGCGACATATCAAAATTACCACCGATCTGTCCCAACATGGACTGGGTGATCACCAATTCACCGACCAGATTAATCAAGCTATCGACTTTATCAATGCCGACACGGATCGAAGCACCGCTATTGGGTGCGCTGGCCGTAGCGGTTGGCGTTTGCGCCGCACCGCGTTGTTCGACCGGAAGTTGCGCTACACCAACATTAAAACTGACGGTCGATTTAGCCGCCATTTCATCAGGTGCTTCGGCGTTGATGTCATCATCATCACCATCATCACTAAGCGGCGCAATGCGCAATTCACATTCATCTAACACCCACTCAAATACTTCGCGTATTTGCAGATCGGTGCAATCACCATTTAAGTCGATGGTCCAACTCAAATAACAATTTTCGACCTCCAATGCGTCCAATGGCGGCAGTTTTTCGAGCGAACAATTCACTGTCAACGCGCCGAATTGTTCCAGCTCACGGATCATGCGTAGCGGCTCATTGCCGGTTTGCAAAATTTGGGGTTGCGGAATAAATGTGATGGACCAACCCGACACTTTAGCGGATGGTTTTATGGTTGCCGTCGTGGCGATTTTATCTCCATTGGCATTATGCGCACCTTCGCCTGTCATGGCTGAAAAGGCCGCCATTAAACTATGACTGAAACTCTCGTCTACCGGCTGTTTTTGCTGCAACGCGTGCAGCATATTACGCAAGCAATCGACCGATTTGAGCAGCAAGTCAACGGCATCGGCGGTAACTTCGCGAGTACCACTGCGCATTTCGTCAAGCAGCGATTCAAGCACATGGGTAAATTTGGCTACTGACGTAAAGCTAAAGGTCGCGCTGCCGCCTTTGATCGAATGAGCCGCACGAAAAATGGTATCAATGGTGTCACGTGGAACCGAGCCGATCTGCAAATCGAGCAATTCTTTTTCCATCGTATCCAAGTTTTCAAACGACTCTTCAAAAAAAACCTGATGGAATTGTGCAATATCAATGGCCATTGAATTGATTGCTCCAAACATACCAAACGCATTTTTCATTTAACGGCCTAAAGACCGCACTATCCAATCATTCAAAAACGATTGTGAGTATGGCGCCTTTAGGCGCGAATTTTCGCGGTTCGCGCCTAAAACGCTCCTACAAAATTGGTTTATGAATTCACTACCCCAACACCTTTTTAATCGTGGTGAGCAGTTGTTCCGGATTAAACGGTTTAGCGATCCAGCCCGTCGCTCCGGCCGCTTTGCCTTCGTTCTTCTTGTCGCCACCGGATTCAGTGGTCAACATCAAGATCGGCGTAAATTTGTAGTTGGGTAAAGCACGAAGATTTTTGACCAACGTAATACCGTCCATCACTGGCATATTGACGTCAGACACTACCACATCGAATTGCGCTTTTTGCGCGGCATCCAACGCTTGCTTGCCATCACCCATTTCGGTCACTTGATAGCCCGCCGAGGTCAAGGTAAACACCACCATCTGACGCATCGACACCGAATCATCGACAACCAGCACTTTGCTCATTTATTGCCTCTTTGCTTTGCAATACCGTGAAAATCGTGGAAGTGAAATTTCGGATCACGTTTTATCCCGACAATACTTTTTTAACCGTGGCCAATAACTGATCCGGATTGAACGGCTTTACGATCCAACCGGTCGCACCGGCGCTTTTGCCTTCATTTTTTTTGTCGCCACCGGCCTCGGTGGTGAGCATCAGGATCGGGGTAAAACGATAATTCGGTAGCGCACGCAAGTGTTTGACGAACGTGATGCCGTCCATCACCGGCATATTGACATCCGCGATCACTACGTCGAATTGGGTACGCTGCGCGGCGCTTAAGCCCTGCTGACCATCACCACTTTCGGTGACTTGAAATCCGGCCGAATTCAGCGTGAACGCCACCATTTGCCGCATGGAAACCGAATCATCCACGATTAACACTTTGCTCATTGATCCGCCCCAATCCTTAATAATGAAACTGTTTACTGACACCCAATAGCGCGAAACATTTGTGCAATTCGTCGCTGACTTTTTCCCACTTTAACGATTTTCCGTTGGCCGTTACCGCCGTTTGTAGCGCCAACAATAACTGCAAACCGGCGGTATCCACCCGCACCGTATCGGCGGCCTTTAAAGTCACATCCTTGCCGGTTTGCGCGGCAGCAATGGCTTTGTCGCGATAGTCAGCGACGTTGGCAATTTGCAAGTTGGCGGGCAATATGATGATGTTTTTGGCAGTCATAACGGCAGGGCTTAGGTCTTTAATGTATTTAGTTATAGCCGTTAAATAGAAAAATACCTAAGCGCAGGAAATAAATTTTGTTGGGTTTGTAAAAAAAATGGCGGCCCGAACGCCCGCCCGATGTCAATGGTCATACGCAGAATGCCGCAGCGGCTTTAGCCGCGATTTGGGCAAGGCGAAGGCGGCCCTATCTAACGCCCGTTAACAGCGCCAGCGCCGCATCGAAACGATAGCTGTGTAGCAAGGCTTTGACTTGACGCAGTTGCGCCGCATCCAATACTTGCGCGAGTTGATTTTCGTGCTCGCTAAACCAGTCAATCGCTGCGACGTCAGATTGTTGCACCAATGCGATAAGTGCCGGCAGACAAGTGGATGACGGTGACGACAAACACGTCATGACCTCTTGTGCGTGTTGTTGCAAGGTGTTGAGCGCCGTTTGCTGCGCCGCATAGCTGGCCCCAGTACGGATCACTTCATCGACAATGGCCGCCGATTGCGCGAGCTTGATGGCCCCGAGCGCCAGCGCCGCGCCTTTTAATGAATGCGCCAGTCGCGCGGCAGCGTCACGCTGATCGGCTATCAGCTGCGTGCGGATGGTGGCAATGGTTTGCTGATGGGTTTGAACAAAGCCTTGACATAAAGTGACCAATAAATCCGCGCGATCACCGACGTTTTTGAGCGCACGTTCAACGTCGAACTCGGCACTCTCGCGCAAACGCGTGATCAGACTTTCAGCCTGCGGTGATACCGATGACGATAAGCGCGTCGGCGACGGCGTCGCGGCGGTTGACGATATGGATTCGCTTTCGTGCGAATTCAAATAGCGCGCTAATAAGGTTTCCAGTTGTGCCGTATCCAGTGGCTTGGCGAGCACATCATTGATGCCACTTTGCAAATAAAGTTGCCGCTCTTCGGCAAATACATTGGCAGTTAACGCCACGATAGGCGTGTGGCGATTGCGGCTGTTATTGCGTATCTGTTGTGCGCATTCAATGCCATCCATTTGCGGCATTTGTATGTCCATTAAAATCAAATCAAAATCGTGATGTTGCGCTTGTGACAATGCTTCGACACCATTGTTAGCAATTTGCGGTCGTATCCCTTGTTCAGATAATAAAATCACCACCAGTTCTTGATTAAGCTTGTCGTCTTCGGCCAACAACACACGAATGTTCTGGTTATGAAATCGACGTTCAACACGAGGCACCGTGTCGCTGGAATGCGTTGTTATGGGAATGGGCGTTGGTGCGATAAGTGGTAACTCGATCCAAAAGGTACTGCCATTGCCGATGCTGCTTTGCACCCCAATTTCGCCGCCCATTAACGTCACTAAATTTTTGCTAATCGACAACCCCAAACCCGTGCCGCCAAAGCGTCGCGTGGTCGAGCTGTCGGCTTGCTCGAACGGTTGAAACAAACGCTTTTGCTGCACGCTATCAATACCAATGCCGCTGTCACGCACAGCCAGATGGAGTCGATCAGAAGCCGGACAGCGTATGTCCAGAACCACCTCACCCTTATCGGTAAATTTGGTCGCGTTGCTCAACAAATTAAGCAGTACCTGGCCTAACCGCATACGATCCAGTTTGACCAGCGTCGGCACGTTTTCGGCGACGGTTAAGGTAACCTTCAAGTTTTTTATTTCGGCGCGATTTCGCACCATATCCAAAATCTCTTTGGCGAAAGCCGTTAAATCGAATTCGTCTTCTTGCAACACCACTTTGCCCGCTTCGATTTTCGATAAATCGAGGATGTCGTTGATAATATGCAAAAGATGATCGCCCGCAAAAACAATTTTTTGCACAAAGTCTGCCTGACGTTTTGTTAATTCTTCTTGACGCAGTAATTGTGCGAACCCAGTAATCGCGTTCATGGGCGTGCGGATCTCGTGGCTCATATTCGCGAGAAAGCTGGTTTTCGCCAGAGCCGCCGCTTCAGCACGCTGTTTCGCTTGCGACAATTCGATGGTGCGACCAATGACCATTTTTTCAAGACCATTGCGATATTCTTCTAACTCACGTTGATTGCTTATCTGCTCCGTGATGTCTTCTTGCATACTGATAAAGTGCGACACATCACCGCGCGCATCACGTAACGGGGCGATCGTCGTGCGATCAATACTGGTACTACCGTCACCGTGAATAAAGGTTAACTCGCCTTTCCAAGGACGTTGGTGAATCAAACTGTCCACCAGCGCTTTGAGTTGCAACACATCTGAAAGTGGCGAGTACAGGTCGAACAGATTTTTATCGAGCAGCTCGCTTTGCGCGTAACCACCTTGGGTAAAACACGCATGATTGGCAAATTCAATCACACCTTGCAGATTGAAAATAATTGACTTAATTGGGCTTTGTTCGAGCGCGTGCGATAAACGCGAAGCTTGCGCCTCCAGCTCGCGACGAGAAGTAATGTCACGTATAACGGCGGTCACTAACGAGCCTTGTTCAGTCACCGAGCGAGAAAGTGAAATTTCAACATCAACTAATTTACCATTTCGATGCAGCCCCTGAATCATGCGCCGTGCGCCCATATCATAAGCCGAATTACTGTCATCTTCGTTGATGTATTTTTTCGCCCAGCGCGAGTGCGCTTTACGGTATTCGGGAGGCAATAACACGGTTATCGGTTGCCCAACAATATCGCCGGGAGCGTAACCAAATATCCGTTCGGTTACCGCATTGGCAAAAACAATACATTGCGATTCGTCCACGGCCAAGATCACATCAGGGGCGTGGTCCATCAACATATTCAGGCGCGCGCTGGTTTCTTTTAACGCTTTTTCGTAGCGCAAGCGCTGCGTAATATCGCTAAACGTCGTCACCGTAAATTCGACGTTACCATCAATATCGAATACCGGTTGCGAATTAATACTCAGCCAGATCATTTCCTCAGTAGCCAAATTTGTGACACCCATTATTTTTTCAAATTGGGCATGACCGGTACGCGCTGCCACCATAGAGGGATGATCATCTCCCGATAATTCTTCTCCGTCTGGCGAAATGGCTTTCCAGCGCGGATCAAAACTGCTGATGCCTAACATTTGGTCGGTAGAAAGACCGAGTAAAATCGGAGCCATATCGTTAAATTCGACAATGCGCCCGTCTGGTGTTTGCATCACCACGCCTTCTTGCATGGAGCGCAACATGGTATCGAGACGTGCTTGCATGTTTTCCAGCTTTTCGTGTTCGGCTTCGCGGGCAAGCTCACTTTGTTTACGATCCTGAATGGACTGCGCCATCATAATGGCCGAACTACCGTCTTTTTGATGTGATACCGATAACGTGATATGCAGCCATATATGATGACCATCGGCCTGCAGGCACTGCGCTTCCCATTCGTGGTTTAACCAACCTCCTTTTGTCTTCGCCGCATGAAAATGTTGCGCGACATTGGCCACGCACGTTTCTTTGCCCGTGCAGCGCGCCAGCTCGCAAAATTCGCGCCCAATAATTTGGTCAGACGATGTTTTAAAAAGATCGGCAAAGCGTTGATTGCAGCGCGTAATTTTTTGCGTGTTAGCATCAAAGATCGCGATGCCAGAATACGGTTGATTAAAAATACCGAGCAAATGCGCGTTGGATTCTTGCACCGCCATTTCGAGTTGTTTGCGCTCGGTAACATCAACCATGACACCGGCAATGCGAAGTGCGTTGCCTTCACGGTCGCGGGCATAGACTTCGCCTATATCCAACACCCAAATCCATTGCCCCGAAGCGTGACGCACACGATGTTCGCTAATATAGCGCGATGACACGCCACATAAATGACGATGCATTTCATTTTTTACGCGCTCGGCATCGAGGGGATGTAAAGTCGCTTCCCACCCCTCCATCGAGCATTGAAAGACATCATCCACCAGCCCTAACATATCAGCGCGTTCGGCGTTGAAACGCATCAAATTACTTTCGATATCCCAGTCCCATGTACCTAATGAAGCACAACGGATAATGCGATCCAACTCATTTAATTTATTGTGAATAAATTCGCCTTGTTCAATCAAAGCTGTATTGCGTACCCGTAAACGGTCAACCAACCGGGCAACTTCAAGCTCGACGTCGCTTAACTCGGAAAACACGCCCAGATCCGGTGATTTGTTTTCTTCACCCGTTTCGATCTGATCAATTAAACCATGACTAAACGCTTTAAGCGGCTGCACGACAACATGATTGAGTATCCAACGCACCACAAGCAATAAAAACGCCATCAGGAGCGCGCCAATGACGGCGATACGCTGTGACACTGGCTCCACGACCGACATCATTACCGGCAAGTCAATTTCCATCGCAAGCAACAGCGGATGAGCATGGCGGTCGGGAGGTAAATACAGTTTTTGTACCACTAAAGCTTGCGAAGGCTGAAAAAACACTTGCACATCACTAAACCATAACGAAGATGGTTTTGGCTGCCATGCTGACCACTGCGCGAAATAATGTTTGCCGGTTGTCGTGCGCTCGTTATTGGGGACAGCATATCGTATTTGGTCGTCATCGCCGACGATGGCGAGCCGTTTAATAGCCGTATCGGTTAACTCTCTTTGCAACAACCTTAAGACCATTGCATCGTTGTTGTTGGTGGTGGAGGCACTCGCTACGGCATCGCTAATATCGACAATATGCGAACGAAATGTCTTTTCAACCAAGGCGCGCTCAAGGTTGTTTTGCCAATTATGAATCACCCAATAAAACAAAAACGAAATTAATAGAAGCAAAGCCGATATAGCGGCTATAACGCGAGCATTCAAGCTATTAAAGACGTTTTTTTTGATATCGAAAAACACCGTTATCCCTCTATATTGCGCGATTGACCACGCCATATTTTTTCTTCTACATTTGAGTTAGATAGCATGAGAATTTCGGACAACTGTGACACGGCATGATGTAGGTGAGTATCTCCAGCGGCCCACCATTGCCTGTTTTGCTCGGCCCCCATCATCTGCACACCTACCAATGATTCAACGAGATGAGGACGATCGAGCCCCGTTAATAGCGACAGACGATTAACGATAATTTCGTCATGTTTAGACCAACGAGTCACTATTTCAAAATAAGAAGATAATAACCGATTCACCTGTTCTTCGTATAATGGTAAAGCATCATTCTCTACCACCAATACATCAACGATAATGGGCTCGAATTGTGCAGAGCTGAAAAGCTTAACAGCACCCATTTGCGCCAACTCAATGGACGCTGGTGAGAACGAAATCGCTGCGTCAATTTCACCGTTTTTATATTGTTCTATCTGATGGTAAACATCAGAATAAATTACATTTATTTCAGACTCTGCCACACCGCATTGCCGGAGTATTTTATAAAGCACCACACTACCGACCGCGCCAGTTTCTACGGCGACTCGTTTACCCCGAATTTGTGCCAACTCGGTAATTGATGGATGCACCATTAACTGGTCGATACCAAGCGAAACATCAATAACTGCCGCGATTTTCAAGTCAATCCCTTGAGCCCATAAACGCATCACTTCATCTAGAGTAAGCAAACCACCGTGCAAACTGCCTGAAGCGATGGCTTGCGCCACCATCGTAGCTGATTCGTATAACACCAACCGCGCTGATTCATCACTGTTTTGTTGCTGTGCCAACTGCATAAACCGATACGGCAAAAAGTCATTGTGTCCAATTAATAATGGTGACCGGGTCGGCGCACAGGCACTTAATGACGACAGCACCGGCAACAATGTAATGGTCTGACAGAACGCGCGACGCGATAACACAACATCAGACATCATGATCGCGATACTCCTTTGCGATGCGTTCAAAGTCCGCCATGCATTTATTGAAGCCAACAATTAAATCTGGATCGAATTGGGTACCCACCAGCGATGCAATAATCGACACCACTTTGTCGAGCGGAAACGCCGGTTTGTAAACACGTTTGCTGATCAAAGCGTCGAACACATCCGCTACCGCCATTAACTGTGCCGACAAGGGAATGGCGTCGCCCTGCAAGCCATCGGGATAGCCGGAGCCATCCCAACGCTCATGATGCCAACGCGCAATTTCGCGCGCCGTTAATAAAAAACGCAATGCACTAAAAAGACTACTGTTTTCAACCAATGACGACGACAAACGTCGGATACCCGCATTGATAAGCGTTCGAGCTTGGTCATCGTTATCCACCAATTGACGTTTAATCAAAACATCGATCAAGGCGCGTTCGATCGCGTCAGCTCCGATCACGGCGTGAGATTTCATCACGTGAAATTCATCATCGGTCAATTTGTCGGGCTTTAATAAAATATGGTCGCTGATACCCACTTTGCCAATGTCGTGCAACGGCGCGGCTTTGAATAAACATTCAATGTATTCGTCACTCAAATAAGCGGCAAAACGCGAATTTTCGCGTAATTGCAACGCCAAGTTCTTGACATAATGTTGCGTTCGTAAAATGTGGTTGCCGGTTTCGTTATCGCGCGCCTCGGCCAAACTCGTGATAGCGCGCAAGCTCACGTCTTGCACCAATTCACGATCACGCAAATGACGCACGATCTCGCTTTCAAGCCACGCGTTCTTATTGCTCAAGAATTGACGTGAATCAGCAAGTTCGATGGCGTTAGCGACGCGCGCTTTCAGCACCAAGGGCTGATAGGGCTTACTGATGTAATCCACTGCACCGAGCGCCAGCCCTTTGAGTTCATCGGTGGCTTCGTGCATGGCGGTTACAAAGATCACCGGCGTTTGCGTTAATCCCGGTAACTTTCGTATTTGCGCCAACGTCTCGTAACCACTGAGGCCCGGCATCATCACGTCAAGCAAAATCAGATCCGGCTGCGTTCCTCGCGCCAAGAAATTAAGCGCCGAAAGCCCATCGGTAGCAGCAAAAATACGATACGTATCGCTAAGTGCCGCACGCACCAAATCAATATTCTGCACGACGTCATCCACCACCATGATCTGGTGCTGGCGTTGCGTTAAAGATGAAAAAGGGGACGAATGCTTGGACATGCAAAAATGGCATGGACAAAAAGTCCTTCAACTATAGCCCAATCGGGTGATTTCACCCAAAGCTGTAGGGTGAACTACACTGTACTCATTGTTTGCTACTGCCCGTATGCCATGAGCGACCACCCCCTTGTTTTAATCGTCGAAGATGAACCGGTACAACGACAACTGCTGGAGGGATTGCTGGCGCCCTACTACGCCATAAAAACAGCCAGCAACAGTGACGAGGCAATATCGCGGTTCAAAGAGCAGATGCCGAATCTGAACTTAATGGACAAGCGGCTGCCGGGGATGGACGGCGTGCAGCTGTGCCGCGAACTACGACAAGACGCCATCGGCGTGATGCCCCCAGTGCTGTTCGTGTCGGCCGAGATCACCTTAGAAGACCGCCTCGCCGCCTACAGCGCCGGTGGCGAAGACTTTATTGCCAAGCCCTTTGTGCCAGACGAGTTGCTGGCCAAAATCGACGTGGCGCTGCGCAATGTGGCCGAGCGCAAACGCCTCGAAGGCAGCGCGAAATCGGCCTTCAACACGGCAATGACCGCCATGAGTTCGGCCAGCGAAATCGGCGTCGTGCTGCAAACCTTGCGCGAAAGTTTTATCGCCAAAAACTTAACCGCACTATGCCAATGTTTAGTGAATGCCTGCGACAATTATCAATTAAAAAGCGTCGCGCAGATCCGTGGCGAACGCGAAATCATTACCCTAAACCAAAATGGCGTCGCGTCACCGCTTGAAATCGAAACCCTAAGCGCGATCTCGCAGCGCGGCCGAATTTTAAGCACCAAAGATCACATCGCATTTAAT
>CAZYUS010000069.1:1359-16469 GCA_964650615.1 uncultured Pseudomonadaceae bacterium | reverse complement strand
ATCCCGATGGCCGCTTCGAAACCACGCGTCAGTCGGCGTTTGACGACGGCTGGTTTCACGACGACGACGCCGATGCGCTTGCCACCGAATATCGGCCCGAAACCATACACTCGATTATTTCGCGCAACGACTCACCGGATATTCCGTTTTCACAAAGCATTAATCCCTATCGCGGCTGCGAACACGGTTGCATTTATTGCTACGCCCGCCCGAGCCACAGTTATTGGGGTTTAAGCGGCGGCCTCGATTTTGAAACCAAAATTTTTTACAAAGATGAAGCGGTTAAATTTCTCGAAAAAGAACTATCGCATCCAAACTACCGCTGCCAATGGATCGCACTCGGCGCTAACACCGATCCGTATCAACCGCTTGAAAAAGAACGGCGGATCACACGCCGTTTGCTCGACGTAATGCGCCGTTATAAACAGCCGGTAGGCATCGTGACCAAAAGCGCATTGGTTACTCGCGACATTGATCTTTTGGCGGAAATGGCGCAGGAACAATTAGTCGAAGTGACCTTGAGCGTCACCACATTGGATAACGATTTAAAACGCCGCTTAGAGCCGCGCGCCGCCAACGGCGAGGCGCGATTGAAAGCGATGCAACAATTACACGAAGCCGGTATTCCGGTCGGCGTTTTATTTGCGCCGGTGATCCCGTTTGTTAACGATAGTGAGATGGAAACGGTGTTGGAACGCGCGCGCGAATGCGGTGCCAACCATGCCGGTTATGTCTTTTTGCGTTTACCGTATGAAGTGAAAGATCTTTTTAGCGAATGGCTAGACGCACATTATCCGCTGAAAAAAGATCATGTCTTAAGTTTGGTGACGCAAGCGCGCCAAGGCAAACTCAATAACAGTGCATTCCGCGCGAGAATGCGCGGTGAAGGCAACTACGCCGAGTTGTTGGCGCAACGCTTCAAGCTGGCATTACGACGACTGGGTTACGACGCTTACGGTCGCGGCCACACCCTACGTTGCGATCGTTTCAAAGTGCCAGGAAGACCGCAGCAAATCGCCTTATTTCCGATCGAATAGCCTACCTGCGTGGTGTCCGCGCAGCGCGCTGTCCGCCTTTTCGCCGTCAGTACATTCCTGCTAGCATGACTCATTAATCATCATGACGATGTCATCGAATTCAAGGACGCTACCATGAAAAAATTCTTCGCGCTTTCCCTGTTGGCCAATACCGCACTGGCCGGTAACTACATTAGCTTACAAGCACTGCAATCGACTCGTAGCGAAACCTGCACCACATTACAAACTGAGGTTGACGCTCACGCCACCGCACTTTATGCCAACGGATATCAATCCGTCACCACGGAATGTAACGAAAACGCCCTCGGCGGACGTATCGCCTTCGGCGAACAATTTTCCAAAACGTGGGGCGTCGAACTGGGTTATCAAAATAGCGGTCAGATGCAGATGGAAGTGTTTGGCGACGACAACAAAATTGCCGAATTAAATGTGCCGATGACCGCCGCCGATCTGGCTCTCACGTTTCGCACGCCGGTATTGGCGGGTGTCTATTTCACCGCACGAGCTGGTGCCGCGCGTTGGAATATCGAGTACGAAAACGGCATCACCGCGTTGACCGAAAAAAATGCCGGCACCACCGCGCAATATGGCGTAGGTGTCGAATGGTTGTGGTTGATCGCAGGATATAACGTGATATCAAAAGTCGGATTCGACGATGACGATACGCAAGACGTTAAACAAGGTAGCGTCGGCGTTCGATTCAAGTTTTAATCGGTTTATTGTTCAGCGGTCAGGCGATACATGAATCGCTGCAACGCCAAAAATTCACACCAACGCCGTAGGGCAGTTCACGAACTGCCCACGCCTTTTTCATCACCCCTGCAACATAAACGTTTCGTATTCCAACCGATCCATTTTTCGGTTTAAAACAAAAAGACCGGTAAACGCCGTTACCGTAACCGACAACGCGAATCCGTAGCCGAAAGACGCCGCGCCCCAATACAAGGTAATAATCGTAAACACGATATTGCTGAACAAAAATAACACCGAAAGAAATAACGCTTCGCGACGGGCGTCAAGGTAAAACATCACGTTGAGAATAGCCATTAACAACACCTGTACACTCACCGCCATCAGATCAATATAGAACAGGTGAATATAGAGCGGCGATATTCCGATCCAGTGCAACAGATCCCGTCCCCACAACAAACAAATAACAACCGTGATGCCCTGCACTTTAAAGATCTCGTATATACCTTGCCGCGCGGTATACACCATTTGATCTTTGCGGTATTCGATGTGTTGCAAGGTATCGCCTTCGCGCACCGCACGATAAAACAGATCATATTGCTCGGCGAAATCGGCTTCCATGCGCACCAAAAATACCGACATACCGGGGATAATAAATAGATACGCCATAAAAATCGGCAAATCATAAATGATAGAAGCGCGCAACGGGCCAATCACCGCTTCAGACGTATACGGATAAAACCAGAAAATTAATTTATCGGCCCACACCGCGACGTTATAAACTAACCCCATCCAGAACAGCGACAGATAAATTTTCTTGCGCTGCAAAAAATCAAAACGCACTAAGGTATCACCTGGATACTCGCGTACCACGGCATATAACAACGCAAACAATAACGCCGAATGACCGATCAAAACACCGGCAAGCAGGCCTTCTAGGGCAAACACCGATAGTAAACTGGCGGCGATAACAGCAATTAAATAACCCCACGCTAAGGTACGAATAATGCGTCGATAAGCCTTCATGCCGGACAGAAAAATCACCACCATCCAGAGATTGCACAACACCAAAAAATTCGACAACAGTAACAAACGAAAAATCATGGATTCGCTAAACGCGAACAACGCAAACGGCGCACCGATCACAAACGCCATAATCGTACAAAATATCATCGCGCCCAATAAATTGGGCATCACGATACGATGTTGCCGCTCGAACAAACGGTCCGATACGAATCGCGTGAACACCAGTTGCAAGCCACCGGTCAATACCAATGACGCCATCATCAAATAGGTGATCGTGATCTGAAACTGATTGATCTGTTCTTGCGAGACCTTTAGAAACAGCGCGAGAATGCCGATCAACATCACACCGAGTATGGATAACACCCACGGACCGGCGGCAATTAATCCGGCGTAACCGTACGCTTTCACAATCGACGCAAAATTATCGCGCTCTAAAATGCGCCGGATCTCGAATCCTATACCCGCCATAGCGATACCTTTGATTTTAATAGCGCACTTAGCACGAGTAAAAATCTCCTGATAAAGTGCGTTGATACAGATCGCGATAAGCGGCAAACATCATCTTATCGTCATAATATTTTTTAACACGCGCTAACCCTGATTGCTGCGCGTCATGCCAACGCTGAGAATTAGACAATAATTCGTACGCGGCCTGCGCGGTGCTTTCAGGATCGGCAATCGACACCACGGCACCGGCCGCGCCCAATGCCCGATCGTCATCACCACTGCCTTCGATCAATTCGCGACTCGATCCGACATCGGTGCTTAAACACGGCACGCCACTGGCAAACCCTTCCAACAACACTAACGGCATCGCTTCGGAAATCGAGGTTAATACCAGCAAACCCAGTTGTGGCAAGATCTCGGCGACATTTTGAAAACCTAAAAATTTTACGGTGTTTTGCAAGGACAAGCTCACGACTAAGTCTTTGCATTCTTGCACATAGGACGGGTCTTCATCTTCGGGACCGATGATCCATCCTTCTACCGTAGGCAATTTGTCTTTTAAGGCGCGCATGGTACGTATATAGGTTTTAATATCTTTAATCGGTACTACGCGACCAATCAACCCGACCACCAACGGAATTTCTGCTGGTCGCTTTTGCATCGCTTGCGCATAACGTTCAAGGTTGATGCCATTGGTGATCACTTGCGTGCGTTCGGCGCGCGCGCCATCCACAATTTGGCGCTCGCGATTACCCTCGTACAAACTCACGATCGGATTGGCGCGCGCATAAGCCATTTTTCCGATCTGTTCAAAAAAACGGATCCACATACCACGGATGTAACCCATTTCTTCGTGTAGCGTTGTGCTGACATCGTCGCTGTGATCATTGATCCACGTTGCTTGCGCCAAATCAATCTTGCGTTCTTTGGTGTAAATGCCATGCTCGGTTAAAACAAACGGAATACCGCGCTGTACATTGATCATGGCACCGAGTAAACCGGCGTAACCGGTTGAAATGGAATGCAATGCGCGCACTGGCGGTAATTGCTTGGCAATTTGCGCCAATACAAAGAGCGGTGCGTGCATGGTGCGAACCGCCCAGAAATAATCGACAAACGACGGTTCTGTGCAACGTTCACGATACTGTTGCGTTATATACGCATAAGATTGTTCGCTGAATAAGAAATCACTTTTGCTGATGCCGTTAGCGGCACCGAGCGCCGAAAACGCTTGCATAAATTCTTCGACCGTCGCCGAATGGGTGTCGCGCATGGCGTGATGAAATTGCGCCATGTCGTCATACGCATGCGCATTTCCACGCACTGGTTGCGGCTTATGTTTGCTGTGATCGAGCAAATAGTGACACTCGAAATGAGTGACATTGGACGGAAATTTATATTGAATATCTCCGTATAACTCTGGTTCGCCACCAATAAAAATGACGGCGAAACGAATGTGCGGCAATCCGGAAATAATTTGATGTACCCACGATGAAACGCCGCCGCGCACATAGGGATACGTGCCTTCCAGTAATAACGCGATATCCGCTACGGTGTCGGTCATGATGTCGCCCGCCAATACGATTTCACCGCCGCCAATTCGCCACCGCGCTCACCGTAACGCGTGCACTGCGCCAGATACATCGCCACTTTTTCAAAGTGACGTAAACCGAATGCGCACTCGGCACGCCAGGTTGCCACAGACGACGCGGACGCGCCCAATTGCTGGGCTTCATTCAGCGCCTGCTCGGCATGGTCAAATTGTTGCGTCATTAAATATAGGCGCGCGAGCAATACACAACGCATGATGCTCGTCGGCGATTGCAGCGCATAGCGCAGCGATTGATTCAACCAATGGGATTTGACCGCGCCTTGCACCAATCCGGAATACACCAACTCAAACGAATAGTGCGCTAATAATGCGCACGCCGCGCCCTGTTTATTGAGCGGCAAATCATCAATTTCATCGGCGAGTGATTGGATCTGATCAATCCAATTTTTTTCGGCATTGTCGCGCATGGCGTAAGCCAACAATCGCACGTCATCAACGCGATCGCGCAGCGCAATGTTTAATCCCGGTAACGCACGTTGCAGCGGCATTTGGCGCATCGCCATCACCGCTTTAACGCGTTTTAACGGCGTTAAAGCGTGACGCAGGATCTGGCGCAAAGCGCCAGCGCTATACGGTAATTGCGTGTGTACCGTAGGCGCTTGAAACGGCAATGGCGGAATACCAATGATCTGCACCGATAGACTGCGTCGCGCGCGCGGCAAACGCAACGCCATGATTAAACCCCACAGTACGCCGACAAAACCGACGAAGGGTAACGCCGCAATCATCACGGACAAAAATAAAATGCTGTCCTTGGCCGGCACGCGATAACGACGCGGTAACTGATGCCATAAACTACGTGCCAACCACGGCGTAGCCGCCGCGTGCAACGCGATATAAAGCACCGTTTGTAGCCCCCAATGCCACGGCAAAAAAAGGACCACAATGCTGGTCAATTCCAACATCAATGCGATGAAGAATAACGAACGCGGCATGATTACGCGTCAACCTTATCGTTATCGCGCAACCAAGTTGCGACGCGATTAATACTGTTTTCGTCCACTGCCTCGATACGCACCTCGTTAGAAGGGGCAATGGGAAATCGCGCCAACCATTTTTGCGCGTCGTTCGTAGACGTAATGGGCAACAAAATACAGAGACGAAGGCATTCGGGTGATGACTTAACGTTGCACACATCCAAAGCACGCTTACCGGCTTGCCACTGCGCGAACAACGATTGCATATCGTCGTTATTCGCAGCCCTAATCATGACCAGACTGGATGCAACACCAAATTGCTGTGCATCAGCCGCCATGCGCGACAGCACAACATCGAATTCGTGTTGCTGATCCAAACTCGCATCGCGAAGCACGTGATCGCAAAGGTGTGCAGCGGCGATACTCAACAAACGTAATCGCACTTCGGTTAAGGCAAAAAAAGGCATGGCGGCAATGACGAGTACCGCGTGTACGCAATTATGTGCATCGACAAACGGCACGCACGCTAACCACTGACTTTGCTGCGCTAATTCGATGCCATTTACATCCGCTGTTACGGCGATGGTTTGTCGTTCGCGCAAACAGCGTTTCAACATAGCATCGTCGCGCTGTAATGTCGGCGCTTCACCGCATTGCGCCAACGCTTTGTCCACTACGACATGGTCATTGTTGATGGCATAAATCGCCGCTGCTTGCAAACTCCCCAGCTCACTCAGAAATGACATTGCGATTTGCGCTTGCTCTGCATCCCATTTTTTCGTGCGCGCAAAACGCGATGACAACTGTGCCAGCATTTCACGCAAACTGAATCCGGTTCCGGCTAATTGTTGTTCTAACTGATCGTGTGAAATACGCAATAAATGATGGGCGCGGGTAAATTCTTCCAATCGTTCAGCACGATAATCGTTGGCGGCTTGCAGCTTTTCCACACGACGTTGCCAAATATCACGAAACTCACCGCACAGCATGGCGGCAATAATCACACCCACCGCATAAGTAAACGGAAACGCCGGTGCTACCCACCAGTGTTGATTGATTGCCGTGCCGAGCGCGATGATCAACATTAATGCACTGGTGAATCCATTGGCAAAACCATAACGCAATCCACACAACACCGGCCCCAGTGCGGGCCAAGGAAATCCTTCATCGACGTAAAACGGGTTAGACGGATGCGCAAAGGCCGGCAATAAAATACTGAGCGTCGTCACCACGATGGTTTCGATCCACGCTACGCGCTCGCTGACACCGTGACGCAGATCCAATTTGGAGCCAACATCGGCACCGGAAACAGGTTTCATTTGGTTTTGCTCTCCGTTACCGATCGCGGAACCGGCAAACTGTCACTGTATTGTTGTAAAAACTGCACGCTACTGACGCAACTGTCGCTATCAACACCGCGTAACTGATTCTGTGCCGGATCAGCTCGGCGACGACCACCCGCCGCCACTTCATTCAAACTAAGCGGCAACTCTGCGCCTGGCTCTAACGGAAACTGTTTTACTTGTTGCGCCACTCGCCATACCGTTTCGTGTACGGCTTCAACATCGTGATCAATAAAATCTTCTGCAAAATTTTGCCATTCATCCAGTTCCAATCGCGGAGCTAACCAACGTAAGGCAAATTGATTAGCGTTATCGAGCGCATCGGCACTTAATTCCCATAGCATCGCCACGCGTTGCCAAGCGCGATAATCGTCGTCATCATCGGGGAATGTCGCATCGAGTCGGCCATGAAATTTATCCGCTAAACGCATTGGTGATTGTGTTGGCGAATGCGGCGATAAGGTGGCCGCTAAATTGCCCAGTGCCAACACGCGCAGTTGATTGGCACTGTGCGCGCATCCCACCCATTCCAGATTGTCGGCCACCGTCATCACCCAAAAGAAATCATGATGTCGCTGTGCCATGCTGCGATGAAATAAAGGCAGCGCTTTGGCCGCTTGTCCCAACGATAGTTGCATCGCCGCCATCACATCATTCACCGATGAATTTTCGGCCGCCAGAAATTGTTCACGTTCAACCAAACCAAAGATCGATGTCCGATCAAGGGGAATCTTAGCGAGCTTCAACCATGAGTATGCTTCCACCACGGTTGCATCGTGCAAACTCAATTGATGCAAACGGGTTAATGCGTTTTCGGCCGCCACGCGCTCGCCTTGTTGTTGCAACAGTTCCGCTTTGTATTGCCAATATTCGGGAACGTCGTTAATGGAGAAATGATGGCGCGATGCTGATTGTTCCGCTTCACTGATTAACGCGGCTAATCGCGCATCGTCGGCTTGCTGATGAGCGAGCTGTAACAGACTCACCAGATAAACTTTTTCATGCCGACGTTTCCAACCGTAATCGGCGAGACGTTCCATTTCTTGTTTATCACCGGCGCGTTCGGCTAACGACAACAAACGCGCAATGGCACGTTCATCATCAGGCGCGTATTTGGCCAGTATTTGTTGATACGCCGATCGCGCCAACGTATCGCGTTCAACGTACCACGCGATATCGGCCAACAATCGCCAATACAAAAGCGTTTGTGCCTCCGGCACATTGCTCATTGACAATAACAACGTTAGCGCCGCTTCCGCTTGCTGATTACGCCAATAATTTTGGGCCAACGCGATTTTTTCACCCGACGATAACGATGCTAATTTTTGCGACGCCTGCATGGCCGTTACCGACGCCGAGATATCGCCGGATAGTTCATTAAGCCGCGCCAAGGTTTGCCACGCCACGCGATCATTACGACGTAAACGTAAATAGGTTTCGAATTTTTGCTTCAAACGTTGCGGTTCATGTAAGCGCAAGCCACTGGCCAAATACGCCGACGATTCGCTAGCGATGATGGCACGGCGCGTCATTGCTTGCTCAACCAGCGCCACAATATCGTGATCTGAGTTCAGCGCCAGTGCCACATCAAACGCACGTCGCTCTCGTGCCTCATTGGGTTCGGCTAATGCAACCGCCACCCACTGCACCACACTGCGATGAAGATCGTTATTCCAATCAAATACTCGCGCTAATAATTCGCGTTGCGCCAGCGTTAATCCGGCGACATTTTCCATTTCTCGCGCCGTTTCATATGCGTCAGACAATAAATCCGTAGCGAGTTGTAAGCGCATGATCCGTTCTTGCAGCGCCAGAGTTGGCGTCACATTTTTTTTGAGTTCCAGCAGCCATTGCAACGCCGTGGATTCATCGTTTGCGGATTGCGCGATATCCGCGCCCAGCGTCAGCAGTTCAGCATTATTCGGATACTGTTGAATGCTTTCTTTGGCCAGCGTCAGACCGGGGGCCAACGTGCTGGCGGCAAGATAAGCCCGCAAGGCCGCGATCGCATCAGATTGGCGCAAAGCGGCATCGCTGCGCCAATGGAAGGCTTGCGACGCTGCATTCGCCGCGTACAACACCTGCCCCGCCGCCACGTAATACGTTGATGCTTGCGCGTACAGTTGCGCGCGACGTGCGCCGCCAAAACGCGGGTCCGTCGCCATGCGTAAATGCAAGTCAGCCAGCACCGCCGGATCACCAAAACTTTTTGCCAACAGCATCAACGCGTCTTGTTCATCGGCCGTGCTACTCAACGGTAATAAACGATGAAACGCCGAAACGATTTCACTTTTAATCGCCTGTGTCGTTGCCGTTTCGTCTTTTTCACGAAACAAGCTTTGCAGATCGAGCCGCACCAGCGCCAGTCCGGTTTCAAACGCCCATTTTGGCGATGAACGCTCCAATAACGGTTGCAACGCCGCTTTAGCTTCGTCATCAAAACCAGCGTCGGTCAATACCCGCACAAACGATAAACGCAACGCACTGTTGTCTGGGTCAGAACGCACCAACACACGCATATACGCAATCGACAAATGATCTTTGGCACTTAAATTTGCGGGATCACGAAAGGCTGGCTGGCGCGGAAATAATTGCACCAATGCCAAAATAATGGCCGCGCTCATAAACAGCAGAGCGGGAAAATTTAATAATTGTTGACGCGATTTAGTGGCAGACAAGATCAAACTCCTGTGCCGCCTGTTGCGCCGTTAACTCAAGGGTAACGACTTCGTTTTTTTGATTTGCAACGACCGCTCCTGCCGTTGTGTTGGCGCTGCAGAGCTGCGCTTGTGCGATCACTAATTCGGCTCGCCCCGTTGCACGTAGCTGAACACGGGCTTGTGTTCCGTTTTGTTGCCAGCGCAGTACCGGCACAGTGCTTGAGCGTAAATGCCACACGGATTCGTTACTTTTGAATCGCAGGTGCGCGCGAGCATTCGCAACAAAAAAATGCGTTTCTTGTGCTTGATGACGAAAGCCGTAAATGTTTTCGCTACCCGTAATATCCACGACTTTATTGCCACTGACTTTTGCGTTATGCGCGCCATCACCGATTAATTCATAGTCGCCATTTAACCATTGCGCAACGCTGGCGTTGTGCCACGCTCGGGCGCGCTGCACGTATTCGCTCCAGAATAATCCCATCACATTTTGCGCAGCCGTTTCGCGCAAAACATCACTGACCACGTTTTTTCCTTCGGGTCGCGCTAAGGCATCCCAATGCAAAGACACCGACCACGGCCTATCGCCCGCTAATAAACGATTGTGCTTTAACACCTGACGATAATTGAGTGCTTGTTGATTAAAACGTCGAGCGTAAGCGTTTTCATCGAGCAGCGGTGACAAAACCTGTATACCCCACGCGGTCGGACGAATTAACGGTAAACGATTCGCCTGACTGATTTTTCCGTCAACGACACGCACACCACCGCCACCGTAATGCAATAAGGAATGTTGTTGCGCCAGTGCCAACGCGGCACCACCTGGCACCGCGTCACCCGACCACATCATCGCACGCACCGGATGATTAAAGCGCTGCGCGATGTTGTCATGCGCCACGACAATTTCGCGTTTCAGATCCGCCAGATAATCAGGTTGTGCCAAAGTGTAAAAATAATTGAGCGCCGAGTCATCACGACGACCGTCAAAGGTGCGCCAAAAAAACGGATGCGAATAGGTATGAGAATTCAGCTCGACATTCGACAGCGTTAAAATTGTTTGTAGCCTTTTAACGAGTTTTGATTTCGTCTCATCCGCCAAATTTGCACCACTATACTCTGCTTCGCTGACCGCTAGGCTGACCGGCATGGATGACCGTGCCAGCAATGACTTCCATTCTGCTGCAACGACCGACGCATCTTTTGCCAGTGTTGACATTCCATCGCTATTCAAACTAACAAGCGCGATGCGTAAACCATTTTCATGCGCCAAATCAAATTGCGGCTGTGCATTCAAACGCAAAGCCGATTTAAAAAATACCAGCGGATCGAGAAGCCACTGCGCGTTGTCCTCGGCTGCAATATCGACAAGATAAGGTTGCAAACCGAAGCCACCAAATTCAGTGATCGCTACGGGATCAAAAATGGATTGTTTTTCGTCACGCAAACGCAACCACGATTGCGATTTGTTTTTAACGGCGACATCCGCCAATTCGCGGCGACGCAAGGACATGACACCCTCGGCTTGAGCCACCGCCGGATGTTCAATGTCGATGCGCAAATTGCCGGACGGTAATGTCTGATTTCGCTCGATATTCAGCCACCGCGCACACGTTTCACCGCTTAATAAACGACCCAGCATCGCTGTCGGTACACCGGATTGTGCTTCACGTTGCAATCGCACACACAAGCCCGATTGCACGCCCGCCGTGCGCGGCGTCAACCACGTCACCACACCGGCGTAACGACCAGCAAGCGGCTCTAATGGAATGCGTTCAAATTCGACATTGACGTAATCGGTGGCCAGTCCTAATCGCTCTAATTGCGTTGCCACATAACGAAAAATGGGATGATCCCATTGACCATCTTGCGGACCATCATAAAGCGCCAGCACGCGACGCGGTAATACGCGCTTGCGTCCTTGTCCCAATACATTCAAATCTCCGTTGGCGATCCACGGTGTAAATCCGGCCGCGATAATTTTTTCGGCGTAATCCGCCGCTTTATCCCATTCACCAGGATTGACATAGTCCACGACGGTGACCGGAATGTGATATTTATTTTGCACGAGGGTTAATTGATTGTGTAACCACTGGCGATTAGCTTGCGAAATCAGCGTGTATTCACGCGTTTGCGGATCCCATCCCGAAAAATATGCCTCGGCGATTAAACCGTCGATGTAATCGTGCGCGGTATCCAACACATCGAAACCACGATTAACGATGATCTTGCTACCGCTGAATTCGGATTTTATTGTGCGCAACAATTCACGCAATCCATCTTCTTGCGCTTGTCGCTCCGGCCCTTGCTTTTGCACCAGTAAGTAGCTGTCCATGGTGTCAAGAAAAAACGCGCGATACCCTTGTTGCCATAACGGTCGAAAATGTTTTTCTAACAAATAATGGCGCCACTGCGGCGCGCGATAATCCATGACCAGACTGTCCCATGCGGGATTTTTTCCGATCACCCAGCTTTGTTGAATTGCAGCAAAATCCACCGAATTTTGTGCCACTTCACCGACCGATACATAAGCAACAATAAGCGGCCCAGCTTGCAGCAACGGCGGTAATTCATGTGCCTGAATTTGATTGGGTTGCACCACCACTTGATCAAAATGACGCAACTGCGTTAGCGGCGGTTGTGTACCGTAATAGAACGCGAGATCCGGCGGTGTCGCTGCACTCGCGCATAACGATAAAAAAATAAAAATAACAAGACGACAATTCATACGGGACCAGACGCTTAAGGAACAGCAGGTTTATGCCGGAGATCAAGCATAGGACAAAGGAGGCGCATTCTAGCCGACAACCCTCGCGCTCGCGATGGATAACGGTAGCGAAGGGGCAAGGCCTATGCGACTATAGCCACCTGTTTTTTTTCGCATATTTGATTCCATGTCTGCGCTGGCATTGTTGACCGCATTGACCTACGCCGGATTCGCTGTTTTTTTCGGCAGCCGGTTAAAAAAAGGGCAAGCGACGGCTCATTATCAGATCCTGCTTCTGTTGCTCCCGGCACTCGCTCACGCGTGGTTGCTGCATCTGGCCATCGACACGCCACTGGGCCAAAATTTGGGCTTAATCAACATCGCAGGCATGGTGAGTTGGATCATCATTCTGTTGCTGTTTATTCCGGCGTCTACATTGGTCAGTCCGCTGGCGATTTTTGCGCTGCCGGTGGCCGCCATTCTGATCCTCCTGCAACCGCTACTGACCACCGAACACGTGCTGCAATTAAGCGGTCACTGGCCCAGTTTGTGGCATATTTTCAGCGCCTTGTTAGCGTACAGCTTGTTATTGGTGGCGGCCGTACAGGCTTCGTTGCTGTGGTATTTCGAACGCAAATTGCGCGTTAATCCGACCGCACTGTCGCCCTTGTTACCACCATTGACGTTACAAGAAACGTTTTTGTTTCGTGTTATCGGCACAGGATTCGTTCTGCTGTCGATATCGCTGCTGATTGCTATGACCGCGCTGGAAGAACTGTTCGCCAGCCAACCTCTGCACAAGCGCGTGTTTTCTTGTTTGAGTTGGGTGAGCTTCGCCGTGTTGCTGATCGGGCGTTTAAAATTCGGCTGGCGCGGTCGCCAAGCCATACGCTGGACCTTATCCGGATTCGCTTTATTGGCCTTGGGTTATGTTGGCTCCCGCTTTGTTATCGAGTTTATTTTAAGCCGCTAAATGGACAGTCTCAGTACCCTCGAAATATTGGTTTTACTCGCTGTATTACTGGTGGTTTTTGCTGCCTTCAACGCCGCCGAATTCGGCATCATGGCGATCAATCGTTATCGCCTTCGTCATCTCGCCCGCAGCGGCCATGTTGGCGCGCGCTTGACGCAAAAATTGCTCGAAACACCCGATCGCGTTATCGGCTTGATCTTGCTTGTGATGACCTTGCTAAATTCCGCCATCGTTGCCATCGCCACGGTGCTGGCATTACGCGTTTTTGGTGAAGACTGGGGCGTGATGATCGCTACCGCCGTGATCTCCATTGTGATGTTGGTGTTTGCCGAAGCCGCACCCAAAACATTAGGGGCTTTATACCCTGAAAAAGTGGCGTTCCCGTCGGCGTTTGTGTTGCAACCCTTGCTTAAATTAGCCTACCCAATCGTGATGGCCACCTCATGGGCATCCAATGGATTTTTGAAATTACTGGGCATCAAAACCCACGGTCATGCGACCGAAGCATTAAGCGCCGAAGAATTGCGTTCAGTGGTCAATGAGGCCGGAACAATTTTGCCGCGCCGCCATCAAAAAATGTTGCTCAGTATTCTTGATCTCGAAAAAGTCAGTGTTGACGACATCATGGTACCGCGCAACGATATCGTTGGCATTGATTTGAATTTACCACGCGATGAAGTAATGCCCGCCCTGCTCAACGCGCAACATACTCGCCTGGTGGTATTTCGTGATGACATCAACAATGTCGAAGGCTTTTTACATGCACGCGATGCCATGCGTCTGCTTAATGAAGACGAATGGGATGAAAACAATTTAAAGGAAATTTTGCGTGCGCCTTATTTTGTTCCCGAAGGCACCAGCTTGACCACGCAACTGTTGAATTTTCAACGCCAAAAACGTCGCGTCGGATTGGTCGTTGACGAATACGGCGACATCAAGGGATTGGTCACACTAGAAGATATACTCGAAGAAATCGTCGGCGAATTTACTACCGATATTGCGGCCCAAGTCGATAAAGATATTTTGCAAGAACAAGCCGATCATTATCTGGTTGATGGTGCCGCCAGCGTGCGTGATTTGAATCGTAGCTTGCACTGGCAATTACCAACAAACGGCCCTAAAACCCTCAACGGATTAATTTTGGAACACCTCGAAACCCTGCCCGCCGCCGGTACCTGCTTGCGCTTATTTGGTTATCCGATGGAAGTCGTGCAAGTAAAAGACAATATGATCAAAAGCGTAAAAGTTTACGCGCATTTATTTAAATCGCCGGAATAAATATCAATCTTATTCCATAATTTTTTTCGGTTCTGCGTTAAGCAACTCTACCCGCATACGTTGACGACACAACCACGATTCACCCCACGGTAATTCATCTGTCGCGCGACATTCGGTGTTGGGCGTTACGCTATTGCAGGCGGTTATGTCCGCACGGCAATACGCCTGCATCGCCGCGTGTTTGCGCGCACCTTGTTCGGCATTCAAGTTAATCGGGTATTCGTAAAGTGGATAATCGAGAAAATAATGTATCGACAGCGGCTTGCCATAAATGACCGCCGCATCACGCGCGGTTTTGGCAACAAACACATGGTCCGGATGTGAGCCATCACCGTGCGCGGTAGTTAAACGAACGGGATACGAAGATTCCGGTTCGAGTGTATACAACGACAACGGTCGCATTTCGTTGATCAAGGCAACGTA
>CAZYUS010000069.1:0-1349 GCA_964650615.1 uncultured Pseudomonadaceae bacterium | reverse complement strand
CCTTCTTCGGTATAAAGCTGATGTAACGAACGCGATGGTTGCGCCGTTAACTGGTCGTGTGCCGCGCACGGCAAATTGAGAAAGCTCAACACCACACGCGGATTATTTTTGAGTATAAATCGCTGCACTGGTTTATCCGCCATGATCACAACGGTTTCTTCCCAATCATTTTTGGCATGAACCATTTGCGCGTAAGCCGCTTGTAAACCCGCCACCCGCACACGGTTATCCGGTTTGCCAAAGTAACCGGCGGTGGTGATCACCGTTTGCACACACCGGCCTTGATTAAGCGCATCACTGATCGCCGGATTAATAAAATACAAATCATCATCGGCGTGCGCGATCACGCTTAATACCGAACCTTGAGAGCA
Organism: uncultured Pseudomonadaceae bacterium; assembly: GCA_964650615.1. Taxonomy (GTDB): domain Bacteria; phylum Pseudomonadota; class Gammaproteobacteria; order Enterobacterales; family Permianibacteraceae; genus Permianibacter. The sequence goes on along the minus strand of CAZYUS010000069.1, from coordinate 978 downwards.
AACACTTAACGCAAATAAGCCGCTTAATAAACTCATGAATTGTCGCTGCTCGCATCTAATCATCATGGCAGCAGCTTGAGCGGCGAACGCCGTGTGCCGCTACAACCGCTACTATCGTTTTTAATCAAAGACCGGGATGAATCCTTATCTTTCATCACCTTTTATTTTGTCGGCAGCAAACAAAAAGGTGCCGGAATACCTTCTTGTTCGAAGGTGCGTTGCACCGACGGTTTGGCGCTCATTAATGCTACCCACTGCGCAAGATGGGTAAATTGCTTGACCGGCGGCACATCAAACCAGCGTCCCCAACGCACCAACATCAACGCAAAAAAATCCACGATGGTAAGCGTATCGCCAATCAGATAGGGGCCACGTTCGGCCAATGCGAGATCGAGTTGATGAAAATACGCTTGTGCGTTTTGTTCGGCGCGTTCTTTGATGGCCGCCGCGTGCGACGCTACGGTGGTAAACCGGTCGGGATAAAAGTACGCCATCAATGCCGGCTGCACGGTGTTGGTTAAAAACATTAACCATTTGTACAACTGCGCGCGATCGACGCTGGCAATAGGCGGCAACAGATCAGATTGCGCCTTTTCGGCCACAAACAAACAAATAGCCGCCGATTCGTAAATGACGTTTCCACCATCAACCAACGTCGGCACCCGACCGTGCGGATTAAGGCGTAAATAATCGGCCGATTTTTGTTCCTTTTTTTCACCGTCCAGTGTGACGAATTGATACGCCGTGCCGATTTCTTCCAGCACCATGCGCGGGGCCAAACTGGCCGCGCCTTGCATTCCGTAAAGCGTAAGCATCGGTTCTCTCCGTTGTATTTTGGGCGCGCCATTCTGGGGTAATTCGCGCGCCAGCCACAACCATCGCACGATTGCCGCTGCACGGATTTTCATCTCAAATCGCTTCACCAACACCCGTTGTATTTCGCCGCCTTGCTTTCAGTCGTTTCTGAATCATACTTAT
>CAZYUS010000068.1:7850-16541 GCA_964650615.1 uncultured Pseudomonadaceae bacterium | reverse complement strand
CCGTGGTATTGATTTACCCGGCCACGATGTTGTTGGCGGCCATCGCCGTGCAAGTCGTGACCTTATTGATTGCCAGTGTTGTTGCGCTGTATTTTGGTTTATCGACTTGGTCGTTGATTTGGCAGCCCAGTCACTATCTTAGTTTTGTCGCCAATGGCTACCTCGACTACGTGATGCTGATGTTGTGGTCGTTACCGTTCATTGGTGTATTGATGTTAGCGGGTAGCGCCACGCGTCGTCCTTATGTGTGGGCGGTGTTGCCATGGCCATTTTTGATGTTGGTCGAAAAATGGTTGTTCGGCACGCATGAATTAGCGCGTTGGGTGGGCGAACGCGTGCAGGGGAGTTTTGCCATTTTGTATAACGATTTGGCCCATATCGGTGGTGGACAAGGGTTACGGATCCATCATTCAACAACGATGTTTGCCAACGTCGGTGACGTGCTCCGTTCTGGTCAGTTCTGGTTTGGCCTCGTGCTTGGTGTGGCATTATTGTGGGCGACGGTACGCACCCGACGTTACTTACAAGACGTGTAACACGCGTTATTTGGCAACAGGTTTATTTTCAAATCAGTTATGTCACAATCCCGTGCATTGATGTCGTGCACGGGATTTTTATATGTCGTTTTCTTTTACCTCGCCCGCCTTTGCGCAATTCGTCGCGCAACTTTCTGATTCGCAACGTAACGAGCTCGAAAACCTGATCGCCACTTTGCAACGCGTTGGCGACGTTTATCGTTTACCTGACGACGATCGCCTACGTCTTTTGCAGTACGCGCAATTATTTGCCGGTGACACCGCACAATCAGCCGCAACGACGGACACGACCGAACGCATCGAAGCGTCAACCACGAGCGCGCCCGCGACACAAACGAGCACGCAATTTTTGCGCACGCCTTTTGTCGCCTTCGTGCGTGAGACGCTAAACGCCGAATTATGTACACACGGTGGCAGCTTGGCGGATGCCATCCGCTATGCGTTTCATAATAAATGGATGCCCGACCAATGGAAAAACGAGGATACCTGTCAGCAGTTGTTCACGAAGTACAAAATGGAAATCGAATCGCATAACGCGTGGCGAGCGCAAATCGAGTCGGTGCATAAACTCAATGAAAGTAAAAGTTTGGCGGTCGGTTTGGCGTGGTTCAACACGATCTTTCGTTTACAACAACTGCTCGATAATGGCGTCGATTTGGATCGTTCATGATCATACGAAAAGTCAGTCCACTGGGTGATAGCGCGCTGTTAATCGAATTAAGCGCCACCGATAACGAGGCTCTCACGCCGGTCATTCACAGTTTTTGTGAAGCCATCGCGGCACAGTCGTGGGATTTTTTGCTCGACGTCATGCCGGCTTTCAGTTCGATTTGTGTGCATTACTGTCCGATTGCTTTGCAAAATAGCGATTGGGATTTTGTGGAATGGTTGCAAACGTTGGAGCAACTGCCCTTGGCATCGTTTGCACCGCCCTTTACGACGCAACACACGATTCCGATCTGTTACGACGAATCGTTTTCACTCGATTTAGCCGACGTGGCGAAATCCTGCGGCATTAGCAAAGAAGCGGTGATTGAATTGCATTTAGCCGGTGATTACACCGTCGCAATGTTGGGTTTTGCGCCGGGATTTCCCTATTTGCATGGTGTGATTGACGGATTGCGTGTGCCGCGTCGCAGCGCACCACGCACACTCGTGCCGCAAGGCAGTGTCGCGTTGGCAGAAGCGATTTGCGGTATTTATCCGCAAAATCTACCCGGCGCATGGCAAGTGATTGGCCGCACACCGACCACGCTATTTGACGCTTCACGCGAGCATCCCAGTTTGTTGCAGCCCAGCGATAAAGTGCAATTCGAACGCATTTCGTTAGCCGATTTTCAGGAGTTAAAATCATGCTAACGATCGAACGTGGAGGACAACTTTCAACCCTGCAAGACGGTGGTCGTTTTGGTAATCAAGCGTTGGGCGTCACGGTAGGCGGTGCAGTCGACGACGTCGCGCTAAACGTTGGCAACTGGTTAGTGGGCAACGAACAGGCCGTCGCCGCCATCGAAATGACGTGGCTCGGTGCGCGTTTACGTTTTCATCAAGACACGTTAATTGCCTTAACCGGTGCCGACAGTGAGATCCGCTGCGGTGGTGCGGCGGTACCGATGTGGCGACCGGTGTGGATACGCAAAGGCAGTTTGCTCTGCGTTGATCGCGTAACCGGTGGTGCACGCGTGTATTTGTGCATCCACGGGGGCATTCCGGTTGAAAAAGTGCTGGGCGGATTCGGCACGCATTTAAGTTCGAAATTTGGCGGTTTCAAAGGTCGAGCTTTATCCAAAGACGACGTGTTAAATACGACACCACAATTGCCCTTGTACCCGCATTTATTGGCGTGCATCAAATCACCGCGTATTGATTTTGCTGCACCGCGTTGGCAGTTATCGGTGTGGCGCGATTGGAGCATTGCGCACGAGCAACAAATCCGTTTGTTACCCGGTATCGATCAAAGTCATTTGGGCATTGCCGGTATGTCGGCTTTGCACTCGCAAGGTTTCACCGTGCAAACCCAATCTGATCGACAAGCATTGAAAATCGCCGGACCGGAATTGATCGCCAGCAATTATCAGTATCAATCATCCGGTATGTGCTTCGGTGTGGTGCAATTACCGCCGGATGGTAAACCGTTGGTGTTATTGGCCGATTATCAAACCACCGGCGGTTATCCGGTGATCGGCGTAGTCGCCAGTGTCGATCGTTGCCGATTGGCACAATTAATACCTGGCGATGTGATTAAATTTTCCACTATCACATTGGCTGAAGCGCATCAATTACTCGATGCGCGTGAAAAACATATGCAGTCGATGTTGAAAAATTTGAAATGGCAATGGGAAAACGGTTAACCGTTTTCCTCGCCGCTTACTTTCGTGTTGCGTGCTTTCTTAGTGATTGGTTTTACAACTGCCCTTCGATAGGCAAGGCGCGCGCCAAAAACGCCACGAGACGACGACCGATACCGACATGAGGTTCACTGGTGTATTCGCCGACGGCATCATGCCAACGCAATTTCCCGTGCTGTAACGATACGGAATAACTGAAGTGGGGCGTACACGCTTGTGCGAACAAGGCTTCAATGGATTGTGCCAGTGCCGAGCTGTGAATAATCAATCCGCATTCGGTGTTAATGGACAGCGAACGCGGGTCTAAATTGAGGGAGCCGATGACGATATGGGTACGATCAAATACGTAGGTTTTGGCGTGCAAGCTGGCGTGACTGTGACGCAAACTTTGCCACGGCATTTTGGTTTTTTTGAGCGCCTTTAATTCGAATAGCGCAATGCCAGCCGCCAGCAATCGCTGACGATAACGCTCATAACCACCATGTACCAGCGGTACATCGGTGGCCGATAACGAGTTAGTCAGCACCGAAACGTGTACACCACGTTTTTGTAAGGCTTGTAGTAATTTCACGCCACGGCGGCGTGGTACAAAATACGGCGACACTAAAGTGGCGCTGTGCGTAGCGGACAATAATAATTCAAATAATTTTTCACCGGGTTTGGCGACGCTGCTGCGCCGCGTGTGCGTGATCTTGTCCGGTTCATCGGCAAGCCATTCGGCCTCGGCGTGCTGCCAGCGCGAAACATCGTTAGCGATGGTGGTGTCGAATTGTTGTTGCGTGGCGGCCCAGTCGCAACGTTCGCCGGTGCCTTGATGTAGCCACTCGTGCAAGCGCTTACGTTGTTGTTTAAGCAATAATTGTGAACGTGTTGTCGCGTGTAATTGTTGGATCGGCACTGCTGTTCGGTGTTGCCAATAGCGCTTGAAACTTAGCACCGCTTGGTTAACCACATTTCCGCGCGTCATAACATCGAGATCAAAAAAATTAATGCCGGCCGGCGCATCGAAATACGCATTGCCGATATTGCGACCACCCACAATCATGGTCGTTTCGTCGGCGATCAACACCTTATTGTGCATACGGCGACCAAAATGACCGTGGTCAAACACCAAACTTAAGAAACGCGACCAACGCGGAAAGCGCCGTCCCGCAAACGGATTGAATAAACGCAGTTGCACCAGCGGGTGTTCGGCAAAATAGCGCAAGAGATCTTCGCGCGCGAACACATCCAGATCGTCGAGCAATAAACATACGTTAACGCCACGTTGCGCCGCTTGACGCAAGGCCGATAAAAAATAACGTCCGGTTTCATCGTCGTGTAATAAATAGGTTTGCACATACAACGAATGACGCGCACCGTTAATCAATGACAAGCGCGCCGCAAACGATTCGCGGTTATCGGTCAGTAAAAAATGTTCGGCAGTTGACGCGGTCACGCGACGATTCAACAGCAAGGGTTCGGTCTTGCCAGTGTAGCGAAAAAACGACAAAAAATAAGGCGGGACGAATCCCGCCGTATCGCGATGGTTACGGTGAAGTGGTTCTCAGGTGTTGTAAACGGTTACGCGTTTACGCAGAAAACCGGCTGCTTGAGGGGTAGTGACACAGGACATGATATCGGCGCGCTTGATTACAAACACTTGATGTTCTCCTTGTTCCTTCGTACCGACGTGGCGAAACAAAAAGGTCACGTGTTCATCGTCGGGCAGACGGCGCACCGAACTGGCGTAATTGCACAGCGTATCGAGAATTTCATCTTGCATGGTCACCACTTGTTGCTGCCAACGCTTGCCTTGTTCGGCGCGAAAGGTGTTGATGGTTTGTCGATACGAATCGCGCGATTGTCGTAACGCCTGACGAGATTTTTCTAAGCTTTCTTTCGCCTTGGCGCGTGCGGCTTTGTCGTTGCTGCTGGATTTTTCTTCTAACGCTTCAATTTGTTCTTGCATCGCTTCGACTTGCTTTTCATGCGCTTGTTGTGCTTTTTGCAATTCGCGTAATTTGGCGCGCAACGCATCGCGTTCGGCTTTGCTGGCGGTATGGCTTTGCAGCGCCAACTCAGTGCCTTGCATGGTGCTTTCAATGACTGATTCGACGTATTCTTCGATATCGCCAAGGCCCAGCTCTTCGTCATCAATGTCGTCTTCGATGTCGATATCAACGGCCACTACCGGCGCGGCGACACTTACCGGTGCCAACGGTGCGAGGGGAGCGAGCGGTGCGGCGTTAAATCCCAACCAATGACGGGCGGGATTGCCCGGTAAATCGACCGAAAATAAAATCCCTTGATGGGCCAGATAAAGTCCTTCGACATTGGAATGGTGTAGCCACGAGCCCGCGCTATTTTTTTGTTCACTACTCAGCGTGGTTTCAAATATCCGCGTAAGAATTTTTACGTCTTTTTGTAGGGCGCTGTAGTGTTGGGTATTTTGATCAGGTGCGCTGGCCGCTTGCGTGATGCTCACAGTCAGAGCAGAAAAAAATAAGCAGATTGAACGTTTCATAATTCCTCCGGAACGGTGGTTTGGCGAATGCTGGCTTTCAGGGTTTTTAACTCACTTTGCTGCACGCCGTACAAGCGGCGCAAGGCTTGCTGATTGGCGCTGATATCCTGTTGGCGTATGGTTTGCCAATAATCGACTAATTGTTCGTATCCATCGCGGTTTTGTTGGCGACTGATATTGAGCGCAGCGGTCAATAACTGTTTGTCTTTGGCGGTTTGTTCGAGTTCGATCTGCAATAAGCGATTGTCAAATTTTGCTTGTTGTAAACGCGCAAACGTGTCGAGTTTTTCGTCAATTTTTTGGTTGAGTTGCGCTTCGGTTAAGGCGGGAGTAGGGCGTGCGCCAAACGAAAAATGCACGCCGTCTTCATCGCTGCGCCAATTCACTTGCATAAGCACCACCAGCAACGCCAACGTCGAACTGATAAGTGATACACCTTGCCACCACGGTAAGGCGCGCGGCGCGCCACGTGCCAACGATGCACGCGACCACGTTGGTACGTTCTCGTCTTGCCAGTGCCGCGCCATCATTTGCCATTGCTGTAATTGCGCGAGATCGTGTTGGCAATGTTCGCACTGTGACAGATGTTGTTCGACGGTCTCGCGCGTGGTCGCATCGAGTTTATCGTCGACCAAATCAATCAGTAATAATCCGGCATCGTTACAAAGCATGTTGCAGCTCCTTGGCACCGCGCAATTTTTGCAGCGCGCTATACAATCGCGTTTTCGCCGTGTTCTCGGGAATGCCAATTTGGCGCGCGATCTCATCAAACGTTAGGTGTTGAAAAAATTTCAGTTCGACGACCAGCCGTTGTTCGGCCGATAACTGTTGCATTTGCCGATCCAGTGCCGAGCGCAATCGTTGTTGCTCGGTCGCGAGACTGGCGCTGTGATGTGTACTGTGTTCATCGTCGATTTCACTGGCGGCATGAAGCGGATTGCTGTGGCGGCGGCGCAGAAAATCGACACCGCGATGGCTGACAATACGCAGCAACCATGCGGCGAACACGCCATCGCCACGGTAATTGGGCAAATGGCGATAAACCGCTAAAAACGCTTCCTGCGTTAAATCGAGCGCGTCTTGGCGATTGCCGCACAAACGCAGATTGGCGTTATAGACCCGCTTTTCATAGCGCCGCACCAGCGCAAGCCACGCGCGTTCTTTGCCTTGCAAGGCGCGCTGGATGAGATCGTAATCGCTGTCGTTAAAGCCGAACATGGTGGTCTTGGCGAATGAGAATTGAAGCTATTGTCGTCAACGGTGAGAAAATAGTTTGGTTTTTTTTAATAAATCGTCGTTCGAGTTGCAGGCGACTATAATCGGTCGTTAATCGAACGCCGTTTTAAGGGAGGGGAGCGGCCATGTCCATCACCACGTCATTGTTAGGTTGTCGAGCAATGAAGTTATCCGTGCGCACCGGATGGATAGCATTGTTCGCGGTGCTACCGTTTACCGTGTACGGCGGCGATGCTTCGCACTGGTTTTCGGATCTCGATCTCACCCTGTTGCATGACGATAACGTCGGGTTGGCGCAGTTCCGCCGCGATATCGTCGCCGATAATCGCTTCAACGCGTCGTTGGCGCTTGGTTTTAATCACGTTTTAGATGCGCAGCACGCCATCACAGGCAAAGTGATGATCGATCAAGCGCGTTATCACGAGCTGGAAGAGTTGGCGTGGCGCGATATCGGTGTCGAGGGACATTTCCGTTGGCAACCGCGCTTCGGTTTTAGCGCACCGTTTTATTCGCTATTGGTGCGCGTTTCCGATCGCCGCAGCGCCGTCGTGCAACGCGATCTCGAACAAGCACTGGTGCAAGCCTATCGCAGCCAACGTTTTAGCGATCGTTTAACGCTGACCGTCGGTGCCGAATACCGTCGCGATCACGCTGAACACGAAACCTTTGATGGCGAGCAATCTCGGCTTTTTCTCAATGCCGATTACACATTAACGGATCGCTGGACTGGTTATGCGATGGTCAGCGTTGCAGAAGGCGATGTGACCACCAGTGTGCAATATCATTTGTGCGATGGCACCATGGTGGACAGTGCCGATGCCTTGCTTGCCGCCGCCAAAGTGTATGAACCGGATCAGGCATTTGTCGCGCAGTTTTGCGGTGATTGGTATGCCTATCGACTGCACGCAAAAACCGCGAGCGTGGTGCTGGGGTTTAATCGCATGATGGATGAGCGTTCGTCATGGGATATGGCGGCGGTCTACGCAAAAAGTGCGGCCAGTGACGATGATGTACAAGCGTTGGATTATCAGCGGACGCAATGGCGCTTAAGTTATTTGCGGCGGTTTTAAGGTGAAAAAAAATCATGCGGAGGACGTGCTGTAATGAATACCAAAAACAATGAACAACTCGATGGCAATCACCGCCGCTTATTGTTACGCCGCTTGATGCAAACCGCCGGTGTGATGGCGTTGTCGCGTGCGTTCATGCCGTGGTGGGTGCAGGCCGCCGATCGATTACCCGCGCCGCTTTCGGCCGGAAAATCGGTTTACGATTGGCGTGGTCAGGTTACCGTGGATGGCAAACGCGTCGATGAAAACACCGTGATACGGGCCAATGCGCTGATTGAAACGGGCAGCGACAGTTATGTTATTTTTGCCATCGGCAGTGATGCCCATATTGTGCGTGAAAACAGTCGCGTGCAATTTTTCAACGGCAAAGCGGCTGTTAGCGTACACGAGGATGATCCTTTTTTTGTTCATGGTTTGCGCTTGTTGAGCGGCAAATTATTGTCGGTATTTGGTGAACGAAAAAGCGAACAGCCGGCGTATCAATTACACACCTCCACGGCAACCGTTGGTATTCGTGGCACGGGGGTTTACGCCGAATCCGATGTCGATGTCAGTTATGTGTGCACGTGTTACGGAACAACCGAATTGCGCGCAAAGACCGATGTCAATCAGATGGAGCGCATCGCGTCACGTCATCATGATGCGCCGCGTTATATTCTGGCCAACGGTCAACAACTGATCACACCGGCACCGTTTAAAAATCACAGTGACGAAGAATTAATGTTAATCGAAGCACTTGTCGGTCGTGACGCGCCGGTGTCGTCGGTGAGCGGTTATAAATCACCGCGCAAAGGTTATTGAGGGGGATGTGGTATTGAGCGCGCGGATACCATCGTGATGACAATAGTCGCTGGGTTACACCGATTTTTCGAGCGATGCAAAGGACTCGGTACGTCGGTTGTAACGGCCCTGCGTTGGTTACTGAGTGTTGCCGTGTTGCTGTTTTTGCTATTGGCCACGGTTAATCACGCGGACTATTTATGGCTGCAAAAACT
>CAZYUS010000068.1:0-7840 GCA_964650615.1 uncultured Pseudomonadaceae bacterium | reverse complement strand
GATGCCTTGATTTACGACCAACAAATCAAAACCGTCGTGCGCAGCGATCTTAATCATCCGTCGATCGATAATCGTGTCGTGATCGCCGCCATTGATGAAGCCAGTTTGCAGCAGTTGGGTCATTGGCCGTGGTCGCGTGCGGTGTTGGCAAAATTGATTACGGTGTTGTTCGAGCATTATCACATCGCGGTGTTAGGATTTGACGTCGCGTTTCCAGAAGTCAGTGATAACCGTGCGCAGGCATTGCTGGCCGAATTAAACGCCACGCCGCTGGCCTCGCACCCCGCGATCGTGGAACTGCGTGAACGATGGTCAGTGCGCTTGCACGATGACGAGCAACTGGCACAGGTGATTGGTCAACATAAGGTCGTGATGGGGTATGTGTTTAATGCCCACGAAAATACGCGCATCAATCACTTAACGCACGCCATCAGCGAACTCGCACCCGATTGGCACCATCGTTTGGGTATTCCACAGCCGCGCGGGTTTAGCGCCAGTTTGCCGCTATTGCATGACGCGGCGCAGCACAGCGGATTTTTTGATAATCCCGCGCTGGATCACGATGGTGTTTTCCGTCGCTTGTCGATGGTGCAGGAATTCGACGGAAAAATTTATCCGGCGTTAGCTTTGGCGATGGCCAGTGTGGCGCTTGATGACGCGCCGATAACGCTGAATGTGCAATCCAACCGCGACGGCACCATGTCGCTGTCATCATTGCAGTTGGCGGTCAATACGATTCCGCTTGACGCAAACGGCGCGCTGTTAGTGCCGTATCGCGGTTATGAAGGACACTTCCCTTATCTGTCGATAGGCGATGTGATCAGCAAAAAAATTGCGCCGTCGCAGTTAAAAAATAAATGGGTGTTAGTCGGGGCCACGGCACCGGGATTAAACGATTTACGCGCGACACCGCTGCAATCGGCCTTCCCCGGTGTTGAAGTACACGCGAATGTTTTAAGCGGCCTTATTGATCAACGTTTATGGTATACGCCCGATTACATGGTCGGCGCGCAAGCCTTGTTGTTATTGATGTTATTTGTGCTGGCCTCGCTGATTTTTACCCGATGCGCGATCGTTACCAGCACCGTTGCGATGGTGGTGTTGTTGGGCGTCGTGCTGATCGTGCGTTATGTCTTATGGCAGCACGGTATCGTGTTGCCAGTAACGGCACTGTTGTTGTTGATCGGCGCGTTATATTTGCTGCATTCGGTATCGGGCTATATCAAAGAAAGCGCCGCCAAACGGTTGTTGACGCAGCAATTCGGTCAGTACGTTCCGCCTGAATTGGTTGCGCAAATGGCCGCGCAACCGTCGCGGTTTTCGTTGCAAGGACAAGCGCGCGAATTAACCGTTTTATTTTCTGATGTGCGTGGGTTTACCGCGCTGTCGGAGCACGTTCCTGCCGACGCCTTGACCGAATTAATGAATCAATTATTAACGCCGCTGACGCGCGTGATTCATCACCAACATGGCACCATTGATAAGTACATGGGCGATGCCATCATGGCGTTTTGGGGGGCGCCGCTTACCGACGCGCAGCACGCCCATCATGCGGTACTCGCGGCGTTGCAAATGCAACAGGCCATGATCGCGATTAATCGTGATTTCGCGCAAAAAAATTGGCCAACGATACAAATTGGCATTGGTCTTAATACCGGCGTCATGCGCGTCGGCAATATGGGCTCGCAATTTCGTATGGCCTATACCGTGTTAGGTGATGCGGTCAATATCGGTTCGCGACTCGAAGGACTCACCAAAATTTACGGTGCCGATATTCTCGTGAGTGAGGCAACGCGTTTGGCGGCCCCCGCGTTTGCTTATCGCGAGATCGATCGGGTGCGTGTTAAAGGTAAAACGCAGGCATTAACCCTTTATCAGCCACTCGGATTCATCGACGAACTGGATGCGTTCACGCGCGACAGTATCGACAACGTGTCGATGCTATTGACGCATTATCGCGCGCAGCAGTGGGACGCCGCCGAAACCGCGCTCAACGAGCTGCCCGCATCGGCGTGTTCAGCGCCATGGCGAGCGCTTTACCTCGAACGTATCGCGGCGTACCGTCGCATGCCGCCTTCTGCCGATTGGGACGGCGTGTTTACACATCACAGCAAATAGTTTGGCCATCGTGTTTTTCTAAACGCGGCTACACTTCAGGCTGTGTCTTCTTTTACTTTTTTCGCCCATGCGTGCCTTATTCAATCCTGCTATTCGGTTGATGAACCGATTGCGCTTCAGTGCCAAGCTTGGCTTGGTGAGCGCCTTGTTTACCTTGCCGCTGGTTATTTTGGGTTTTGGTTATTTATCGGTGGCGGTTTCGCAATTACGCGCCGATATGATCAAACGTGAAACGGCAGAATATCTACCCGCGTTGCTGCGTCTGCATCGTGCTACGGGTGATTATATTTCGGCGTCTTACGCCGTGCGTGCCGGTAACAACGCTGGTAACGAAACGGCACGACAAGAAGCGGCTATTTTGGTTAGCGCCGAAACACAAAAGCTGGCGGACGTCATTGACGACGAATCGTTGCTCGCTGCCATTACGACGTGGCAACACGCTTTTGCGCAGTTGCATCAAGAGCCTGTGGCCAGTGTGCGGGATGTATCGGAATTAACCGCAATCTATTCACCGCTGTTGCGACAACTGGACGCGTTATTCGAATTGTTTGCCGAACGCGGGCAGTTATTGTTCGATACCAATCTCGACAGTTGGTATCTCACGCATTTGGTCACGCAGCAATTTATTGCGCTGTTAAACAGTGAACAACGCATTCGTTATTACGGCAATTATGCCTTGCAGTTACCCACCATTGATTCGACCACTTTTGATGTATTGTCCGCCGAGTTGGATGATCTGTATGCGCGGCAAGAACGCGACGGGGAAAAATTGCAACAGGCGATCCGATTTGAACACGACGAATTAAAAGCGCGAATCAACCATGCGGTGCAGTCGTGGTTGCAAATGCGCGATCGCTTGCAAAACGACATCGTGGAAGCCGGTTCCATCAGCGTAGAACGGTCCACGTGGCAAAACGACAGCCAAACCGATCTCGCCACCAGTTACGACGCCGCCGAAAAATCCGCTGATGCGCTAGCCGAATTGATCGGTGTGCGTGTCGCACAGCAGCGTAAAGCAATTGCGCTGGTGATGTTGTTAACACTGGGCAGCGGATTGGCCGTGGCGTATTTGTTTATGGGATTAAGCTATTCGGTTAATTTGACCATACACAGTTTTCATCAAGCGACGCAGGCGTTTGCTGACGGTGACATTAGTCGACGTGCGCCGGTACACACGCAAGATGAATTGGCCGAACTAGTGCGGGCCTTCAACGACATGGCGGATTCAGTCGAACGATTAGTGCGTGCGGTAAAAAGCACCACTGCCGAAGTGTCAACGCAAGCCGAAGCCATGCGTAGCATTGCGCAGCGCAGCGACGATGCCTCGCGAGGGCAGCAGAAACAAACGCAACATGCCAGCGATATCATCGCGCAAATGAGTGATGTGGTGCAGCAACAAGCCAGCGCCGTTAACGCCACGACGGAAGCGGTGTCGTTATCCGCTACCGCGATCGCGGCCGCTAATTCAACGGTATCGGAGGCGGTGAATAACACCAATGAATTAGTGAAGGAAATTACGCGCTCGATGAGTTCGATTGAACAACTGGCCGAGCAAAGTAAAAACATCAGCAATGTGCTTAATGTGATCAAATCTATCGCGGAACAAACCAATTTGTTGGCGTTGAATGCCGCGATCGAAGCGGCGCGCGCCGGTGAACAAGGACGTGGTTTCGCGGTGGTTGCCGATGAGGTGCGCAATCTGGCGCAACGCACGCAATCGTCGGCCAAAGAAGTGGATGCCACGATGGCGCATTTGCTGGATGGTATTGCCGCCACCGTGGGGGCGATGGCGCGATCACAACAGCGTAGCCAAGTGGTGATCAGCGGTTCGTCCAATATCGAAAAAGCCTTGCAATCGATCAATCAAGCGATTGCCGATATCGCGCGCAATAATCAAAGCAATATCAGTTCGGCGACGCAACAAACCCGCCATGTCGATGAAGTGAACATGAATTTTTTGCGCATGCAAGACGGTAGCGTGCAATTGGCACAGCAAGTTGAACACACCGTTCAAGCCAGTCAAAACATGGCGCAGATCGCGCATGAACTGAGTGAATTACTGAGCAAATTTCGCGGCTGAGTGAGAATAAATAAGGGCGAATGATTCGCCCCTTTTTCGGTCGGTTTGCCAAGTGCGGACGCGATAAAATTAATCGCCGAGCGTAAACTCGATTAACTGCACCGCGTTGGCATCGGCTTTGACTATTTTTGCACTGCGGTGCCAATCGCCTAACACAATGCGTTTCCCATTGCGTAAGTCATGCACCGCCGGACGATGCGTGTGGCCGTGAATGAGGTGCTGAACGCGGTATTTTTGCAGCAAAGCGTGCAGCGCGTCGTCATTGATATCACCGATGTCTTCACGATGTTGTTGTTGCGCCGCCATGCTTTTGCGCCGCATTTCTTGCGCGATTAAACGGCGCTCGGTGAGCGGTTTTAACATAAATTCTCCACGCCATTTGCTGCTGCGCACCATGCCACGAAATTGCTGATACGCGGCATCATCGGTACACAGTTGGTCGCCGTGTAAAATCAGCGTTGGCGTGCCATATAAATCAATCACGGTTTCATCGTCGAGCAACAACCCTTGTGTTTGACCAGCAAAGGCATCACCGTATAAAAAATCACGATTGCCACGCGTGTAATACAAACGAATGTCGCGTTGGCTTATTGAGCGTAACGCGGATTTTATTTTGACATTAAACGGCGTGTCATCGTCGTCGCCGACATAGGCTTCAAACAAATCACCGAGCACATAAACGGCTTCGGTATCGTGAGGCAGGGTGTCGATAAAATGAAAAAAGAGGCGCGCGCTATCGCGGGCCTCTTCACACAAATGCAGATCAGAAATAAAAAACGTACTCATTGAAAGAGATTGCGTCCTGTGTGTGGTGAGCGGGATTAATCGTCAACGGTGACGCGTTCGATCACGATGTCTTCGGCTGGCACATCAGAATGATAGCCCGAACGTGTGGTGCGAACGGATTTGATTTTGTTCACCACGTCCATACCGGCAGACACTTTGCCGAACACACAGTAACCCCAGCCCTGCTGCGTTTCGGCGCTGAAATTCAAAAAGGCGTTGTCTTTGACATTAATAAAAAATTGGCAGGTGGCCGAATGCGGCTCGCCGGTGCGCGCCATCGCGATGGTGCCGGTGACATTTTTGAGGCCGTTATTGGCTTCGTTTTTGATCGGATCTTTGGTCGGCTTCTGGTTCATGCCGGGAACCATGCCACCGCCTTGAATCATGAATCCATCAATGACGCGATGAAAAATAGTGCCGTCATATTGGCCGCTGCGGGCGTAATCAAGAAAGTTGGCGACTGTGATCGGCGCTTTTTCGGCATCGAGTTCAAGGGTGATGTCGCCGTAGTTGGTGTGCAGGGTAACCATGAGAATTCCTTATGGCGTAGCGGCGGTTATGCCTAGCCGGTCAAAATGAGGGCGGCTATGATACGAGCCCCCGCGCAAAGGATTAAGTGTTTTTTTACACTGCACTACCCAAGGACCGGGCCGCACCATTTTCCTCTTTCGACTATAGAGCTATTTGCCATGTTGCAGATCTTCAATACCCTGACGCGTCAAAAAGAAACGTTTAAACCCATTGTGCCGGGCAAAGTCGGTTTTTATGTGTGCGGGGTAACGGTTTATGACTATTGCCATATCGGTCACGCGCGTACCTATATCGCGTTCGATACGGTGGTGCGTTATTTGCGTTTCAGTGGGTTCGAGGTGACGTGCGTGCGCAACATCACCGACATCGACGACAAAATTATTCGCCGTGCCAACGAACGTGGTGTCGATTTCAATGCCGTGGTCAACGAGTTTACGCGCGCCATGCACGACGATTTTGCGCAACTGGGCATTCAGCAGCCCGATATCGAGCCGCGCGCCACGCACACGATAGTCGGGATCATCGCGATCACGCAGGCGCTCATCACCAAAGGCCATGCCTATGCCACGCCCTCCGGCGATGTGTATTTTGCGGTCAATACCTTCGCCACTTACGGCGCGCTTAGTCGGCAATCGATCGACGATCTGCAATCCGGTGCGCGTGTTGAGATCGGCGAAGAAAAACGTGACCCGCTCGATTTTGCGCTATGGAAAGCCGCTAAACCCAATGAACCGAGTTGGGCCTCACCGTGGGGGCAGGGGCGACCGGGCTGGCATATCGAATGCTCGGCGATGTCGAAAGCCTGCTTGGGTGAACATTTTGATATTCACGCTGGTGGTAGCGATCTGCAGTTTCCGCATCACGAAAATGAAATCGCGCAAAGTGAAGGGGCCAATGGCTGCACCTTTGTGAACACGTGGATGCACACCGGCATGGTGCAAGTCGATTCGGTTAAGATGTCGAAATCCTTGGGTAATTTTTTCACCATACGCGATGTATTGAAATCGTATTCGGCCGAAACGATTCGTTATTTTCTGGTGTCGGCGCATTACCGCTCGCAGATGAATTATTCGCAAGAAAATCTTGATGCGGCAAAAAATGCCTTAGATCGTTTATACACCGCGCTGCGTGGCGTTGTACCCGCAACGACGTTGGCCGGTGACGAATTTGCGCAACGATTTATCACCGCGATGGATGATGATTTCAACACGGCGGAAGCGGTGGCGGTGTTGTTTGATTTGGTGCGTGAATTAAATCGCGTGAAAAGTGACGACGGCGTTTTAGCGTCGCAACTGGCCGCGCAATTGCGTCGTCTCGGTAACGTGTTGGGGATTTTGCAAAACGATCCGGAAGCGTATTTTCAATCCGGCAACGATGACGATGTGGCACGTATCGAAGCATTGATTAACGAGCGCCTCGCCGCCCGCAAAGCCAAAGATTTCGCCCGCGCCGATAGCATTCGCCAGCAACTCGCGAGTGACGGTATTGTGTTAGAAGATAACGCGCAAGGAACCAGTTGGAAGCGCGTGTAACGACATGGTTTGATTGGTTGTGCGTAGGCGCGACGCATTAGTTGTTTATGGTTTCGCCTCAGCTTAATCATTGTTTTTTCGTAGCGGCAATTCACGAATTGCCCCTCTTAAAGCGGACGTGTGCGATAAAAAAGGGCGATTCGTGAATCGCCCCTACGCGATGTTTTGCTTTCGAGCGTTTTCGTGCGACCGATTGATTTTTTCGTAGCGGTTTAATGATTATTGGTTTTTTATTTTCGCGGGGCCAAATGTTTGCGCAAAATGGCCCCGATTTCGTCGGCGATAAAGGGCTTGGTGGTGTAATCATTGCAACCCAGTTGCAAACAGCGTTCGCGTTCGCCGGTTTGGGCGTGAGCGGTGAGCGCCACGATGGGGATCGCGCATTGTTGCGCACGCAATACCGTCACCGCTTCGTAGCCGTCCATGCCGGGCATTTGCATGTCCATAAAAATAATATCGATCAGTTGTGCGTCGGTTTTGTTAACGCGTTTTACCGCTTGTGCGCCGTCGCTAACGTGTTCGACGGTGACGCCAAACGATTGCAGCAATTTAATGGCAATGGTGGCGTTAACGCGATTGTCTTCAGCAAGCAAGGCGTGGCCTAGAAACTGTTGACGTTTCGCCACCGGTTCCGGTGCCGATGTATGGCTGTCGTACATCAGTTGGGTTTCGCGGCAGATCGCCGTCACAAAATGAAACGTAAACGTCGAGCCTCGTCCTAATTCGCTAACGGCTTCGATGTCGCCCTGCATTAAATACGCGAGCTTGCGTGAGATATAAAGTCCCAATCCAG
>CAZYUS010000067.1:0-16553 GCA_964650615.1 uncultured Pseudomonadaceae bacterium | reverse complement strand
AAATTCGTAAGCGCTTTCGGGCAGTTCGTCGCGCATGGGGGGAAATGGCGCGATGATATCGACAAGTGCCAAAGCGGCTTGATCGATGATGGTTTCGTTGCTGCGCTTTTGTAGCCACGCCGCGTTGACGTCGCCACCTTTATCGAGAAATAAGCGCAAGATGATGGTGGCTTTTACGCGCGCCATTTGCGAAATGCCGTATTTACGTTTCATTTCACGTTTCGGATAACTGAGCGCACTGTGAAATTTGTCGTTCAGCATGGCTTGATATTCCGCTAACCAATTGTCGATCTGTTCGTTGCTGGGCGGCGGTGGCGTTTTGGGCGCGGGCGGTTCGCGCGTCGCAACCGCTAGCGGTTTTTCTGTTGCCACTGGTTTAGTGATTGGTTCGGCGGGTTTCGTCGTTGCGGCGGTGACGCTTGGTGTGCGTTCGCTTTCTGTTTTGACGGCGATTTTCTCGGTCAATGGTTTTTCCGGTTTCGGCGCGGCGGTGATCGTGGTGGCCGGTGTTGCGGTGGTCGGTACGTTGGTCGTCGC
Source organism: uncultured Pseudomonadaceae bacterium (assembly GCA_964650615.1). GTDB lineage: Bacteria > Pseudomonadota > Gammaproteobacteria > Enterobacterales > Permianibacteraceae > Permianibacter. The sequence goes on along the minus strand of CAZYUS010000067.1, from coordinate 16,016 downwards.
CAGAGCCGGAGTCGGAGCCGGTTCAACCGTGGCGTAAAGTTTTAACCGTTCTTCGCTTGCTACGGTGGTGTCGAATTTCGCGATGAGTGCGCCCCGATCGGGATTCTGATTGCCCATTAACTGCGTTTTAAATAATTGTCCCGGTGGTTTGTCGCCAATCAGTCCGCGCAAAATAAGATCAAATAAACGCGGTGAAAATTCGGCAACTTTTACCGCATTTACCCAGATGGTGGTGGCCTTATTGGCGCGAAAATCAATCAACACTTCGTCGCCGCGCAGCAAGCCAAATTTGAATAATCCGGTAAATCGTTGGATGGTGGTGGCTTCGCGCACTAATTCATCGCGCGGGTTATTTATCAACATCAAATCGCGAAAATGACGATTGATACCGGCGGCATAAATGCGATCGACCAGCACACGAAAATGCAATCGCCGCGATTGCGTGTTGTCATAAAGGGCCGATGAATCGGGGCTGGTTTGAGCGAGATAAAGTGAGGCTAAATAAAAATCTTCATTGAGTTGGCGATTTAAACCGATGCCGTGCAAAAACAGGATCTGATTGTCGTGAGTTTGGACTCGCTCCCAATCGGCGGATCGCGTGGGCAGTGCCAACGCGAGCATCAGCATGAACAATAAATGACGCATCCGACGGTCCTTGAGCAACACAGAATGCACTAATGATAGATGCAAACGTAAAAAATGCCGATGGCTCGCTTATGGGTGAGCTTTGTTGGATTCGGCGATCGCTTTCAGGTTGTTGAGCACGCGCTGCGAGCGTTCGATTAACGCTTTTAACTCGCTGTCACCCGGTGCCAATACGGCGGCCTGTTGCCAGATTGTTTGCGCGGCGGCGACATCGCCACGCTGATAAAATTGCGCCGCTTGCGTTTTTAACCCGCGCACACGTTCGTCAAGAATCGGCCGCAAGCTGGCTTGCCACTCGGCCCATTGCGATTCGCCGGGGTAAATGCGGCTCAGTTCGCTTAAGGCCGCAACGGCGGTGGCCCAGTCTTGTTTACTGATCGCGCTTTGGTATTGCGCCATCAGTTGCTGCTTTTTGGCCTCCAGCACGGCCTGTTCTGATTCTTCTGGTGTGCTGGTTTCTTGTTTGCGCGCCTTGCTGGATTTTTCTTTCTGGCTGATGTCGGCTAACGCTTTGGCGGCGATCTCGTTTTCGCCTAAGTCGCTGGCGACATTGAATGCCCAGCGCGCAAAACCGTACTGTTTTCGTTCTTGTGCTTTTTTACCGATCACCAATGCTTTTTTGGCGAGTCCGTTGCGTTCGTCGCTAAGGGCGGCGATCGCCTCGGCGCCAATGCTGTCGTTGGGGGATAACTGGTAAATACTTTTTTGCGAACGCAAGGTATCGGCGACATAACGGCCACGCACTAAGGTCAATTCTTCGTCGATGGCTTGCAAGCGGCGATCGAGTAATTCGCGGTAATAAGTGCGGCGGCGTTGCAGCTGCGTACTGTCGGGCAGCGACAGCAAGCCAATATCGAGATCGGCGATGGCCGCGCCGGGTTGATCTTTGCCCCACAACTGCTGGGCGCGCGTCAAATGCGTGCTTTCCAGTGCTTTGATTTGGCTGTTGAGTTGGCGCAGCTGCGTTTGCAGGGCGTCGTCTTGGGGCGCTTCTTGCAGTTGTTTTTGCAGCAAAACTAGGGCGTCACTTAAGCGACCTTCCGCTGCTAATTGCGCCACCGTTTTCGGTTTGTCTTCGACCACGTCAGGCTGATGTTCAAAACTGGCGCAGCCTGCTAATAACACGAACAAGACCGTGAGGCCGATTTGGCGTTTCACCCGTTCCCCTCCAATTGCGCCAGCAGATGCTGCATCTGGCGATGCAACAACTGATCGAAAGGGGATTGTAATTTATCTAAGCGATAACACAAGGTTTCGCGGGTTTTTCCCTTCAAGGTCAACGCACCTTCGGCGATCACCTCGATGCGTTGACGAATATCGCGCTCTTGCAACACTTCCTGCGAAAACCACACCTGTCCGGCGGCGGCGTTTTCGCACAGACGCGCGGCCATGTTCACGGAATCGCCGACGACGGTGTACTGCATACGGTCATCTGAACCCATGCTGCCGGCGATCATTTCGCCGGTGTGAACGCCGGCACGGAATTCCACCGACGGTTGCCATGCTGGTCGTTTAGCGTTGACCGCGTGCGTGAGTTGCAAAAACAAATGCGCGCACGCCAGTGCGTGAAAGCAATGATCGTCATCGGGTGTCATCGCGCCGAAGACCACCATCGCGCCATCGCCGATGTATTTATCGACATTGCCGTTATACAGTTTGCAGGCGCGGTTCAATAACGCGAAATAGCGATTCAATAAGGCGGCGACGCGCTCAGGCGTGAGTTTTTCGCTGATCGTAGTGAAGCCGACCATATCGACAAACAGCACGGTACCGCGCACGCGTCGTCCGTGCATGATGGCGGCGTCGCTGCTCATGATCTGCTGCGCCACGGCGGGCGAAACAAATCGTGATAGGGTTTTTTCGGCGTGCAATTTGCGCTGCAGTGATTGCGCCATATCGTTGAGGGTGTGAATGATTTCGCCGATCTCGTCATCGCGGCGTTCATCAATCAACAAGTCGTAACGTCCTTCGCGTAGCGCGCGAGTGGCGATTGCTAAACGATCGATGGGTTTGGCGATGCGACGGCCCAACCAATAGGCTGCCAGCACCGCCAGCGCGATCATCACCACTGTGATGATGCCGATTTTTCGCACCGACAAACGCACGGCTTTTTCCAGCGCGTCGCGATCCAGTGTCAGTAATAAATAGCCTACTGACGTTTCGTTAAACACCACGTTATTGGCGAACAGAACATTACCGGCCGTGCTAGTGGCTTTTTCGTGACGCACGAGGGTTTCGAGATTGGGCAACGATTGAATCGGTGATTCGCCGCTAAACACGATGCGAGTGCCGTCGCGACGATAAACGGCTGCGCCGCGAATGCCGGGATCTTTGGTGATGGTGTTGACCAATAACGACATTTGCAATCGGTCGTCGGCGAGCAGTGCTTCGGCGGCGGAATTGGCTGTCAGCGATGCCAGCGTGCGACCGTAATTGGCGGCGTGTTCGGTGAGTAAATTTTCAACACTGAAACTGATCACAAACCACGTGACGCCCAATACCATGATCATGGTGCCAGCAATGGCAAACACCAATTTATGCGCCAGCTGCAACGCCGGACGAGTGCTAAGTTGTGTGTCGCGAGAACGAACTTGGGGTGGCATGGGCGTGCGTATCAGAAATTGTTAGAGTAGTGCGCTTTGCCGCTACGTGAGTGCGGCCTATCGAACGCGCCGTCACGGGTGCAGTTTGCCATCATCATCGAATCCCATCCACCGACGTTTTTACGCTTGAGGATTATTGTGTCCGCATCTCGCCTATTCAATCAGTTAATCACCGGCTTTACGCACGACCATTCATTGACGACGACAGTGGGAGAGGTTAAACCCTATCAATCGGTGAGTGCCGGGTTGATGGCGGTGGCTCCCTGTTTGCACGATGACGTGTTAGTAGACTTGGCGCAACGATTGGCGCAACCCATCACGGTGGTGCATGCCGCGCAAGGCGACGGACACCAGGCCTTAATTTTATCGGTGGCGCAGCTGCCCACGCGTGATGAGTTACGCCGCTGGAGCGACGCCTTGCGTATCGATCTCGGTGTGCGCGCACATGCGCAACCGTGGCGCTGGCCATCATTGGCGTTATGCGATATGGATTCGACGTTAATCACCATGGAAGTGATTGATGAATTGGCCAAAGAAGCCGGCGTCGGTGCGCAAGTGGCTGCGATCACCGACGCCGCAATGCGCGGTGAACTGGATTTCAACGCGTCGTTAACGCAGCGCGTGGCCACACTGCGCGATTTACCGTTATCGGTTATCGAACGCGTTCGCGATCGTTTGCAATTTAATCCCGGCGTCGCATCGTTTGCGACGATGGCGCGGGCGCAAGCGTGTCGTTTGGCCGTGGTGTCCGGTGGTTTTATGCCGTTTGCTTTATGGGTAAAAGAACAATTGCAGTTTGATGTAGCGCGTGCCAACACATTGGAAATCGTTGAACGCACGTTAAGCGGTAAGGTCGTGGGAGAAATCGTCAACGCGCAGGTTAAAGCACGCACGCTCGACGAGTTATCGCAACACTTTGCCGTCACCAACGAAAATGTGATGGCCGTTGGTGATGGCGCCAACGATTTGATGATGTTGCAAGCCAGTGGTTTCGGTGTCGCGTTTCGCGCTAAACCGACATTGCGGGCGGTCGCTGATCTGGCGTTGGATGTCAGCGATATGCGGGCGTTGAATGTTTTGTTTAAACAAAACTAATAAACGGCAACACCCAGCACAGAAAGCACAATCAGGTGATGTGTTCCTGCGCGTTTGGTATTGCCGTCGGCGTCGGGTGGTTCAGAAATCAGTCGAATTAAAATCAAAGTTCATTTGTTCTAGCGGCGCTTGCAAATAATAACCTTGAATATAATGCACACCGAGCGGGTACAACTTCATTAAACAACCGGCGTCTTCGACACGCGGAACCAGCGTGCGTCGATTGTGACTGTGCGCCACGCCAAGCAACTGTTGTAATTTTTGTTGCGTTTCCTGATTGCTGGCCAACTGCGGCGCGAACGAACCGTCAAGACGCACAAATTCCACGGGCAGATCGCGCACCAACGTTTCGCTGTTGGCGGTGCTGCCATAATTGCTTAAGCAACTTAAGCCCTGCACTTTTTTCAAACCTTCAAGAAAGTTAATGCAACGCTTCAGATGTTCTTGCGCTTCTTTTTCATCGACCTGAAAAATCAGCGCATCGGGCGTCAAACGGGCAGCGCGCAAATTCTGGCCGATGAAACTGGGCAACGATTCTTCGATCAAGGCCGACGCCGATAAATTAATAAATAAACGCGGGCGCTCTTTGCCGTTGTAGGTCGCGAGAATTTGCGTCGCTTTGGTGATCACCCAACGATCGAGTTTGGCCGCCAAACCGGCTTGTTCGGCCACCGGAAAAACTTGATCAGGACTGACGTGATTACCTTTCTCATCTTTTATGCGCAACAAGACCGAGTACATTGGACTTGGCGCGCCATGCATTTTGATCACGGGTTGGAATAACAAATACGCGCGTCCTGAATCGAGTGCTTCTTGCACCGCCAGCAACACTTTTTTGTCCACTTCGCTGGCGCTGCCGCCAATCAAAACCGGATCAAATAATTTGCAACCGTTACCGCCTTTTTGTTTCACGAGAATTAACGCGGCGTGAGCGTTGCTGATCAACGCCTCGCCCTCTTCGGCTTTTTCGCCGATGGGGATCGTACCAACCGACAGCGTTGCCTTAACGGTGTGCTGTTCCACTTCAAACATATTGGCTGCGAATTCGCGGCAAATTTTTTCGCCGAGTTCACGCGCACTGTCCGGTTTGTCTATGGTAACCAACGCCGCCAAGCAGTCGTCGCTGATGCGCGCCAATAACACCTCGTCATCTAACTTGCGGCGGAAATAGGCCGCGCACTCACGCATCAACTCATCGGTGCCACCGATGCCGTGTTTGGCTTTGATCTGATTGAACTGATCTATTTCCATCAACAGTAGTGCGCTCAAGCCTTCCTGTTTGCGTGCGCGCTCGGCTGCCACATCCAGTTTTTCGATTAAATAACCGCGATTGAATAAGCCGGTGACTTGATCGGTGGCGGACAATTCTTTTAAACGTTTTTCCAGTTCGGCATTGTCGGTGCCGCGACGGATCAACACCTGTGTGCATTCTTCACCGTCGTATTTGGCGGCCGATAAGGTCAGCACGGCATCAAAGGTGTCGCCGTTAATGTGTAGGCCTTGAAAAGAAAATTCATTGGTTTCGGCGTTGCTGGCGTAGTCGCGTAAAAACTCGCGAAAGGCTGATTGTTGTTGATCGGCGATGAGATCCATGACGGGCATGGATGCCAATTCATCGGGGTCGTTATAACCGAATAATTCGGTGTAGGCTTTGTTGGCGTAAATGTGCATGCCATCGTGAATATAAGCGATGGCATCGCGCGATGAAGCCAGTAATAAATCGCAGCGTTTTTCGGTTTCGCGCAGCGCGGTTTCGGCTTGTTTACGTTTGCGGCGGTCGTCGATATTGTTTAATTCACGCGCCACCACTAAACGCACGCGTTCCAGTTCACTGGTCGGCACCACGTCAACCATGCCTACCTTTAACGACTCCACCACCAGATCGCCGTTGTATTTATCGGTGAGCAGCAATACTGGTGTGTCGCGTTGAAAATGTTGAATGATGCGCAGTGCTTTATCGGCGGTGAAATCGTTGACCGCCGGTTTGGTGATTAACATATCCCACGATTGTTTTTCGAGCGCAGTTTTTAACTCGTCTTCGTTAACGATCTGGGTGGCGCGCACTGCGAAGCCGTTGTTGCGCAACAAATTGATGGTGTGTTCGGCGTCGTTGGACGACGGGTCGAGCAACAATAAATGAATAGTGCGAATTTTATTGGAAGACATTAATCGTGTTCGCTGTGATTAGGGGCCATGTTTCAGATTTAGTACGGCATCCGGTGTTCGGCGCGGAGTATGCGCTGGCATCGCCATGCTGTCGATTACAGCAGCTCGTGCGACGGATTAGTGTGCCGTCGTTACAATAATTCCCACACCGCATCAAAATTATCCGGCGCGTCGTTACCACCGCTGCGTTTGACCGGCACCACTTCGTCGCTGGAACCGACGGCTTCGTCGAATTGAAATTGTTTGAAGCTGGCTGACGACGCCACTTGTTTCGATAAGCGCAGATCTTGCACGGTGGCGTTGTCTTTTAAACGGATTTTCTGGTTGACCGCGTATGGCATCGGTGCGGTGATCAATGTCGCCGGTTGGCCGATACCTTTTAACGCCGGTAATAATAAACTGCGTTGAAACGCGGCGCTCGCCATTTGGCTGTTGCGTATTTGTGTCATCACTGGACGCGCGTTGGGAGCGATCAGTTGCAAACCGATCTGCAATGCCGCATCCGGTACACGCTTCATCCAGCGTATGGTGCCGATATTCCAATGCGTATTGCCATCGCTGTCTTGTTCCATCAAGCCAACGATTTCGCCGGTTTGTGTTTGCGTTGGCACATTGCCGCGCAGCGCCAAACAATATCCGCCCGGGCTGATATTGATCAGGGTCGCGATTTGAAAGTCATAGCGCACCTCGGCGTTGGCGGTGAAATTGTTCGGTGATACCGCCGTCATCTCTACTGGCTTGGGGTGTTCGCGTTCCCACGATTGTTTAGGGCGATACAATTTTTCCCACGGGTCGCCGCCGCCTTCATTTTTGCCGACCAATCCAAGCCCGCGCCCGGCACGACGTTCATCGTCAACCAACGTGGCGTTACGCAAACTGCCTTCCAAGGTGGCGAGGTCGTGTTCGCTGGCAACTGCGTTGGCCGAGCCGGAATCGCCACCTTCCAATAAAAAATGCGTGGCGGATAAACCGATACTTAATTTCACCGTGCCGTGTGCCGGTGTGCGCGAAAATGATCGTGTAGTGAGATTGCCAAATGCACGCACCAGATGACGCAACAGCGGTGCGCCTAATTGTTGTAACGCATTGCGTTGCATACCGAGCTGAACTTGCGAACTGCTGCGCAACTCTTCTTGTAAGCGCTCCACCACTTGATCGCATTGCAAGGTGCGCCAATTACTGCCGCCGGATACTTGCGCCAGTGCCGCGTTTTGCGGACCGTTATCGGATTGCAAATCAAGGTAATACAAACCATGGTCACGCGAAAAACTGCCGATGTAAACGCGATCACATACGTCCAGTAGTGAGTCATACAGTTGCTCGATTTCGCGTTGACGTAATTGATAGGGATTGGCGCACGATACCAACACGATACGTGCATACGCTTGTTGCACCGATTCGTGCTGATTGTATGCGCTGCTGGCGTCGACGAAACCGTTTTGTTCGGCAAACAAAAACAAGATGTGCAGTTCGCGCCATAAATGCGACGGTTGTTGCGAATACAACTGATAGCAGCGCAATAAAACCAAACTTAAATAGTGAATGGCACCGTGCGTGGCTGGTGTCAATAATTGCGGATTTAATTTGTGACTTTGCAAGGCGTCTTCGATGATGGTTTTGAAACCGATCGCCATTTCGGCTTGCATGGCTTGCGCGAGCGCTGCCACTTTGCGCTGCTTTTCGTTTAGCGAAACCGACTGTCCGATGTAGTGCTTGCGTAAGGCATCGCCGATGTGCTGCGTAATTTTCATTAACGCATGCATGATTTTCAGGCGCTCGGCCGGATCGACCGCTTGCGAGTTGCTATCGACCAGAAATTGATAAACCTGACGTGCGGTTTCGCCGATATTGGCAACCGGCAAGGTGTCGATCCATGACGTTACCGCTTTGGCGTTCAAGGCGACGGGAGTTTGACGGGGTGCGCCGGTTTCCCGGATCGACAAACCGAGTTGTCCGCGTTTCATAGTGTTGGTATCCCTACCGTGCGGGCAGCTGTACTGCTGTTATGTCGCCAGTCTAACAAGAGCCTTAACTCCAGAAAAATAGTAATAAGATGCCTTCCACGATGCAGCATGGCGCACCTCTTCTATCAAGAAATAGACCAAGTTGAATGAAATGTCAGTTTTTACCGATAAAAATCAGTCAGATAGATGAAGATCTAAGGGGATTTTACTGGCCGCACCGGCGACTTCGCGGCTCAAGCGCGGCACCAAAAAACCCGGTAAGCGGGCGAGCATGGCCTTAACAATGTGACGCGCAGCGTCATCATCGACCAAAAAGTGTGATGCACCCGACACTTTATCCAGCACATGCAGGTAATAGGGCAGCACACCCATGGCGAATAATCGTTCGCTCAAGTTCACCTGTGCGTCGGGGTTATCGTTGATGGCGCGCAGCAGTACGGCTTGATTGAGCAGCGTGACGCCCTTTGATCGCAAGGGCTGCAGCGCCCGAGCGACCGAGTCATCCAATTCTTGTGCGTGATTGGCGTGCAGCACCATCACCACTTGCAAACGGGTCGCAGCGAACAACTGCACCAGTTCATCGTCAATGCGTGCGGGGATCACTACCGGCAGCCGTGTGTGCAAGCGCAGGCGCGTCAGTTGCGGCAGGACTTGCAAGCGCTGAATCACCTCGTCGAGATAGCGATTGGGTGCCGCCAGCGGATCACCACCGGAAAGAATCACTTCGTTGACCTCCGGGTGCTGCGCGATGTAATCCACGATCGCATCTAAGCCCTGCCGACCGGCGCGGTTCTCGTCGTAGGGAAAATGGCGGCGAAAACAGTAACGGCAATTCACCGCACAGGCGCCGGTCGCAATTAACAACACGCGCGAGCGGTATTTGTGCAGCAAGCCCGGCACCGCAGCGTCTTGTTCATCCAAAGGGTCGTGGTCAAACCCAGGCATGGCGATTGTCTCGCTGACGCTGGGCAGCACTTGCAATAACAGCGGATCAAACGCGTCGCCACGGCGCATCCGCGCCACAAAAGCACGCGGTACCCGTAACGGGAAATGGCCTTGGGCGAATTCGCGTTCGGCGCTATCCTGCGTCGGTAGGCCGAGTTCGGTTAATAATTCGGCCACCGAATTGATGGTGTTCTTCAATTCGTCTTGCCAGCGGTTGAGCTGCCAAGTCGTTATGGTTTCCGGTACAATGCTGGCCATTTTTTAAGCCGCCTAAATGAAGTGTCGAGGATCCGATGGCCAGTTATAGTACCAATGAAATGAAACCGGGCGTTAAAGTGATGATGGATGCACAACCTTGCGCCGTTGTCGAAAACGAATACGTCAAGCCGGGTAAAGGCCAAGCCTTCAACCGCATCAAATTGCGTTACATCTTGACTGGCCGTGTGGTGGAACACACGTTCAAATCAGGTGATTCACTTGAAGGTGCCGACGTGCGCGACGTCGAAATGGAATACAGCTACACCGATGGTGAATTCTGGTATTTCATGAATCCGGTTTCGTTTGAACAATTGGCGGCCGACAAAAATGCCATGGCCGATCAATTCAAATGGATGCGCGAACAAGATCTGTGCATTTTGACCTTGTGGAACGACAAACCGGTGCAAGTATTGCCGCCGCATCACGTGGTGCTGGAAGTCACTGAAACCGATCCGGGTTTGCGCGGTGATACCTCGGGTGGTGGCACAAAACCGGCCACGTTATCGACCGGCGCAGTGGTCAAAGTGCCGTTGTTCGTCAACATCGGTGACAAAGTAAAAGTGAACACGCGCACCGAAGAGTACATGAACCGCGCGTAATCGCATCGGCGGTAATCGAGGATACAAAAAGCGGCATTCGAAGCCGCTTTTTGTTTTTAGGCACCGTGTGCAAACGGAGTGACGATGAACACCCTTTGGCAACCTTCGGCAACGATCGAAAATTTAAAAAAGCGCGCGCAGATCATGGCGACAATACGGCAATTTTTTGCCGAGCGCGGCGTCTGGGAAGTGGAAACGCCAGTGTTATCTCAGGCCAGTATTACCGATGTGCAACTGCGCTTTATGGCAACGCAAACTCAAGGCGCAGCGGGGCAGCGTCGATTGTTTTTGCACACCTCGCCTGAGTTTCCGATGAAGCGATTAGTGTGCGCGGGCAGCGGCAGCATTTATCAACTGGGTAAAGTGTTTCGCGACGATGAATGCGGGCGTCATCACAACCCAGAATTCACTTTGCTGGAGTGGTATCGCATTGGTTTTGATCACCTGCAGTTAATGGATGAAATGGAGGCGTTGCTGCAAAGGGTGTTGGGTTATCGCGGTGCGGCACAACGTCTGCGTTATAACGACGCGTTTCGCGATTACATCGGTGTCGATGCCGTTGATGCCAGCGATGCGCAGTTAGCACAACTGTGCCGCGATCGTGGTCATTATCACGGCGATGATTTGCCGCGCGATGCCATGCTGCAATTGCTGTTCTCGTTACTGATTGAACCGCACTTAGGGCAGGACTTGCCGTGTTTTATTTATGATTATCCGGCATCACAAGCGGCGCTGGCGCGAGTGCGTCAGGAACACCCTCCGGTGGCATCACGTTTTGAGGTTTATGTTCGCGGCATGGAACTGGCTAATGGTTTTCATGAATTGAGCGTGGTCGCCGAACAGCGGCAACGTTTTGAAAACGATAATCGTGAACGTCAAATGATGGGGATCGAATCGGGTGTCATTGACGAAGCGTTATTGGCCGCACTGGCACATGGTTTACCGGATTGCGCAGGTGTCGCGCTCGGTGTTGATCGTTTAATGATGCTGGCGCTTAACGTCGATCATATTGATGACGTCATCAGCTTCCCGATCGCGCGGGCTTAAACTCATTTTTATTTAGTGTTGATCAAGGTAATCGTCATGCGTTACGGATTTTGGTTAGTGCTGTTATTGGCCGCGTCGTGTCAGGCGGATTCGGTTGCCGATAGCGAACGAGAACAATCGCTGCTGATGCAGCCGATTAATGTGCAAGACGGTGTGTCGTTTCATAACGATATGTTTATTTTGCCGTTTACTTATAACGAGCGATTTACCGGTTCCGACATGGAAACGATGTTTCAGTTAAGTGTAAAGGCGAACATCAAGGCACATTTTTATTTTGGTTACACTCAGCGCTCGTTCTGGCAAGCGTATGCGCAAGACAAATCGTCGCCGTTTCGCGAGACCAATTACAATCCGGAATTGTTTTTTCGTTATGAACCGGAAAAATTTTTAGGGTGGCCAACCGGCTTGGATTTCGGTGTCGACCATATTTCCAACGGCAAAGCGGCACCGGAATCACGCAGTTGGAATCGTGTTTTTGCCACACTTTGGTATCCACGTGAACACGATCGCTTTAGTCTGAAGTTGTGGAAACGTGTACACGAAAAACAAAAAACAGATCCTAATGATCCGATTGGCGATGACAATCCAGACATCACGGATTATTGGGGGCATATGCAAATGGAATACGCGCGTTGTCTCGATGGCGTGCGCTGCGAGCATTTGTGGTCAACCAAAGTGCGTGGCAATTTAGCCACGCGGCGCGGCGCGATCGAAACCCATTGGGCGTTTCCAACCGGGTCAAAACAGATCAGTTGGTATGTGTTGCTGTTCAGCGGTTATGGCGAATCGTTAATTGATTATAACCACGCCGAAAACCGTGTTGGTATTGGTATTACTTTGCAGCCGCGTTAACGCTGAAGTGCACCTGTGTTGGTTAGTTTTTTACGCCCATCAATTCACCCATGCGAATCGCGCGTGTCGGCTGCCACGCCGGATTAAACGCGATGGCGTTTTTGGGGAACAACATTACCACGGTTGAGCCGAGTAAAAAGCGGCCCATTTCCTCGCCTTTTTTCAATCGGATTTGCTGATGGTCGTAATGCCATTCGCGTACATCGCTAAATCGTGGTGGATTTACTTGACCGTGCCAAACGGTAGCCATACTTCCGACGATCGTGGCACCGACTAAGGTCAATACCATCGGACCGTGCGCAGTTTCAAACACGCACACCACGCGTTCATTGCGTGCAAACAATCCCGGTACGCCGCGTGCCGTCGTCGGGTTCACTGAAAATAAATCGCCCGGCACATAAATCATGCGCAGCAAACGACCATCGCAAGGCATATGAATGCGGTGGTAATCCTTAGGGCTTAAATACAGGGTCGCAAACGCACCGTTGTCGAATTGCGCGGCCAGCTTGGCATCGCCGCCGACGAGTGCGGTGGTCGAATAAGCGTGGCCTTTGGCTTGGAAGATCTGGTCGGTTTCAATCGCGCCATATTGGCTGATCGCGCCATCGACCGGACAGATCCAGTCCGCTTCGGCCAGTGGACGCGCACCGTCTTTAAGCGGGCGGGTAAAAAAATCGTTGAATGACGCATAAGCCGCCGGATCGGGGTGAACGGCTTCGGCCATATTGACGCGATAACGCTTGATAAACCAGCGTATCGCCGAGGTGGTGACGGCACCGCCGTGGGCGCTGGCGAGTTTACCGGCCAGCGCAGTAAGTGCTTGTTTCGGCATCAGATATTGCGGCAAAACTTTCAAACGGTCGGACACGGCGCTGACTCCTCGCAAAAAGTGCGCGGATTATACCCATCACCCTGCAAAATCCTATTCTTACGCTATTTTTAAGCCAAGGCGGCAATGCACTTGCTTTGGGCGAACAGAAAAAGGGCGCGAACAAAAACCATGAATATGATTATTGGCTGCATCGTCGTGATTGCCATGGTGTTGCTGGGGTTCAGTTTATCGGGCGGTCAAATCGTTGCGTTATGGCAACCGTTTGAGTTGCTCGTGATTGGCGGCGCGTCCTTGGGGGCGTTTTTTGCTGGCAATTCCACCGATGTGATCAAACGTACCTTCGGTGGCGTGATCGGTTTGATGGGCAATTCACCGTACAACAAAACCATGTATATGGAACTGCTCAGTTGTCTCTACGATTTGTTTCAGAAGATCCGCAAAGAAGGATTAATTTCGATCGAAGGCGATGTCGAAGATCCGAAAGCCAGCGCAATTTTCAGCAAATATAAACTGATCTTAAAAGACCATCATGCGCTGGATTTTATTTGTGATTATCTGCGCTTGATGGTGGTGGGCGATATGGCGGCCCACGAGCTGGGCGATTTAATGGATGCGGAACTCGAAAGTCATCACGAAGACGCTTTACTGCCCGCCGCTGCGATGCAAAAAGTGGCCGACGGTTATCCCGGATTCGGCATCGTGGCGGCTGTACTCGGTATTGTGATCACGATGGCGTCACTAGGCGGCCCGCCTGAAATTTTGGGCCACCACGTCGCAGCGGCATTGGTCGGAACCTTGCTGGGTATTTTAATTTCATACGGTTTTTGCGCGCCCATGTCGATGGCCATGGAAGGACGCGTGCGTGAAGAAAGTCGCTTTTATATTTGCATCAAAATGTCGATGTTAGCGTGCGTATCCGGTGCGCCACCGCAAGTCGCGGTCGAGTTTGGTCGTAAAGTGTTATTCCACAAAGATCGACCAACGTTCCAAGAATTAGAAAAACGCATCCGTGGCGGTTAAAGGCGAATAAACGATGGCAGAAAAACAAGGCGAGGGCCAACAACCGCTCATCATTAAAAAAATCAACAAAGGTCACGGTGGCGCGCACGGTGGTGCGTGGAAAGTGGCGTTTGCCGATTTCGCCACCGCGATGATGGCGTTCTTCATGTTGATGTGGTTAATGGGCGGCACATCGAATGAGCAAAAAGCCGCGATCTCGAAATATTTTCAAGATCCGGGTGGTGCATTTATCGGCGAAGGTGGGGCAAACGCCTCGGCCATTGATATGGGCGAGCCGAAATTACCGACCGCATCAGAAGTGCCGGAAACGTTAACGCCGGGCGGGCCAAAATCGGAATCGGATGAAATGGCCGAGGACAGCGAAGAAGCGCTGGCGAAAAAATTGGAAGAAATGGAACAACAGCAACTGGAAGCGTTAAAAGAAAATTTATTGAAAATGGTCGAAAGTAATGCCGCGTTTACTGACTACAAAGATCAAGTCATTATTGATATCACGCCAGAAGGATTACGCATCCAGATCGTTGATAAAGACAAACGTCCGATGTTCGATTCTGGCAGCCCGCAGTTGCAATATTATTCAATGGCTATTCTAGAAAACTTGGCGAAGCTCATCGCACAAGTGCCGAACCGTGTCTCCATTGTTGGTCACACGGACGCCACGCCGTTTTCTATTGACGAAGGCAAATACACCAACTGGGAACTATCGGCCGATCGTGCCAATGCGGCACGTCGCGCGCTCGAATTGGGCGGTCTTAAAGCTTCGCAGATCGCGCGTGTCGAAGGTTATTCAGATACCGTTTTATTTAACGAAAATGACGCAAATGATCCGATCAATCGTCGTATCGCGATTATTATTTTGAAAAAGAAAGTCGATGATGCGATCAAATCCAATGCGGTGGGTGACTGGGGCAAGCCGGTAGAAGATCCCGCCGCCGTCGAACCTTCGCCGCCAATTGACGCCGCGCCGTCACCCGCGACCACTCCCGAACCAACACCGGCCTCGCATTAATTTCACCTTGATGCGAGGTACATTCATCAAGAGCGACATTCTGCGAATACCGTTATAATCGCCCGCAATCGTAATTGCGGCGAGATGGTCGTATGTGTAATCGTTTTTTTAAGTTGTTAATACTCTTTGTGGCGGTGATTTTTGTCTCTCACATCAATTCGGCCGTGGCCGATTTAATTCCGCCACATCTCGCCGCGTTAGAAAGCCGGATGCGAGAAAATCCTCATATCTTTGATCGTTACGATCAATTTTGCGCCGACAAAAACGTAGGCGACGCGTGTGTGTTGTCTGCAACACCGCTGGCAGGAGGCGGCGCTGGCAGGTGTCGTCGTACGGTCAATTCGTCAACCTCTACCATCGATCTTGCGTGTGAACGAATTCAAACGCCGCGAATAGCTCGCGATCTACCGTCCTCCGGTTTTGTCGCCGACAGTCGCTTATGCGAAATGCCGCAGACCGCCGACATGCTGGCGCAAAGTCCGTATCCCTGTCAGTCGCAATCGGCAACTTATGTCGACCGGTTTTGTCGCGATAAAAAACTGGGTTCGGCGTGTATCGTTGAGTTGTTTGTGGATGATAAAAAAACAATCAACGAAGGGGTTTGTCAAACAATAAAAGAAACCGAGCCGTATTATTTATGGGGCTATCGCATCGCGACGCGCGATACGATTCAATGCGTCGCCGCAACGTCCATCGTTCATACCTTTGTTGATGTGCCGCTTTCACACAAACTAAACCAGTGATTGTGACGCATCGAACCAGCCATTTAACAACGAGAAAAAAATGAAAACGACGAGATCTCTGCAACTGTTTTTGTGGCTGATCGGCGCGACCATAATGACAAACGCCGCTGCCACGTCTTTGAGCAAATTAGCGCGGACCAAAGAAGGGTGTATTTTTTACACTTATGCGGAATACGAAGTCATTCAAGCGACATGGCAAGGGCGTTGCACCGCCGACGAAGAAATAAATGGCGAAGGT
>CAZYUS010000066.1:6377-16657 GCA_964650615.1 uncultured Pseudomonadaceae bacterium | reverse complement strand
CGCGCGGACGACGCGGACGTTCGTCTGCGCCTTCGCGTGAAAAGCTGCGCTCGCCGTCGCGACGTAGGCGACGTTCGCTGCTGCCCTCGCGCGAAAAACTGCGCTCACCTTCGGCGCGCGGACGACGCGGACGTTCGTCTGCGCCTTCGCGTGAAAAGCTGCGCTCGCCATCGCGACGTGGGCGACGTTCGCTGCTGCCCTCGCGCGAAAAACTACGCTCACCTTCGGCGCGCGGACGACGCGGGCGATCATCCACCCCCTCTTCCTTCGCAAACGGCGATTCGCTGCGTGCGCGACGCGGCTTCTCAAGCGGTTCACTGTGCCACGTTAAAATATGTCCGGGTTTATGACGACCGGGCCGTTCTTCGCGTTCATCGTGACGCGTATCAGAACGCTCAGAGCGACGCGGGCGCGATTCAACGTCTTCGCCGCGTGGCGCGCCGCTACGCGCTCGACGATAACTACCACGCACCTCGTCATCGCCACTGGCACGGTGAATGGGGCGCTCTTCTCGCGGTTCAGCGTCACGTTTAGGCTTATCGGACAAAAATAATTCACGCGTTTCTTCATGCGAACCACGTTGCCGACGTGGTGCTTCTTCTTCACGAGGACGGCGCGAATGATCGCGCTCCGGAAATTTGCGACGGATCAAAGGCGTATCCTCCTGTTGGTTTTCCAATTCATCATTATCGTCACGCTCAGTGCGCACGGTTTCGCGCTGATCCTGCGATTTACGGATCGCGTATTTTTGTACGCGTACTTCTTGTTTACGTTCGGAACGCGAAGCCTGATCACTCATGCCCACACTCTCGACCAATGCAGTTAATTCTTCAGCGGTTAATAAACGGTGTTGCCCTTGTTTTAATAAGGGATCGAGCGCCACGCTGCCGTAACGCACGCGCAACAAACGCGACACCATTAAATCCACGGCTTCAAACATACGCCGCACTTCACGCGTGCGACCTTCGGCGATGGTAACGTGATACCAATGATTGGAACCGGACCCGCCTTTGCTCACAATCGAATTAAATTTTGCCGGTCCATCATCCAGCAACACTCCGGCTTGTAATTGTTTGCGCTGACCGGGCGCTAATTCACCGAATAATCGCACCGCATATTCGCGTTCGATTTCGGAAGAAGGATGCATAAGACGATTGGCTAAATCGCCATCGTTGGTAAATAACAATAAACCACTGGTATTAATATCCAATCGCCCCACCGCGATCCAACGTGAACCACGTAGCGGCGGTAACGCATCAAAAACCGTAGGACGACCTTCGGGATCATCGCGCGTCGTCACTTCGCCTTCGGGCTTGTGATACATCAACACTTTGCGCGTGATCAGTTGCCCTGGTTGCACTTTGATGTCGCGACCATCGAGCGATAATGTGTCAGTGAATTCAACGCGAGTGCCTAAGGTGGCGGTAACACCGTTGACGCTCAAACGACCGGCGGCGATCCATTCTTCAATCTCACGGCGAGAACCTAATCCGGCGCGAGCCAAGACTTTTTGCAATTTTTCGCTCATCGCGAACTCCTTCTAAAAGCGGACAGCACTTGCTCTCGCAAGTACATCATAAGGTAGCACAGAACATAAAAAGCACGCGAAAAATCAGACGTGCCGCGTTTGTGCGCGCAAGCGATTCATAAATCGCTCGCTATAACGCCACCGCGAATACGGGCAGTTTGTGAATTGCCCCTACGCCGTTTAACGGAAAATCCGATTTCTTTTCCGTAGCGGCGATTCATGAATCGCCCTAACCATCACGACGTTTAGTGCACCGATGTCGATTCCGGTAACGCGGGTTCTGCTTCGGTGTTGGAAAGCGGTGAAGGCTCCGACGTACCGGTTTCGGAAGCGGATTCGTTTTGCGCTTCGCTGATCATCTCAATCTTTACGTTAAGCGCTGACTCTTCTTCCGTGATGGCACCACTGGCGGCTTCCTGAATCGAGCGTCGCGCTTCGTCAAAGTTGATTTCGACGTTCAAACTATCCAGATCTTTGAGATCCGCCAACGACGGTAATTGATCCAGACTTTTCATATTGAAGTAATCCAGAAAATGCCGCGTAGTGGCATACAACGCTGGACGTCCCGGCACATCACGATGGCCGACGATACGGATCCAATCGCGTTCCATCAGCGATTTGAAAATATCGGAGTTACAAGCAACGCCGCGAATTTCTTCGATTTCCCCGCGCGTGATCGGTTGACGATAAGCGATTAGCGCCAATGTTTCGAGCAAACTGCGCGAATAACGTTTGGGCTTTTCATCCCATAAACGACTTAAATACAACGAATGTTCTTGCTTGGCCTGAAAACGAAAACCACTGGCGGTTTCTTTTAGCTCAACACCGCGTAATTGGCATTCAGCGGCAATGCGCTCCAACGCTTTTTGTACGCTGGTCACTGGCGGGCGTTCATGGTCTTCAAACAATCCCAATAAATCTTCGATCGTTAATATGCGACCGGCGACCATCAACGCCGCTTCAATAATTTGGGCTAATTTTTCATCGTCGATAACCACGGCGACGATTTCGGGAATGTTTTCGTTAATTTCGGTCATGACACGTTCTCGTTGCTCGTTTTTTGTAGGCGCGGCTTTAGCCGCGAATAACGCGGTTCCAAACTAAAGCCGTTCCTACGTCAAAACAGTTAAGCCGCATAATCTTGTAATTTTGCCCGCACATGGATGGGGCCGAATAATTCGGTTTGAATAATCTCAACCAAATGTTCTTTGGATAATTCCATGATGGCGATAAACGTCACCACCACGCCGACACGTCCTTCTTCGGCCGTAAACAACGCCGCGAATTCGGTAAAATGCTCTTTTGATAACGTATCCAATACTTGACTCATGCGTTCACGCACCGACAAGGTTTCGCCTTGAATTTTGTGGTGGGTGTACATTGCCGCGCGATTCATCACATCGGCCAGCGCCACTAACATTTCTTTTAATTCCACTGGCGGATGCGCTTTATGCACATTCATATCCGGCGTTTCGGCACTGGCCACCCATATATCGCGGCCAATTCGAGGAACGGTGTCTAAATCTTCAGCGGCTTTTTTATAGCGTTCGTATTCTTGTAAGCGACGAACCAATTCGGCGCGCGGATCAACTTCTTCGCCTTCTTCTGTTTTCGGACGCGGCAACAACATCCGCGATTTAATTTCGCCAAGCACGGCCGCCATCACCAAATAATCAGCCGCTAATTCCAGATTGGTAGCGCGGATAATCTCGACATAGTCCATGTATTGGCGAGTGATTTCCGCCATCGGAATGTCAATGATTTCGAGATTTTGACGCTTGATAAGATACAGCAACAAATCCAGCGGCCCTTCGAACGTTTCTAAAAAAACTTGCAAGGCATCGGGTGGAATATACAAGTCTTTGGGCATCACCATAAACGGTTGGCCGTTGACGAGTGCAAACGACATTTCTTCTTGCACGCCTTGTGCCGGCAAGGCGTCTTGTTCGTTTGGGGTTTCGTTTGCTGTGGTCATTTAATGTTTATCTCAAAACGATGGCTTATCTTGTAGGCGCGATTTTTTTCGTTCGCGCCTACAAAAATTGAACTACCAATAACGCAGTCCCATCGCCGCACGCACGTCTTGCATGGTTTCGCGGGCGACTTCACGCGCTTTTTCGCCGCCTTCGGCAATAATGTTTTTCACTAGCTGACGGTTTTCTTCAAATTCTTTTGCGCGTTCACAAAACGCACCGGTTTCCTTGATAACGCCGTCGATTACCGGTTGTTTGCATTCCAGACAACCGATGCCGGCGCTGGTGCATCCGGTACGCACCCATGCTTGCACGTCTTCGGGTGAATAGATTTTGTGCAGTTCCCACACCGGACAAACATCGGGATTACCGACATCCGTGCGGCGCACACGCGCCGGATCGGTGGGCATTTTTTTAATTTTTTGTTCGATCGATTTCGGATCTTCACGCATACCGATGGTGTTGTTGTACGACTTCGACATTTTTTGTCCGTCGAGCCCCGGCATTTTCGAGATCGGCGTCAATAACGCTTGTGGTTCCGGCAATATTATTTTGCCGCCCCCTTCCAGATAACCGAGCAAACGTTCGCGGTCGCCCATCGAAATGCTGGCGTTTTCTTCCACCAGTGCGCGCGCCGTCGCGAGCGCTTCTTCTTCACCTTCTTGGGTAAATTTTTTGCGCAATTCTTCATAAAGTTTGGCGTTTTTCTTACCCAATTTTTTAATCGCCGCTTCGGCTTTTTCTTCGAAACCGGGTTCTTTGCCAAAAAGATGATTAAAACGGCGAGCGATCTCGCGCGAGATCTCGACGTGAGGAACCTGATCGACACCGACCGGAACGTATTGCGCTTTGTACACCACGATATCGGCGGTTTGCAGCAGGGGGTATCCCAAAAAGCCGTAAGTCGCCAACTCTTTTTCGGCGAGCTTTTCTTGCTGTTCTTTGTAGGTAGGAACCCGCTCCAGCCACGATAACGGCGTCATCATCGACAGCAGCAAGTGCAGCTCGGCGTGTTCCGGCACTTGCGATTGAATAAACATGGTGGCCGAGCCGGGATTAACGCCAGCGGCTAACCAGTCGATTACCATGTCCCAGCAACTGGCCTCAATACCTTGCACGTCATCGTAATTGGTGGTTAAGGCGTGCCAATCGGCGACAAAGAAAAAGCATTCGTACTCGTGTTGCAACTTTACCCAGTTTTTTAAAACGCCGTGGTAATGCCCCAGATGCAAACGACCCGTCGGGCGCATACCCGACAGCACACGTGCGGTGCCGGTTAGTGACATGGTGTCCTCGTAAGATGGTGATGCCACCGGCCTTAAGGTTGTGGTGTGGGCCGGGACGGCGATTATACGGATTGGTTGAAAGCAAGACAGGCAGAATCTCAGGCAAAGGGCAAACTTCAGTCGCCATCAAAACCGAACGTCGCGACCTCGCCCGCTCCTCGTCGCACCAATTGCGGATAACCTTCGGTGAGATCAATCACGCTGGTGGCTTGGTTGCCGCAAAAACCGCCGTCGATCACCAAATCGACCTGTTGCCCGATATGGTCGAAGATCTCTTGCGGATCAGCGCCCAACTCGCCGGCGCTGGGCATCACCAAGCTGGTAGTAAGCAGTGGCTCACCTAGCTCGGCCAAGATGGCTTGAGCGATAGTGTTGTTCGGCACCCGCAGGCCAACGGTTTTTTTCTTTTCTTGGATAAGCCGACGCGGCGTTTCTTTGGTGGCACGCAAGATAAAGGTATACGGTCCCGGTGTGTGGGCGCGCAGCACGCGATAAGCCGGATCTTCGACTTTGGCGTAGGTGGCGAGCTCGCTCAAATCACGGCATAACAAGGTGAAATGGTGCTTATCGTCCAATTTCCGCAGCGAACGCACGCGATCGGTGGCGTTTTTGTCGCCTAAATGCCAACCGAAAGCGTAGCCGGTATCGGTCGGATAAATAATGATGCCGCCGCGTTGCAACAAATCGACGACTTGGCCAATTAAGCGCGCCTGCGGGTTAACCGGATGAATTTGCATTAATCGGCTCATTAACTGTCCTTTAACGGTTGATAGGCTTGCCTTTAGGCGCGAAGCGCCGTCACGCCTTCGCGCTTAACGGCGCTCGTACAAAAAAAACCATTCCGGCGTGCGCCATCAGAAATTACTTTAGCGCCACTGTGGATGCAGCCAGATCGGCGTCACCTCAGGCGGCAACGGCGGCATACGCCCTAAAGCGGTCCAACGTTGTGCCGGTGAATGAAAGTCACTGCCTTGCGAGGCATACAAACCCAGCTGGCGCGCCATCTTAGCCATCCGCTGCGCTTCTTTAAAAAACAGTTGTGGATAAGACAGTTCAATCGCAACCCCACCCGCCACCGCGAAGGCTTGGCATAGCTCCATCAGTTTATTGCCTGACAGCTGATAACGGCCGGGGTGCGCCAATACCGGCAAGCCGCCCGCCGCCACAATCCAAGAAACCACCTCAGGCACATCCGGCCATGTCGCCGCAACATAAGCGGACCCTTTGCGTCCGATATAGCGGCTAAAGGCGCGTTCGTTGTCTTTGACTTTACCGCGCGCGACCAAGATCTGCGCGACATGACTGCGACTCGGTAACGAATGAGGAAAACGCTGACGCATCTCGTCGACAATGTCGGTAATTTTTTCTTTGCCGAGTTTTTCTGCCATGGCCTGCAATCGTTGCCAACGCCGCTGCGCTTGCTGATCCAGTGCTGCGCTTAACACCGGATGACTCGGTTCAATGTGCAGACCGACGATATGAATTTCTTTGCCATGCCAACCCGCACTGATCTCGACACCCGCAATCAGTTGCACCCCATCAGCCGCCGCGTGCGCGCTTGGTAAACCCGCCACGCAATCGTGATCGGTTAAGGCCAGTGCTTGCACGCCAGCCGCCTTGGCGCGTGCAACAAGGTCCGCCGGTAACAATTCACCGTCGGAATAGGCACTATGACAATGTAAGTCGTAAAGCATGAACTGTTAGAATGTGTTGGCGTTAGCCATTCAGTTTAGCGACTTACCGAACACTTAGCGCAGCCAAATTTTCCATAACCGCGAAAACGTCTATGAAATCCCAACTCATCGAGTACACGCCCCTTGCGGCGTTTTTGTTTTTCCTGATCACAAAAGATATTTATTGGGCCACGGCCGCATTGATGATCGCCACCTTATTACAAACCCTGTTGCATTATGCTTTTTACAAAACATTCAAAAAAATGCACGTTGTCGGTTTGGTGTTGGCCCTCATTTTTGGTGCGATGACGTTGTTATTGCGCGATCCGCTGTTCATCAAATGGAAATTTTCCATTTTGCACTGGTTGCTGGCGATCGTATTGCTATGGCGATTCAAAATCAGCGGTATCAATCCGGTAAAAGAATTACTGGAATTAGCGATTAAAGCGCCCATCCCCGCCCCCTCTACGGTGTTTAATCACTTGGCTTATGTGTGGTTTATCGCATTGACGATCATGGGGCTGCTTAATTTAGCATTGGCCTATCTGGTCTTTCCCGGCGACGACAAATCATGGGGCATTGCTAAAATGGTATTGGTATTCGTCGGCATGTTAACGCTAATTTTTTATTCCATGATAAAAATACAAACGTATCTCCCCGAACACGATTCATTGTCACGAAAAGAGTAACGCCCATGTTATATGCCATAATCGGTGAAGATGGTCCCAATACGCTGGAAAAACGTTTAGCCGCGCGACCGGCACATATTGCGCGACTTGAACAATTGAAAAATGAAAATCGTTTATTCTGCGCCGGACCGTTTCCGGCGATCGACAATCCCGATCCAGGTGGAGCTGGTTTTAGCGGCAGTTTAATCGTCGCGGAATTTGCCTCATTACAGGATGCACAACACTTTGCCGATAGCGATCCGTATGTGGCCGCTGGCGTGTACGCCAAAGTCGCGGTTAAACCGTTCAAGAAAGTGTTGCCATGATGACAAACGACGAACGCGTCGCCGAAATCGAGCGCCGCCTGACAGCGGCCTTGCAGCCGATTCATATTGACGTCGAAGATGAAAGCTATCTGCACGCCGGACACGAAGGGGCAAGATCGGGCAAAGGACATTTCGCTGTTAACATTAAATCGTCTCACTTCAAAGGAATGACACCGATCGCACGCCACCGTTTGATTTACAGTGTATTGGCTGAATTAATGGACACGGATATTCATGCACTTCGTATCACGGCCCACGTTGATTAAGCGTTAAGAGTAATTCGAATTGCGCTCGATCTATTGGCGTTTTATGGTGTTGGCGGGCAGCTTGCTGCTCGCACTTTATTTACTGTTGGTCATGGACTTAACGGCCTTTCACTCGCGCGCGTTGGCCGCGTTGTGGAATCGCGCACACGTTGCCTTATTTGTATTGCTGACCATCGCCTTTGATTACACCTTGATGCGACGATATCCGCGTCGCCCGTGGGTGTGGGCGCTGATGCTGGGATTACCGCTGGCCGTGTTTGCCATCGCCACCGAGACCTTGCAGAGTTTTACCAATCGCCAAGCCAGTATCGAAGATGTGTTGTGGGATTGTGCTGGCATCATCGCGACCATCGCGTTTATCTCGTTGTTGCGTTTTACACTTACCCGACTTAGCCGTTGTTTGCTGCTATTTATCATCGCCAGCCTGCTCTCGATCACCGTATTTTCACCCATGATGTTGGCACTGGCTGACTGGCGCAATCAACGCGATTTTCCGCTGTTATCCAATATGGAACGCTTTAGTGACCGCTATCTATGGTCACGCGGCGACATCGTTGATGACTATGCCAAAGACGGCCAATATGCGCTGAAAGTGACCTTGCAAAAACAGTTATACAGCGGTGTTAATTTGCGCCACTTTCCATCCAACTGGATGGGAAAAAATGCGTTGCATCTGAGCATTTATAATCCCAATCAAACGTCGCTACCGCTCAGTTTACGCGTACAAGATGGTATTCACGATGCCGGTCCGCAAGCGTACAGCGATCGATTTAATCAGGATTTTAATGCTGCACACGGCTGGACTGATTTGGTTATACCGCTAACAAAAATCGAACGCGCGCCACGCACGCGGTCGATGAATATCACCGACATGACGCGTCTACGGATCTTCGCCCGTGACGATCACCATGCCGAGTCAGTTTTTTATATTGATGCCGTGTACTTGGAATAGTAATTGAGGCGAAAAAAAACGCTCCCGTAGGAGCGTTTTCTATTTCGCATACTGAACACTCAATCAAATAACGCGTCCATCGACAAATGTTGGTCGCGCAAGATCTCGCGTAAACGACGTAATGCTTCAACTTGGATCTGGCGCACGCGTTCACGCGTCAGGCCAATTTCGTTGCCCACCTCTTCAAGCGTTTGCGGTTCAAAATGCAATAATCCAAAACGACGTGCGAGTACTTCGCGTTGCTTGTCGGTGAGTAGCTCTAACCATTGTTCGATGTGCGAGTGCATATCGTTGTTTTCAAGTTGCGCAACCGGTTCATAAGTAATGTCGTCCGCGATGGTATCAAGTAAAGAACGATCCCCGTCGCTGCCGATAGGCGTATCGACCGAACTGATGCGTTCGTTAAGCCCCAACATCCGCGCAACGTCTTCAACCGGTTTATTCAACTTGCCGGCGATTTCTTCGGCGGTGGGTTCGTGATCCAGTGAATGTGATAATTCACGCGCGGCGCGCAAATAGACATTCATTTCTTTGACGACATGAATCGGTAAACGAATCGTGCGCGTTTGGTTCATTAACGCGCGCTCGATGGTTTGACGGATCCACCACGTTGCATAGGTCGAGAAACGGAAACCGCGTTCGGGATCAAATTTTTCTACCGCGCGAATTAAACCTAAATTGCCTTCTTCGATTAAGTCCAGCAATGGCAAACCGCGACCGTTATAGCGACGCGCGATTTTCACCACCAAACGCAAATTGCTTTCAATCATGCGTTGCTTGGATTTGACGCAACCACGTAAGGCTTTGCGTGCAAAAAAAACTTCTTCTTCGGGTGTTAGTAATGCAGCGTGACCAATTTCACCCAAATACAACTGGGTGGCATCCATCACTTTTTCATCATCGGATAATTCGAAATTAGTCGCGGGACTTACGGTAGTGCTTTCAACACTGTCATGCAATTCAGCTTCGATTTCAGCTAATTCTTCTTCGGGGATAAAATCGCCCGCCATTTCAGCGAAGGCGGGTTCAAGGCACAGTTCGTGCTCCCATTGTTCAGTCATGATGCACTCTCCACACAAGGTCAGCTGACGCTGACCGTTTTACCGACGGGTTTCCAACCTCGTTGTATTCACGTCACGTTTGTATTCAACGTTTCGGCAAATACTTGAGCGGATCAACAGGCTTGCCTTGATATCGAATCTCGAAATGCAGCTGTTCGATATCTGTTCCGCTTTTCCCTACTTCTGCGATAACTTGTCCGGATTTAACGACATCGTCTTCTTTTACAAGAAGCTTGTTGTTGTGAGCATAAGCACTTAAAAAATCCTCACTGTGTTTCAGGATAACCAGTTGTCCGAAACCACGCAAGCCACTTCCCGCATAGACGACACGGCCCGGAGCCGCCGCGCGTACAGGGTCAGATAACTTGCCTGCAAGATTCAGGCCCTTGTTACCAGTGGGGGTATTGGAGAAGCGTTGCAGCACTTTTCCTGACGTCGGCCACAGCCATTTCGGTTTGCCATTGGCCCAATCTTGATCTACGTTTGGTGTGGATAAGTTTGTTGAATTCTTGGGAGGTATCTGCGGAGTAGTTACTGACTCGCGCTG
>CAZYUS010000066.1:0-6277 GCA_964650615.1 uncultured Pseudomonadaceae bacterium | reverse complement strand
TACCGGGTTGCAGCGGCACAAATTTCACTTTTTCCATGCATGCCGATTGCAGTTGTCCGTTGCACTTTTCGTACAACATTAAATCTTGCGTGCCGTGCTGACCGCCCACCGGAATAATCAAGCGACCGCCTTCACTTAATTGTTCGATTAAACTCGGCGGCACTTGCAACGGTGCGGCGGTTACCACAATGCCGTCGAACGGCGCATGCTCTTTCCAACCGGCGAAACCGTCACCAAATTTGAATTGCACATTGTCTATGGCAAGCGCGCTCAAGCGCTGTTGCGCTTGTTGCTGCAACGCTTGCAGTCGTTCGATCGTATAAACGTGTTCAACTAATTGCGCTAATACGGCCGTTTGATAACCACAACCGGTTCCGATCTCCAGCACTTTTTTTCGCGGACCGGCAGCGAGCAATAACGCGGTCATTTTGGCGACGATATACGGCTGCGAAATCGTCTGCCCCAATCCGATCGGCAAAGCGGTGTCTTCGTAGGCGCGGTGCGCTAACGCTTCATCAATAAAAATATGGCGCGGTATCGACGCAATGGCATTCAACACACTTTGGTTGCTAACGCCTTCGGCTTGCAATCGTTGCACGAGACGCGTGCGCGTGCGTTCCGATGTCATGCCAATGCCGCGCGTATTAATCATCATGACGGAATGTTCTCCAGCCACGCTTGCAATGAGTGCAGGCTGTTATAAGCCGTGAGATCCACGTGCAGCGGCGTCACTGACACAAAGCCCTTTTCAATCGCATGAAAATCGGTCCCTTCTCCGGCGTCATCACCTTGTGCCGGAGGACCGATCCAGTACACCGGTTTACCTTTGGGATCGCGCGCCGCAATGATGGTGTCGGCACGATGACGATGACCGAGGCGCGTGACTTTCATGCCCTTGATCTCGTCAATCGGCAGGTCCGGCACATTGACATTTAAAATGCGGTTCGCTTCTAAGGGATGATTGTGCAGATTATTCACCAGCTTCACGATCATTTGCGCAGCGGTTTCGTAATGTTTGCAGTCCGGCCCGACCAACGAAACGGCGATGGCAGGATACCCCAGATGACGTCCTTCCATTGCGGCGGCGACGGTTCCCGAATAGAGCGTGTCATCACCCAGATTCGCGCCGCTGTTAATGCCGGAGATCACCATATCCGGCGGCTCCGGCATCAGACGATGCGTGGCCAAATGCACGCAATCGGCCGGTGTTCCGGTCACCGCAAAATAACCGTCAACCGTAAGGTGATAGCGAATGGGCGCATCAAGCGTTAACGCGTTCGATGCGCCACTGCGATTACGATCAGGTGCCACCACAGTCACATCACCGAATGGCATTAACGCCGTGGCTAATGCTTTTAAACCCGGTGCAAAATAACCATCGTCATTACTGAGCAAAAATCGCATAAGGACTCACATCGCCACAAGAAATCTGGCGCGTATGTTAGCGGGTGTAACCGTGTTGCCAACAACTGTTTTTGAGCGCGGAGCAACCCACCAGCACCGAATGGCTAGCGACGAAACAACAACGCCACCGCGTCCACTGCGATACCTTCCTTGCGACCGATATACCCCAAGCCTTCGGTCGTTGTTGCTTTAACATTGACCTGATCAACCGATAAACCCAAATCAGCGGCGATGGTGTGAGCCATGCGCTGTTTATACGGCTTCAAACGTGGCGTTTGCGCCAGCACAGTAATGTCGATATTGCTGATGAGATAATTTTTTTCGCGCAATAACGTATCGACATGACGCAACAAGGCGCGCGAATCGGCCCCCTTCCAGCGCACGTCGGTATCAGGAAAATGTTCACCAATATCGCCCAGCGCTGCCGCACCAAGCAGCGCATCACAGAGCGCGTGCAACACCACGTCGCCATCGGAGTGAGCGAGCACGCCGGGCGCGTCAACAATGTGAACGCCGCCGAGCATTAACGGTTTATCGCCACCAAACGCGTGCACGTCATAACCGTGACCGATGCGAAAATTCATGCGCGTAATCCTTGTTGCGTTTGCGCCAACAAAATCTGTTCGGCAATAAAAAGATCCTGGCCTTGCGTAATTTTCAAATTGTCGTCTCGCCCACGCACCATACGCAGCGACAGGCCCAGTTGTTCAATTGCGGCGGCGTCATCGGTCAACGCCACCCCGTTTTGCTCGGCCTGTTCAAGCGCACGACGGATAAGCGAAAAACGCGCGACTTGCGGCGTTAACGCTCGCCATAACGCGCGACGATCAACAGTTGCCACCACCTGTTCTTGTTCAACCCGTTTCAAGGTATCGGAAACCGGTGCCCCCAACATTGCGCCCACCGATTCATGCGCCAGTACCGTAAATAATGCGTCGATATCGCTAGAGGTTAAACATGGGCGCGCCGCGTCGTGCACAAATACCCAATCGTTATCGTGAGCAGGTAATCCGGTGATGGCCGCCAGCACCGAACGTTGCCGCGTGTCGCCGCCTTTCACCGTGCGCCACCGCGCCGACGGCGCTAATCCCGCCGCGTCGAAATACCGATCGTTTTCAGCTAAGGCAATGACCACGCCAGCAAAACGCGAATCGCCCGTGAACAGTTCGACGGTGCGCGCTAAAACGCTGCGACCCAGCAACGGTAAATACTGTTTAGGACGATCAGATCGCAGGCGAGTGCCGCTGCCGGCCGCCGGGATCACCGCCCACGCGCGGGCGTCTGTCATGGAGAGGTTTTGGCGACGATGCGATAAAACGTTTCGCCCGATTTGATCAAACCCAATTCGTTACGCGCACGTTCTTCTACCGCATCCAAACCGACGCGAAGATCGTGTACGTCGTTACGCACTTCGTTGTTGCGCAATTGCAGCTCGTCGTTTTCTGCTTGTTGCAGATTGGCCTGTTCACGCAATTGGCGCAACTCCGCCACGCTTCCAGCACCGTGCCAGAGCCGAGCTTGCAGCCCCAGCAACAACAGTAACAATCCTATTGCGATAAAACGCATCGACTTAGGTGATCCTTAAAACGGCGATGCGTAAGAGTATCGCAAAAAGCGGATCGCGGTGAAAGCCTTTGTTTTTGGCCTCACTGCGCGACCCTAGCGTTTTTCTTTAGCCACCACAGCGCGACAAAAATCGCGGCGACGTAACCGCTGCACAATCCCCACAAATGAGCATCAACGGCTACCGGCGCGGCGATTAAATGCGCCAATTCGTCGGTGAGGGTGAAGTTTTGTTCGTACACAATGCGTCCCGTCAAATAGGCCGATAACACACCGCCTACCAACCATTCGCGATTCAATAACAAACTCAAAGCACCAACGATGGCGACGCCATAGAGCGCGCCTGACATGCCGACATACCATTTCAAGTAGGGCGAAAACCAATGCAAACCGGTGATATTAGCGAGCGCACACCACAGCGCTACGGCGATCCATAAGCGTGCTGGTAATAATCCGCGAAACAAAACCGCCTGCACCAAAACACTGGAGGCATTCAACAAAAAATGAATGTCGTTACTGTGTACGAGATTAGCGCTTAATAAGCGCCACCATTGTCCGGCATCGACGGCAGCACGGTCGTAACGCAACAGATCCTTAACCGGCATAAATACCAGCGCACCACAAAACGCCAGCCACAGCCAAATCGACCAATGCGGAATAAATTCGCGCCAGTTTTTTAAAGCGATAGGCATTTGGAATCGACCGAGAAAAAAACGACGAAAGTAATTCTGAATTTATTTGTAGGGGCGCCTTAAGGCGCTCCTAGATTTAGTCTTATCTTTCGTCGTGTTTATTTTAGAGTGAGCAACTATTTCAAACGCGGGAACGCGCTACGCCCTGCGTATTTTGCTTTGCTTCCGAGGGCTTGCTCGATACGCAATAATTGATTGTATTTGGCAATGCGATCGGAGCGGCACAACGAGCCGGTTTTGATCTGACCGCATCCGGTGGCCACGGCGAGATCGGCGATGGTCGAATCTTCGGTTTCGCCCGAACGGTGCGACGAAATAGCGGTGTAACCGGCTTTGTGAGCCATATTGATCGCTGCTAACGTTTCGGTTAACGAGCCGATTTGATTGACCTTGATTAAAATCGAATTGGCGATCCCCTTGTCGATACCTTCTTGCAAAATCTTGGTATTGGTGACAAACAAATCATCGCCGACTAATTGACAACGCTTACCCAATTTATCGGTTAATTGTTTCCAACCACCCCAATCATTTTCGGCCATCCCATCTTCAATGGAGATAAACGGATACGCATCACACCAGCCGGCCAGAAAATCGGCGAACTCGGCCGACGAGAACGATTTGCCTTCGCCTTCCAAGTGATAATACCCTTCTTTATAAAACTCGCTGGACGCGACATCCAGCCCCAAATAAATATCGCTGCCTAATTTGAAACCGGCTTTTTCAATGGCGCTGATAATGCAGGTGATGGCTTCTTCGTTGGATTTTAAATCTGGCGCAAAACCGCCTTCATCGCCCACTGCCGTATTCAATTTGCGCGCTTTCAACACCGCTTTGAGCGCGTGGAATACTTCGGCACCATAGCGTAACGCTTCCGAAAAACTCGGCGCACCGACCGGCAAAATCATGAATTCTTGCACATCGACATTATTATCAGCGTGTGCACCGCCGTTGATGATGTTCATCATCGGCACCGGCATAATAAATTCGCCAGATTTGTTCAAGTACTGATAAAGCCCAACGCCTTTCGCTTGTGCCGCTGCTTTTGCAACCGCTAACGAAACCGCAAGAATCGCGTTAGCCCCCAAACGCGCTTTGTTTTCGGTGCCATCCAATTTGATCATCGTGTTATCAATGGCTTCTTGTTCAAACACCGACTTTCCGAGCAAGGCAGTGCGAATTTCGCCATCAATATGCGACACCGCTTTGCGCACACCTTTGCCCAAATAACGTGACTTATCGCCGTCGCGTAATTCCAATGCTTCACGCGAACCGGTGGAAGCGCCGCTCGGTGCGCACGCCCACGCGCTGATGCCATTGTCGAGGATCACTTCCGCTTCAACCGTCGGGTTACCGCGCGAATCCATTACTTCACGACCAATAATCTGTTTGATGTTTGCCATGGTTTTTTCCTTTAACGTTGAATAGTGGATTGTTTGGTATTACGCCAAACAAAACAAATGAATACGAATTAAGTGTATGTAAGAGCGGCTTCAGCCACTCCTACCAACAACCATTATGCCGTTTCGACCGGTGGAAATTGTTTAACGAGATCGTCGATCGCTTTCATCTGCGTTAAAAATTGCTCAAGTTTATTTAAGCGTAAAGCACAGGGGCCATCACATTTGGCGTTTTCCGGATCGGGATGTGCTTCTAAAAATAAACCGGCCAAACCCACCGCCATACCGGCTCGCGCTAATTCAGTGACTTGTGCGCGACGACCGTCCGCCGAATCACTGCGCCCACCGGGCATTTGCAAGCTGTGCGTCACATCGAAAAAAACCGGATAGCCCATTTTTTTCATGGTGCCGAAACCGAGCATATCAACCACTAAATTGTTGTAGCCAAAACTCGACCCACGCTCACACAAAATTAATTGGTGATTACCGGCTTCTTCGCATTTTTTCAAAATATGTTTCATTTCTTGCGGCGCCAAAAATTGCGCTTTTTTGATGTTAATGATGGCATTGGTTTTGGCCATTGCCACCACTAAATCGGTTTGGCGCGACAAGAACGCCGGCAATTGAATAATGTCGCAAACTTGCGCGACCGCTGCGGCTTGATGCGGTTCGTGTACGTCTGTCAGCAACGGCACGTTAAACGTCTTCTTAATTTCTTCGAAAATTTTCAGGCCTTCATCAAGGCCGGGGCCACGATACGAGGTAATCGACGAGCGATTGGCTTTATCAAACGACGCTTTAAACACATACGGAATGCCCAGCTTTTGCGTTGTCGTAACGTAGGCCTCGCACACCTGCAGCGCCATATCGCGCGATTCCAACACGTTCATGCCACCGAATAAAACGAAAGGCAGATCGTTCCCTGTTTTAAACTTGCCGATTTGAATGTGCTTTTGCGTCATGATCGATTGCGTTATCCGTAGGGGCGATTCAAAAATCGCCCATGTTTATATGCTGCACTGACGGGCGATGCCTGAATCGCCCCTACAAAAAAACCCGAACAGATCGCTCCATTCGGGTTTTCATTTATTTCTTATTGCGATTACAAAACTCGACCGCTGCGTTGATAAACGCCGAGAACAATTTGTGTCCGTCACGCGGCGTCGAGGTAAATTCCGGATGGAATTGCACGCCGATGTACCACGGGTGGTTGGGCAGTTC
>CAZYUS010000065.1:8842-16814 GCA_964650615.1 uncultured Pseudomonadaceae bacterium | reverse complement strand
TCATAAGCTCCGCCATCGAGTTGCAGCTCAGTGATCCCAAGGCCCCAGTACGGCACCACCATGCTGTGACGATCGGCAACGTGATAAAGCCCTTTCAAACCGATTTGATTGCCATCCACCGCCAACCCCAGATCGCTGCTTTTGCTGTCTTGATCGGCATAAAAAAACTCGGCCGACCATTCGCTCTTGGTGTGATACGCCATGGTCAGAAGGCGCACGCGATCGTCATCGAGCTGGCGTTGGCTGTCCCAATCCAGATCGACAAAACTATGACCCACGCCAAACTCAAAGACGTCATGATCGGCCCGTGCAGCTGCGGCCATCGCCATACCAATCACGGCAAATAAGTAGTGCTTTTTCATCCCTTCGTACTCCCTTCTGGTGTGCTATCAACTGCGGAATTGATGTCCGTCGACGCGGCGATTCTACGTGGCTATGCGGCTATAGCCAGCGCTATTTTTGCGACACAAGCAACGAATGTATTCGCAAGCCGCTCCAATAAATTGCGTAAAATGCGCGGGCTTTTCGTTTAGAGGATCTCGCAATGCACCGACTCATAAAAAATTCCGCGCCGATGATAGCCGCCGTTATGGCATTACTCATTAGCGTGAGCGCCTGCGTCACCGCGCCAACGCATATCCGTCTTGACCCGGATGTGCGTTTCCAAACCAGTGCGATCGGACAAGGCCGCGCCGTTGATGTGACGGTAAACACCGCAACAACATCACGTCGTTTGAATGAAAACCAGAGCCCGTTTCCACTTGAACAACCGGCCACAATTGCGGTGAATAACGCGCTGATCGAAGGTCTGCAAAAACACGGCTTTGCTGCACAAAACGGTAACGGTTCGGACTATCGCGTGAACGCCGAGGTGAAAGCCGACAATCTCGTCACCAAAGACACCTTCACCGATACCATCACGATTGATATTGCGGTACAGGTCACGATGACAACGCCCAATGGTTCACGCAGCAAAACGTTTAACAACAGCATTGAACGTAAAGTCAGTAGCGCAAAAATCGGTGACGTCGCCGGCGAGCTGAATCAGTTGATGGCACAGGTATTGAATCGCGCCGTTAACGATAGCGAACTGTTGGCTTTTTTGGCGCAATAAGTCGCGCAAAAAACGCATTGGTTAGAAAGCCAAGCGGTCAATAACAACGCTGATTTGATAATTTTTTAATCTATTCAAAAACGCGGTTTTGTCAGCGATTACCTTGCAAAACCGCACTGAACTTCTACGCTTTGTGGCAGGTCAAGCAACACGCTTGAAACCGGTTTTCCACAAGGCGCTGTTCCATTTTTTTGGGCAACGCCCTTTTTTTCGCCGCCGTTTTTTGTGCGATCGCCACCACACCTTTTCGCTTTCTCTTTCTGCTAAGATGCCGCCGGAGCTATAACTCACCGGAGATAAGAGTATGAAGAAGCGTTTATTAGCCCTCGCCGTGGCGGCCCTTGTCGGCCCGATGGCCGCACAGGCTGACACCATTTTGGGTGTCTATCTGAGTGCAGGTAAATGGAATCAGGATTTCAGTGGCCAAGTGGGTACCGCTAACGCCACCGTGATCGATATGCAAGATGATTTGGGTTTAAGCGATGACAGCGGCAACACCTTGTCGGTTGCACTTGAACATCCCGTGCCGCTTATCCCTAATGTGCGTTATTCCTCGACCAAGCTTGAAAGTGCGGCGACCAACGCGCTCACCCGTGAACTGGAGTACGACGGGCAGACCTTTAGCAATACCACGACTGTTCACACCGAAGTCGATTTAAGCCATCAAGATTATTTGCTGTATTACGAAATGCTCGATAACTGGGTCACACTTGATCTTGGTTTAAACATTCGTAAATTCGACAGCGCCATCAGCCTCACCGATGTCAACAACACCAGCAATAGCGGCAAGGCAACGCT
Organism: uncultured Pseudomonadaceae bacterium; assembly: GCA_964650615.1. Classification (GTDB taxonomy): domain Bacteria; phylum Pseudomonadota; class Gammaproteobacteria; order Enterobacterales; family Permianibacteraceae; genus Permianibacter. The sequence continues at coordinate 14,902 of CAZYUS010000065.1, read as the reverse complement.
GGAAGGCAGTTTGCCGATGTTGTACGGTCGCGTTGAATTTCAATTACCGTTCACCGGTTTGTCGGTGGGTGCCGAAATGATGGGCTTAAGTGTGGGTGATGCATCGATCAAAGACGTGAAACTACGCGCCGCCTACGAGTTCTTTATGGGCTTGGGTGTTGAAGTCGGTCAACGTACTTTCTCGATTGATTACGATCCGGAAGATCCCGATGCCGATGAAGTCATCGCCGATATCGAATTCAAAGGCACCTACGCTGCGGTAACGTACCACTTCTAAACGAATCGCTGCGTCACAAAAAACGGAGCTTCGCGCTCCGTTTTTTTATGTTTGAAAAAGGTTTTTCACTGTCGCCACGGCGCCACTTTAAACAACAACAACATACCGGGTATCGCGGCCGCCGCGCACCATAAAAAAAATACCGGCCACCCGGTAGCCTCGACAATAAAACCAGTTATCGAGCTAAAAAATACCCGTGGCACAGAGGTCAGCGCAGTAAGCAGCGCCAACTGCGTGGCCGCAAAACGAATGCTAGATGAACGCGCGATATACGCCGTAAACGCCGCCGTCCCCAAACCGAAAGCAAAATTTTCATACGCCACCACCAACGCCAGCACGAACAAATCGTGTTGCTGCGTACCGCGCTCTGCAAACCACGAAAACAACAACAAGCTACTTAATTGCACGACACCAAATAACCACAGCGCACGATTAATACTGATGGTTAGCATCAACACACCGCCGATGATGCCACCGGCCACCGAGGCACTTAATCCAGCGTATTTGGCCACTGCGCCGATCTCAGGATTGCTGTAGCCCATGTCGAGATAAAACGGCGTCAGCAATGACACCGCTAATTGATCACCTAATTTATACAAACACATAAACGCCAACGTCAGCAGCGCCAATCGCCAACCTTGACGCTGAAAAAATTCCATAAACGGTTCGATGACGGCGCTTTTTAACGACGATGGCCGCGCGTGATAATGCGTCGGCTCCGGTGCAAAAACCGTTAACGCCACCCCCACCAACATAAACAAGGCCACCACCATAAAAATGTGATTCCACGCCATAAATGAAGTCAAAATAAGCGCCAGTGATCCGGGAATTAAACCCGAAATTTTATACGCGTTGACGTGTATCGAATTACCTAAACCGAGTTCATCGTCGGGCAAAATTTCGCGACGGTAGGCGTCTAGGACGATATCTTGCGTTGCCGAAAAAACCGCCACTGCACTGGCAAAAATCACAATGTAATGTAACTGACCAACGGGTGAAAATTGGCCGATGGCAGCGATCAAGATCAATAACGCCAGTTGCGTTAACAATAACCAACCTCGGCGCAACCCCAGTAACGGTAATTCAAATCGATCTAAGAATGGCGCCCACAAAAATTTCCACGCGTAGGGAAATTGCACCAATGACATTAAACCAATCGCGGCCAGATCCACCTGCGAACTGCGCAGCCACGCCGGCAATAGATTGATTAACACATAGAGCGGCAATCCCGATGCAAAACCGGTGAGCACGCACAACACCATACGGCGACTAAAAATCCGCTGCCACAGAGTAGACGACGACAAGATGAATACCTTAGTGTGATCGCACAAAGCGGCGAACACGTTAAAGCTTCCCATCAAGACTGGCAAACTATGACTCGCAATTGGCACGTACTGGGTGCAGGCGCACAAGGCTTGCTGTTTTATGCTTACGCGATCAAAGCACAACAACCATGGAGCGTGATCGCGCGCGATTGTCCGTCACACGCGACGCTGGATTATTGTGTGGACGGGGTGCGCGAACCGCTCGTTCTGCGCTGTGTCACGCTCGCCGAATGCGCCATCATCACGCAGGTTGTGGTGTGTGTGAAATCCACGCAATTAGCGACCGCGTTGACCGCACTAAAACCCCACTTAAGCCACGACGCGCTCGTGATCCTAGCGCTCAATGGCGTCGGCTGGCTGGCGTCGGCGCTCGCCCAATTGCCGACACAAACCGTCTTATTACTCAGCAGCGTTCACGGCAGTTATCGCGATAAGGCGTGGTCCGTGGTCGATAGTGGACGAATGGGCGAGATCGTGATCGGATCCGGTCGGGCATTGCAAAGCGACACCGCTCGCACCGCCGCCATCCGCATCGCAGAGTATTTCGATCACATCGGACTAAACTGCCGCTGGGCAGATGACATCGTGCAGCGAATGTGGCTTAAAGCGGCTATTAACAGCTGCATCAACCCACTCACCGCGCTGTTGAATTGTCGCAACGGCGAGTTGCCCTCCCACCCCATCGCGGCGACCGTGCTGCCACCGCTTTACGATGAACTGACCGCCCTTCTGCGTACTCTGTCCATCGAGATAACGGCGGTAACGCTGGAACAAACGGTCCGCCGCGCCTGCCTGCTGACCGCCCACAACTACTCGTCCATGCAGCAAGATTTTCGCTATCGGCGCGAAACCGAATTAGACGCGATTGTCGCGCCGTTTTTGCAGCGTGCCGAGGCGCTCGCGCTGCCCTGCGCGCACCTGCGACGCGTGTACGAGGCGATTGACGCACACGAAGACTGGTCAGCGTTGCCGACCACAAAGGGGCCGGTTTGAACCAAATCACATCGCTACGCGAAAGGCTCCACTACACTGCAAGCCCATGCATGACTAAACTTCAATGCGGTCAAGCTCGCCCCACGCACAACAACAAACCGGCGAAATGAATCCGCCCATATTCCCCGAAAAAGGAACGCAACCCGATGTCTTTACGCCGTATTGGCCCCTTTGTGCTCATCATGCTCGTCGGCGTTTTTGCCTGCGTCTTCGCCATCCAGCAGCAACACAGCGCCACCAATGTTTTGGTGGCGCAAATGCAATCGCTCAAACAGGAATCGGCCGAACAAGCACTCGATCATTGGCAGCGCCGCGTGCGCTTTTTTCTCGAACGCGCGGTACAAGACGAAACCTTGTTAAATCAACTCGGCAGCGGTCAACAAAGCGAAATCGTACACAAGATCGCACAAGCGGCCTCGGTCTTAAAATTTCAATCGGTGATGTTGCATGATCGCTCCGGCAACACCTTGTATTTATCCGACGCGCCCAGCCGTCCCGGCGAGTTGTACGGCACCAGTGATTTTCTAGCGCGGCAGTATTCGGTGAAACCACAACCCGTTGCCGAAATGCGTCTGCGTGAAAAACCCACGCTTTTGATCGCGCAAAATATTGTGCAAAACGGCGAAACGCGCGCGGTACTGATTTTGGCCTACGCTCTCGATGAATCGTTCTTGAAACAACTGTCGGATGAAACGCGCGCGCCGCTGCGATTGCGCTGGAAAGATGGTCGCGAATTGGCACTCACCGATGAGGGCGATGTGTTGCCATTGCGCTGGCCAGACGGTTTAAATTTGGATGCCGAATTAAAATTGCACGTTCCTGCCGAACTGGACGTTGAACCGAGTTCGGCCTCGTTAATTGTTGTCATTGTCATCGTCCTGTTGCTGGGTGCAGCGGCCATTTGGCTCGATGGTCAACACGCTCGCGAACAAGAAGCGCAACTCGATAAAGTGGTGAGCGTGCTACGTGCCGCCGACAAGAGTCAATCCACGCTGCACTCCTTGGTGCAAGGCGGCGGTGCCTCTGGACGCGTCGCAGCGGCGCTCATTGATGCCATGCATCAACAAATGGAACGACGTCAATTATTGGAAACACAATTAAGCAAACTGCAGCAACAATTAGATGGCACACAAGAACAAATCAGAATGGCATTGCGTGAACGCGATTTGGCGTTAACCGCACCACGCACCAAAAGCGAATTTTTATCGCGCATGGGCGATGAGATCACCACGCCGATGAACAGCATGATGAGTATGTTGTCGATACTGAATGAGCATTCGTTGGGCGCACAGGAAAAAGAGCTGTTGTTGATTGCGTTGCGCTCGGCCAAAACCCTGATCGAAAATTTAAATAACATCATGGATTTCAGCAAGCTCGATGCCAATTTGCTGAAACTCAACAAGCAACCGTTTCCCGTGAAAGGCTTGGTGCAATCGGTCGTCAATGACTACCAACATCACGCCGAAGCAAAAAATTTGAAACTGACGTGGAATGTTAACGTCGATGTACCGGATACCGTTATCAACGATGCCAACCGGGTGCATCAGTTATTGCAAAATCTAGTCGGTAACGCAGTGCGCTTTACCAAAGAGGGTGAAGTCGGTGTTTTTGTCGATATATGGGAACGCAATAATCAAAAACTTTTGCGCTTTACCGTCAGTGACACCGGCGTCGGATTACCCAAAGATGCGGTCGCCACTTTATTTGAATCACTCGAAAGCCGTAGCAAATTAACCAACGCCAGTTTTGCTGGTCGCTTGCGTTTAATCGTGGCCAAAATGTTGGCCGAATGCATGGGCGGAGAAATCGGCGTGACATCGGAACCCGGCAAAGGCAGCCGCTTTTGGTTCACGGTCGCGATGGAATAATAATATTTAAAAAAAATGCCGCGTTATTTTTTAACGCGGCATTTTTTTTGTCTGGTTTTTTTGGCAAGGAATGTTTTACTTCACTTCTTGCGCCGCTTGTTCGGCCAACATGTCTTTAACGGATAACGAGAGATCGGTAATGGGAACGGGTTTTGTGAAAACACGATCGGCACCCATACCACGGGCAAATTCGAGATAGTTTTCCGGTTCCATTTTGCCGCCGCCAGAATACGCAATGATGCGAACGCGCGGCGAAATATCACGCGCTTCACCAATCAATTCCAACCCTTCTTTATTCGGCATCAACAGATCGGTGATGACGACATCGGCCGGTTGTTGGCGAAACAAACGCAACGCTATATCGCCGTCTTCGGCTTGCATCACGGTGTGACCATCACGAATCATGACTTGCGCGAGCATGCGCAACACGGTCGGATCGTCATCTACGATAAGAATCAGTGCCATTCTTTGGCCTACGTTATTCCTCAAACTTCCCAAATGACCTGGGTTTACGACAACAGCATAGCCCAAATCGCGTTTTTTACCGTTATTCTTATGTTATACAGTGGCGGAATTGTCACAATCACCACCGGCCGACGTCAATGTTTTTGTCAGGAGATCACAGGGTTAATTCTATCCTAAGCGACAAACGATCGTTGTCGCCCGCTTGCTGACAGGACAAACGGATAAACCGTTCACGAAAGGTCACCCCACATGAAATCGAAAAATGAACAGGAATGGCGTCAACAACTCGGCGACGACGTATTTCGCGTCACCCGGCAGTGTGGCACCGAACCACCGTTTAGTGGACGATACTATGCCTTTAAAGGTGACGGTGATTATCACTGCATCTGTTGTGACCATCTGCTGTTCAAATCAACGCACAAATACGATTCGGGAAGTGGCTGGCCGAGTTTCTGGCGCGACGCCGACGCAGACAGCATTAAAAGGTTGGTCGACACGAGTCATGGAATGCATCGCGTCGAGATCCGATGCGCGCAATGCGATGCGCATTTAGGTCATGTGTTCCCCGATGGTCCGGCACCCAGCGGGGAACGATTTTGTGTCAATTCGCTAGCGTTGGCGTTTATTGAAAACCCGCAAAGCCGCGACAAACAATAAGCCAAACGGCCACAGTGCGCCGCTACCACCACCGCCATCGTCGGACGGTTTTACGCCCGTTTTATTCACAAAATCGGTACTGTAATCACCGACGTTAACGGTGATTTTGGTTTCGGTTTCGTAAGTCTCGGCAGTGGTCATTTTGACGCACAGATAATCGTCATTTTTTACCGTACCTGCCGCAACAAACTTAGTTACGGTTGCACAACTACTGGTGGTCGAAACACCGAATGCCGCATTACCGACAAACGACACTTGTGCCACTTGTTCAAGGCCTGCGATCTTGACTGAATCAGAGACCACGGTGCTGTTCACCGGTTGATCTAATTTTGTTGCCAAGGTAAACATGTCAGGATGGCGGTCGTCACCTTGCAAACGTGACAGTTGTTGCGCTTGCGCTAACAACCAATTACCACTACCCATCACGATTAAACGATTGAGATCGACGATCCCCGGCACCGTCCATTGATCGCCA
>CAZYUS010000065.1:0-8832 GCA_964650615.1 uncultured Pseudomonadaceae bacterium | reverse complement strand
CGCCGTCGGCGGCGACACGCGTCAACACTAATTGATTGCTGTCATTCCATCCGGCCACCACTAAACGACCTTCCGGCATCCACGTCACTGAGTGTTGGTGCAATGCCGCGTTATTGAGCTGCGTAATGTCAATACCGTCAGTGCTGTAATCGGTGTCGAGTGCGCCATCGGATTTAAATAAATGAATCGCGGTTTTTTTAACGCTGTCATCGGTTTCTACATCGGAAACCGCGAGAATGCGTTCATCGCTTTTTACATCAACGCGCGTCGTCGTCACCTGCGCATTGGCCAGCGCGATCTGGCGAATACCCGTAGAGTTAAACGACGTGTCATAACCGCCCGTGTAATTGATGCGTAACACAAATCCGAGGTTATGACTTAACGAACTCGAATGCCCGCTCAGTACCAATTTACCATTCGGTGTTAATAACGATTGATCCAGCGTTGGCGCGAAAACCGTACCATCGGCCGTCAGCGATAAAAAGTTTTTACCGGCACCATAAAACACCGGATCGAGTACACCGGCACTGGTGACGCGCGCCACGAAAATCGAATCGTGCGCATCGGTTTCATAAACGCGCGCAAAACCGACGATGTAAATGCGACCGGCGGCGTCCATATGGGCTTGTTCACCGCGAATATCAAAGCCATTCAGATCGAGATCGGCGATACCGTCGCCATCAAACGTCGTATCCAATGCGCCATTGCTAGCAGTCACCCGCGCAATCGACAGTCGTTGACCGGCGCTCGCGCGATTCGCCAGCACCCAATATTTGTCGTCACTGGTGGCGAACGCGGCAAAACCTTGCGCGTTATCGTGGGCGCTTAAATCAATTTCGATCTTGCCTCCCGCACCAAACGAAGTATCCACACTGCCGGAGGATAAATAACGCGCAATACAAAAATGCGACGAGCAGGTTCCCGCTACGGTGCTGACGCCGGTGTTGGTCAAGGCAATAACCCGCGACTGACTCATACCGGTTAACGTCAAATGACCGTCGAGGTCGAAACCGGTGTCCAAATCGCCTGAACCGGCCCACACCGGCATTACCGTGGCTGCGCCAAACGCAGCCGCCAACACAGTATTTCGCATTATCATTACTTCCGGATTGTTCGAAAAATCGGGTGGATTGTGCCTACCGCACCCGAAACTGACAAGGCAAATAGGCCGAATTACAATGGCCCACGATTTCACGGGTGAAATACCGATGTCACGTCTATTGCCACGGTTGTTATTTGTGCTGTTTCCGCTGTTGTTGCTGTCGAGTTTAAGCGCGTGTAACAGCGCGCCGACGGCTTTTCGTTTGTACTACGGCAACGACGAGGCCGTTCTGCAGTCAATGCTCCACGCTCGTGGCAAAGCCGTCTTGGTGCTGGACAATCGCGCACTCACCGCGCCTTTGCAACAACGATTATTGCAACGCGCCGCATCGCAACAACACATCGTGTTGGGATACATCAGTATCGGAGAGTTGGACCATCACGATCTCGCGCGCGCGCAATCAATCGTCGGTGATATTGATTCCACGTTTATTAATTGGAATGAAAAATTTTCATCATGGCGCGTCGATGTGTCACATCCATCGTGGTCACGTTGGGTACACAGCGAATTACAGCGCATTGCCGACGCAGGGTTTAACGGATTTTTTTTAGACACGCCTGACACCGTCGATCATTACATCACGCACACGCAATGGAATCGCGCGGAACGCGGCGAAAAAGTGCGCGCGATGGTGCAGTTAATTCGCTCTGTCAAACAACAATTCCCGCATCATTTTGTGGTGTTGAATCGCGGGCTGAACCTCGTCGGTGAATCCATTTGGATGGATGAAAACGGCCACGACACCGAAGCCGGACTCACGCTCATGCAGGCGCGCGCCGATAACCCCGACGCGATCTTGTATGAAAACGCGTTTGCAAGTTCAGACGCGTGGAGTTTGCGTATCGAAGCCGATTTGCTGGCCACCGCCAAAACAGGACGCACGCGCGTTTTTGCATTGGGTTATGCCGATACCTTGGGCAGCGCTGATGTATTTTTTACGCGCGCAAAACAAGCTGGATTTGTTGCCGCGTGGGCCAACTCATCGACCGATTTACATCAACACGCCACGCAGTCACCGTAACGATTGAGGAAAAACCATGACCACTACCTCGGTAGAAGCCTTAAAAGAATTTCTCGAATCCACCGCCGTTGCGGACGATTGTTATGACTATGTGCAATTGCACGGCTATTTAACCGCGCTCGCCATTTGTCCCGAAACAATCGCGCGCGACGAATGGCTGCCCGATATTTTTGCCGGCGAGCCCGACTACGAAGACGATGCCGAACAACGACTGATTGAAGCCACCATCGAACAATTGTTGCATTCCATTCAACGCACACTTTATTCCGGCGAAGTCGTCGGCTTGCCAGTAGCGCTGCACCTCGGCCGCATACCTACGCAATCGCCACTGTGCGGCTGGGCCATCGGATTTATGGAAGGTGTCGCGCTACGCGAATCATTGTGGTTCGACGAACACGAAGAAGAAATGGGCGAATTAATGCTGCCCATCATGCTCGCATCCGGTTTATTCGACGATCCTGAACTGGATTCTTTGATCAATGACCAAAAACAAATGAAATTATTACTGGCTCGCATTCCGGCCAATTTAAGCGAAATGTATTTGCTGTTTCGCGACAGCGAAAATGATGAGACAGAAGATTGAAGGCGGGTTTATCGCCCGCCTTTTTCTTGTTTATTTAAATGTCGGTGTGTACGACTGCAGCACCGCGTTTTTATTTAACCAATAACGCGCTTGTCCGGTGCCGGTGCCAAAGAGTCCGTTGGCCAGAAATACATCGGGTTTGCCGTCTTTGTCTATGTCGCCCACTGCCGACGCATACGTCGGCGCGGTTTGTAAATTAAAATTAGTCGTCGTTACGTCTTGCAAACGATGGTCAGCGGTGGCGAATAATAATAATTTCGCTGCGCCAGGATACGGTTCACCATCGTAGCCGGCGTTAGGAAATAAAAAATCACTTAAACCATCGCTATTGAAATCAGAGATCAACGGCGGCGCCGGATTATCGACCATGGGCGCGCCGCCGATAAACACATTGTCATCCCACACAAAGGTGCCGGTCCCGTTGTTGATAAACGCGTGTACCGGTGCTGCCACCGTCGCGTTACGCGTGTACGTTAACGCATCGCGAAAGCCATCACCATTTACATCAATCAACGTCACAAAAAGCAAATACGAATTGGGATTAACGCCGATTTGCAAAGTCGGTAATGCGCCAGTTTTAATATCAAAACTTAAATCACCGGGCGTCGAGGTGTTAATCAATACGTCGCCGTGAAACGGCACCACGATATCGGGTTTGTTATCGCCATTGATATCGCCTACTTCGGCCTGACGCAAACCATCGGCAACGATCGTTCCTTGCGCCATCGCACAAACGGTGTCATTACCCGGCGAGCCGTAGTTAATGCCGCCGCTGGTTAAATAGACCGGTGCGGGAACAAAATCACCGCTGCCATTACCACGAAAAATAGCGGCGCTATTGCCACCAACCGTCACCGGTAATAAATCGTCGTGACCATCACCATCGAAATCCGCCACGCGCACAGCGTCAACATAAAAACCCGTTGAAGTGCTTTTAGGATAAGCACCGCACGGTGCGTTATCGGGCCACAATGCGTTGGCGATGCGATCACTGGCATCACCGAATTTTCCTTGGCCCTGATTTAAAAACAAATGCAGCATAGAACCTTTGAACGCGGTGGCGGCGCTCACATCATGCGCGACGGCAAACACATCGGGTAAACCGTCGCCGTTAACATCGCGCACAACAAATTGCGCGGCGGCACTGTCGATGCCCATAAATAAATTGGGCAGCGCCCCAATTTTTTGCGTAAACGAATGACCATCACCATCGTTTAATAAAAGCACCGGTGCCAGATAATCGGCTTTACGATTGGGCGTTTTTTGCGGCCCCACTAACAGATCGAGATCGCCATCCAGATCCAGATCGGCCAGCGTCGCACCCGCCAACAGATCTTCCATCATCAAATACGTGATGGGCGACACCGTCGGTGTTGGCGTGCCGCCACCATCATCGCCGTCTGATCCACCACCGCCGCCACAACCCGATAACAGGAACAGCGCTAACACCGCGCAGCTCAGGGCATTTCGCGTTAAATAACTCATGCTATTTTCCTCATTGTGTTGCACTTGATTTTCTACTCGCGGGTGACGATTTTCTCATCGCTCGATGTCACGATTTTACCGCGCCAGAATTCGTTTAAATTGAGCGCTTGCCACGCACTGCGCAGCCAGGCAATCAACGCAAAGCTTAACCAAATCGCCCACAGCAGCATCAGTCCTTTATAGACCCACAGCGGTAAACTGATAACGGTAACGTTGGGTAATAGTCCGGCGCTAAAATCGTCGAACCAATGCATTTGATTGCCATAACTTTGATTGCCAACCAGCATCATGTCCGGCGATGAAAGCAACGCCGCCGGCACAGAAGTCACCAACGTCATCACCGCAAAACCACTGAAACCAAACAAAAATAACTGGCGCACGTTATATCGAAAACGCGTCATCGCGTGATCGTCACGGATATCGCGTTTGCCGTGGCGATAAATCAACGCCAGCCACGCCACTAACGCGGTCAGAACCCACCACGACACAGTGGATAATCCGAATCCTAGCAACAGTAAGTCGCGCGTGTTTAACGCCGTTAATTGTGCACGCGCCACGCCCCAGGCCAATACGATAAACAGCAGCAATACGCTCCAGTACAACACCACCGGCCCGAGCAACGGTCCATCGGTCCACACGATCCAGCGATCGTAAGGCAGTTCGAGTGACAAGCGAATATTAGCGGCCGATAACGGTAAGGTAATGGCCGGTAATTGCGTTTTCCATGTGCTGTCGATCTGTCGCTGGTAATCGACTTGAAGTTGATGTTGTCCCGGCATCACGTTAAACGACAGCACGCCATTTTGCGGCCGTTGCACTAACGCAACGCCATCACTTTGCACCCCCGTCACCGTCATATCGGGCGATAATTGCAAACGTTGTTCACCGCCTTGTGTCGCACGATAAGTTAAATTTAATTGACCGTTACGTTGCCGCTGACCAACGTTTTCGTTGAGCGTCACGTCGTCGTACGCGATCGTGTTGCCACTCACCACATCGGGCCGCGCAATGGTTAATTGCAATTGCTCATCGGTACGTGGCACAAAATGCAACACCGACGGATCGTCGTCACGCAACACCAGCGGCGAACCGACGTAATCCACCCGCCACATCGCCGACGGATAAATAGACCACTCTGCCACCAAATCGGCGCGCGTATCCTGCCAACGTAATGCACTGCTGCGTTTCACGTTGGCGCTGTACGATTTGCGCGCTTCACCAGCGGCAAAATTCAACACCACATTGCCCTCTTGCACGCGCAACGCGGTGCTGGTGAGTGTTTCATCCGGTGCCAGCGGGATCATGATGCTAAACGCGGCCTGCGTCGGTGCCAGACGTTCCACCACGGTTTCGCTGCTCCAATCGAGGCCCAAATACAGATGGCGATGAACGCGCACAAATGGCGTAATCGTCACCTGATTTTCAGCCACTTTGGTGCTTTGAGTCGTCACCGAACTGCGCAATAAATCGAGCGCGCCCGAAGGCAAACGATTGCCTTCCAAGCCCATGACTTCCCACCCTTTGGCGTTCACCACAACGTAACGCGGCATGGCCGGAAATTGCACACTGATGCGATTGCGTAGCGGTAATAAGCCACTTAATTGAACGCGATGAACGCCTTTGCTTAACGCCAGTTGCCATTGCTCGTTGAGTTGATGCAACGCTGCCGCTTGTCCATCGCGCAGCACCGTATTGGCCATCCACTCATCGCGACGCCCCGGCAAGGGTAAGGCGCTGTCGAACAACGCGTGAACCGTCATCGTGATGGTGAGACGATTTTGCTCGACGGTAATTTGTGCATCACTCACATCAACACAATTCGGCGCGCAATCGGGTGCGGCAGTGAGTCGTGTGCGCAATTCATTTAATAATTCAGGCGTCGGAATAGCGGCGTCGGCGCGCGGAGAAAGTGCGCTTAAACTGCACAACACGATCACGCTTGCGATGGCGCGTTGCGAAAAATATTGCCACGGTAATATTCCGCCAGCGGCACGCAGAATCATCACCAACAGCACCATAAATCCGATCAGCGCGCTGCCTTGCCACAGCGCATTCAGCGGTCGCGACACAATATAAAGCGATAACGATTGTTCGGCGTTTAACGGACCTTGCCAATTCAAGGCATAACTTTTCCATTGCCAATTCGGAATACCATTGCCGGCTTGGTTAATCGACGTTTGACCATAGCGCTCGTAAGAACGCGCGCGCCGTTCTTTACTGGTGTCTTTGTTTTTTGTCAGCATCGTTTCGGCCATTTCCGACGCCGGCGCAGACATCATGGCCGGTGCAATGTCGGCGTTTTGCGCGCTAATACCGCCATCGAAACGGGTTTGATAAGGCACCGCTTCCAGTTGCGGATGCAGCAAACTGCGCACCTGTGCCGACATAAACGGCAACGACGCTAACACTAAAATCGCTAACGACAGATGACGATAACGCGTCAACCACAGCGATAGTTTTCCGTCTGCATAACGCGTGATCAACACCGTAGCGACCGCGTTCAACAACAGCCAATAGGGCATCGAATTCAAATGAAAAAGCGACGCCAAGGTGAACGCCGCGATGACCGCCCACAGCCACCCCAATAAACGAAACACAATCGCCGTGGTTAAAGCCAATAAAAAACCATCGAGCAAGTTCCACTGCGATAAAAAACTGCCGTCGGCGCTATCAACGCCAGTGGCGCTGAACAACTGATAACCGGGCGGCAAATGCAAACGCAAACTGGCTTGATCAAAATCGGTTTGCCAACCAGAGGCGGCCATCGCAGCATGGCGATCCAGTTCGCCGCTGCTGCGCAGATTAACGTTTTGATCGCGTAACTCGACGCCAATATCGTCGTTCGCTGCGATTTGTGTGATCGGTTGCGCCACACCATTGACGTCGGCATTTAATAACTGCACACCCTTTTGCACATTCAATCGCCAACCATCCTGCATGGAGCCACTAATGTGATCGACAAACGCGAAACGATCACCGTTAAATCGCAACCATAAATCTCGCTGCCAATTCAAATGATTGCGCGTATCTTGCGTGCCGCGCGCGCGTTCGGTCAGCGTGATGGTGGTGCTGTCACTGACGCGTTGTGCGGCGAAAGACGACCACTGTGGCGGAACGTCGACTTGTTGCGGATCAACCGCAATGCCGCCGTCAAAACTCACCGCACGCAATGCTTCATTATTGGCAAAACTCCAGATCTCGTCTTGCGGCCACGGCGCTGTCACCGCGTTGCGCTGCAACTGTGACGGCAACACATTGGCCCGCGCCCGCAACACAATGTCCCATTCGCCCGGCAACGCCTGCACCGTCATTACGCCGTTGTTGTCGAGTTTGCTGGCTAATTCACTTTGCAGATCCATCGCGCTAAAACCATCGAGCAAGGCTTTACCTAAAACGATTTCGCGCGCTCGTCCCGTTACGTTGAGGTGAATGCGTGTTTCACTTAATAATGGAATACCATCTTGAATCAGGCGATACACCTGCACATCGAGACTGTCTTGCTCACTGTGTTTTTCGGTGCTGGCCCCCAGACTCAACGTCGCCGCGTCGCGACGAATAAAATTCACTGGCGCACCATCGACAGTTAAATTCACTAACGCCAGTGGCGACGGAAGCGATAATTGTGCCGGACGTTGCGGCCATGAAAATTCACCGCTAATGACGTGATGACCACGGCTTAAAAAAACGTGAGGAATGCCATCACGCGCCGTCACCGCAATGGGCTTGCCGTGTTGCGAAACGTGGTGCGGCCAATTCGATTCGTCACCCGGCAACGCCACCACGCCATCGCGAAACACCTCAACGGGCAGTTCGAATCGCGCGCCGCGCTGATTCACATCCAAATGCAGTGCGCCGTACCACGTGCAAATAAAATGCTCGGCATCCGCACCCGCTTGGCCGTAACTTAAGGGACAACGACGGAATTCATGATCTTTAAGTACCCACTGTTGCCACGCTTCAAGCGGCGCAGGAATCGCCACATCTTCGGCGTAAACGTGTTCGTTAAATGTCAACGCTAGCCACAGTAAACACAGCCATTTTTTCATCGTCGTTTCCTTGATCTCATGCTTAAACGTTAAAACTACTTTTGCGCTGATTAAATTCGCAACTCACGGTTCAATGGCATCCATTATTTGTGCGCGTCAGGCCACGGTCCCGGTGGCCGTGCAGGCAAGCGCCGATGTTCGACATCGGTAAAATAATGCACGAAACCACGCGCTTTATAATTTTGCAGCGCCGACGGGTGATCTAATGTGCAGGTGTGTACCCATACCCGTTTTGCGTTCCATTGCCACGCCGCGTCAATGGCGGCACTTAATAACCAGCCACCAAGACCGCGTCCGTAATACGCCGGAAGCAAACCAAAATATTGCAACTCCACGCCACCTTCTGCATCAAGTTGTAATTCGAAATAACCGGCGGGCGTGCCGTTTGAATAGGCCACAAAGGTGCGATGACGAGGATGTGCCACCGCCGTTTTCCACTGCGCATACGTCCACGGTAATCGATCGACCCAATACCAATCACCGCCAACGGCGGTATAAAGAAAACGATTGAATTCGGGTAGCGGCTCGACGGCTTCGATAAGTTGCACGCCCGCATCGGGTTTAGCTTTACGCCGAAGCTGAACCGGCGACAACA
>CAZYUS010000064.1:5142-16914 GCA_964650615.1 uncultured Pseudomonadaceae bacterium | reverse complement strand
CACCCGCTTTATCCACGGTTTGAGCAAAAAACAAGGCGTTCATAAACACACGCGACGAGCCATACCACGCGCCACGAAACACCAAGTCGGCCGAACTTAATACCACGCCTCCTTCGCCAATTTTTTCCACCACAACGGCGGCGGTATTTTCTAATCGTTGTTGATTTTCTTTTGAGGCATAACCGGATAACAGTGGATGTTCGGTATAAACCGAAAAATTACCGTACGGTGATTTTAATAACGGGATCACGTCGGCATTGGCACGAAAAACCGGCAACAGGGCGCGCGTGAATCCATACCCTAAAGGATGCGTTAGATCGATGCTGGTGGAAAATATCGCACCGGAAATGCGTTTCTCGGCTTCTTTTTCTTCCATCTGCGCATACGGCAATCGCTTGTTGTCTTGATCGTTACTCAGCGCAAGACGAGTTTTCACAAAATCTTGCTGCGCTAACCATTTTGCCGCGCCTTCAAGCGCAATAATTTGACCACCGTTTTTTACCCACTGCTCCAGTTTTTTAGCGCTTTCATCTTTTAAAGTGTAACGACCATCCGCCAGCAATAAATGAGTGTAATCGTTGATATTTAACTCACCAAAGCTGCCGGTTGGCACCAGCGTTAAGGGGATTTGCATACGCGCATCGAGCAAATGCCAGATCTCGCCAGCGGCCACTGCATCGACGCCGCCACCCGTTAGCAAAACGATCTTTGGCAAGTTGATACTGCGCAAACTCGGACTGCCCAAATCAATGCCGCCCTCAGCATAGCCCGATTTTATAGCGTAGAAATGGCTGCCATCGCGCGCCGCGATCGATTCCAATAGTTTTCGGATCGCGGCACCGTCCAAGGATTGCTGATTCAAACTGAGCACCACGCTGCCGCGTGCGAATTCTTTAAAGCCATTTTCAATTTGCCATTTAAACGGCTTAACCGCAATTTTAACTTTTATACCGTTTTGCATCAGCGTATACACGCTGCGCGGCGCATCACTGTTTTCCCACGGCATCACGTAAGCCAATCCACCCGCTCCGTGCACGGCTCCCGCCGTAACATCGCTGGATATAATCGACTCACCGATCCAGTCGGGTTGCATTTGCGCGCGCGGAATGTCGCTATACGGCATATCAAATGCCATGGCTACATTCCACGCCGACACATCATAAAAAACCGGATCGCGAAATTGCGTTCGCGTCTCAAACAAGTTTCGAATTAAACGATATTGGCGCTGCGCCAACGGAATAACATAACTGCCGGCACCAAACGACTGGCCGTCTTTTTTCCATTCGCCATTGAAAGCAAACACGTCGATATCGTGACGGCGCAACAACGATATTAGCGCCGATACACGTACCGCATCGGCGTTATCACCAAAGACAATGGCGGCATTCGAATCCAACTGCGCATCACGTCGTGCCGAGGCGAAAAATTGTCGCTGATATTGAATTAAGGTATCACGCGTTTCGTTCGCGCCCTTTATCGTCGATAAACTTGCGGTTAATTGATTGCGAATGGCGAACGGGAAACTCACCACGCCGTTTTTAGAATTCTGTAAATGGCCACGCGCACTGCCCTGTTCGAACAAAATGCCGACGCCACCTTGAATATCAGGATACGTCGAACCTTTGCCGTAATAAAAATCGTCAAAACCTTCTTTGGAATAATACAGCACATTTTTTTCATCAAACGCCTGCGCATGAAAGCGCGCGATCGCGTCAGTGAGTTTTAGGTTATCGGACGGTGTCGATGGATGTTGACGCGATGGCACGCCGGGTTGAAAGAAAAACGTATTGTCGGTTCCCATTTCGTGAAAATCGGCCAGCACATGAGGCCGCCAGATCTGAAATTGTTGCAATCGCGCTTGCGTTTCTACTTGTTGCGCAAATAACCAATCACGATTCAAATCAAACCAATAATGATTGCCTCGCCCCGAGGGCCACGCTTCGCGATGTTCGGTGTTAGCACTGTCCGCAACCAACACGTTGCCGCGATAACTGTTGACCCATGTGGCGAAACGCGCCAAGCCATCCGGATTCAAACTTGGATGAAAAATAATAATCGTGTTTTGCAGTATTTTTTCGAGTGCCGGATCTTTGCTGGCCGCAAGATAGTACGCCATCAATAAGGCGGCGTTACTGCCACTGGCTTCGTTGCCGTGAATGCTATAGCCCAACCACAACACCAGCTGATTGCCCGAAAAATCTCGGCGACTTTTTTTAATCTCGTCAAGGCGTTTGATGTTGTCGGCAGAGGAAATAATAAGCTGCAGGAGATCGCGCTGTTCAGCCGTGCGGCCAACGGTTTCCAAACGGATCCGTGACGATTGCGCGGCGAGTTGCTGAAGATAGCTTTGCAGTTGTTCAGGCCGCACATGCCAATCACCCACGTCGTAGCCGATGACCTCGGACGGTGCGGATATTTGCGCATCCCATTCGGTTTTAGGCAGATAATAATTTAACTCGGCCGCGTTAGCGATTGCACTGCCAATCACGATAAAGCCCATCATCAGATGCTTGAGCATTTTTTTCTTCCCACTGCGGATAACGCAGCATAAGAGCTAATCATTCCCCTGACAAGCGTGGGGCTTTTAGCCGCGCGAACACTGGTATGATCGCGCCACATTATTGTTGAGTCCTGCCATGATGATCACGATCACCGACACCGCGCAAAACCACTTTCGAACCTTGCTGGCCCAGCAAACGGAACCGAATACCCACATCCGCATTTTTGTGGTCAATCCCGGCACCCCGAAAGCCGAATGCGGTGTGTCGTACTGTCCACCCAACGCAGTCGAAAGCACCGATGTGCGTTATGACTACGAGGGATTTTGCGCTTACGTCGATCCGGAAAGCGATCCGTATTTGAAAGACGCCTTCATTGATTTGAAAACCGATAACGTCGGCACGCAATTAACATTAAAAGCACCCAACGCTAAAGCGCGTCAAGTCGGTGACGATGCGCCACTTATCGAACGCGTAAAATATATTCTCGAAGCGGAAGTGAATCCGCAGTTAGCGTCGCACGGCGGTCGCGTCGCCTTAGTTGAAATCACTGAGGACAATATCGCGGTGTTGGAATTCGGCGGCGGTTGCCACGGCTGCTCGATGGTCGATGTCACCTTGAAGCAAGGCATCGAAACCACATTGCTGGAAAAATTTCCGGAATTAAGCGGCGTAAAAGACGTCACCGAACACACCACGGGCGACAATCCTTACTACCGTTAAGTGACGGCCCGCAAAAATAATCAACGCCGTTAGCTCACACTAACGGCGTTTTTTTGTACCTTAAAACGCAAACACCAAGTTTACCGTGGTAATGCTGTCTTCGTTTTTACGCTCTGGCGGCACTTCGGAATTGCGCCGTAAATTGTAAGCCAGTTTCAATTTAAAATTGCTGGAAACATCGACTAAAAATCCGGTGGTGAATTCGGAAAACGTATTTTCTTCACCGCGCTCCACTAACAGATCATTGGTCCATTTCGTTGTGGTGGTAAATTGCCAGAAATGCGACAACTTGAAACGCGTAATCGTTTCACGCAATTTCTCGTCGCTTTCAATGATGTCGGTATCGGCCACTTTACTGACACGATGACCGGCACCCAATTCGGCACTTAACTTTGACGTTGCCGATTCCCAAAATCGGTAACCGTAACCGACCGTTCCCGCCGCCGAATAATCGAATCCAGAAAAGGCATCTTCCTCATAACGCACCGCACCAAACCAATAACTGTCTTCACCAAAGCGGTAATTGGTTTGGCCGGTAAACTGACGACGGTCGGCAATCGTAATACCTTCGTCATCGGACGATTTTAACGCCGCCAAGCCCAGTTCGGTCTCCCACGGTGCCGCTTTGAAATACATTTTGATTTGGCTCGCCACCGTTTCGGTGTTGGAGTTACCGCGTGAGGTCACAAAGCCCAATTCACCTTCGCCTTTCCAACCATCGTTAATCGGTGGCGCTTCTTCCGCAGCGGCCACGGCACTCAACGCCACGAAAACCCAATACTTTTTCATTCCATGTTCCTTGTTTGGTCTCACTTTGGTGTGCGGCGCAAAATGCCACTTGCGTTCGCTATTCGCAAGTATTCATGCTCTGAAACAATTTCCTTACTGAGTGCTACAAGCCAGCTCGGTAGGATGCCGCCGTTTCATGCCCCCAACTGGAGAACCACATGGCCATCAAACATCTATTCTTATCGGCCGTTGCTGTCGCGGTGCTGGCCGCGTGCAATTCCGAGAACCCTAGCACCGAAGCGCAAGCGCCCCTTGCCGCTGCCGCACCGGTCGCTAAAGCGCCGGTTTCCGGCATTGATAAGACCCAAGCGGACAGCGCCGTGCGTGCACAAGATGATCTCTTCCGTGCCGTGAATGGCACATGGTTAAAAAACTTCGAGATCCCAGCGGATAAATCCAATTACGGATCATTTAACAAATTGGCCGACGACGCCGAAGCCAATATCAAAAGCATCATTGAAGAAGCGAGCCAAGCCGCCGACGCGACACCGGGTTCTGAAAAACAAAAAGTCGGAGATTTCTTCAAAAGCTGGATGAACGAAGCCAAAACGGAAGAATTGGGCGACAAACCGCTGCAACCGTATTTATCCGAAATTGATGCGATTAAAGACAAAAATGAATTGCTCGCTTATTACGGTAAAGCACAACGCTGGGGCATCAACACGCCGGTCGGAATGGGCATTCAAGCGGATGCCAAAAATCCCAATGCTTACGCGGTTTATGTTGGACAAGGTGGCTTGGGTTTACCGGATCGTGATTTTTATTTGAAACCAGAACACAAAGAAAAACGTGATGCTTATGTCGCGCACATGAGCAAAATGTTCGAATTAAGTGGCGTGAAAGATCCGGCAGCGGCGGCGAAAAAAGTATTCGCGTTCGAAGAAAAGTTGGCCAATGCCAGCTGGACACGTGAAATGCTGCGTGATGCCGATAAATTTTATAACCCGAAAACGATTGAAGAGTTGAATAAAACCGCGCCGGGCGTCGATTGGGCCTTGTTTGCCACCGCCATGGGCGTGGCCGGTGAAAAACAATTGATCGTTGGTCAACCGGATTTCATGACCAAAGTCGCCGCCATGATCAAAAGCAGCGCACTTGATGATTTGAAACTGCACGCCAAATGGCAGTTTATTCGCGGTACCGGTATGTTCTTGTCAAAAGCGTTTGATGATGAACGTTTTGCTTTTTACGGCACATTAATGAATGGCCAAAAAGAGCAACAAGCCCGTTGGAAACGCGGCGTGCAAATGATCGATGGTTCGATTGGCGAAGCCGTGGGCAAAATTTATGTTGAAAAACATTTTTCGCCAGAAGCCAAAATTCGTATGGAAGCGTTAGTAAAAAATTTGCTGCAAGCGTATGGTGAAGGCATCGACGGATTGGAATGGATGACACCGGAAACCAAAAAAGCCGCCCGCGAAAAATTAGCTAAATTCACCTATAAAATCGGCTACCCAGATCGTTGGCGCGATTATTCGGCGTTGACCATCAATGGCGACGATTTGTTCGGCAACGTGATACGTTCGAGCGAGTTTGAATACAACCGTAACCTCGCCAAGTTGGGGCAACCAGTTGATCGCAGCGAATGGGGTATGACGCCGCAAACGGTAAATGCTTATTACAATCCGCTCGGCAACGAAATTGTTTTCCCGGCCGCTATTTTGCAGCCGCCGTTTTTCAATATGGAAGCCGATGATGCCGTTAACTACGGTGGCATTGGCGCGGTGATCGGTCACGAAATCGGTCACGGTTTTGATGATCAAGGCTCGAAGTTCGATGGCGATGGCGCATTGCGTATGTGGTGGACCGAAGCCGATCGCAAAGAGTTCGACGCCCGTGTTGCCAAGCTCGCCGCGCAATACGACAAATTCGAAGCGTTACCGGGTAAATTTGTAAACGGTAAATTTACGTCGGGTGAAAACATCGGTGATTTGGGCGGCATGACCATTGCGTACCGCGCTTATCACTTGTCGCTGAACGGGCAACCGGCCACCGACATAGATGGCATGACGGGCGATCAGCGTTTCTTTATGGGCTGGGCGCAAGTGTGGTCGCGTAAATACCGCGATCAAAATCTTGAGCAACGCTTGATGACCGATCCGCATTCGCCGTCTGAATTCCGTTGCAACGGCGTGGTACGCAATATGCCGGAATTTTACGCGGCCTTCGGTTTGAAAGAAGGTGACAAGCTGTATTTGCCGGAAGCAGAACGCGTCAAGATCTGGTAATGCCGCGCGACGTGTTCGTCGCCTAAATGCCGCTGTGATGATGGCCATCGCCGATGCGATGGTTTTCATCCAGCGGCGTTTTGCTTTTGAGAGGTCGGCTACGTATAGTTCGCGAAAAATATCAGGAGCTGCCATGCGTTATCCGCACCCGAAATTCGTTGTTGCCACCTCACTCCTCGTTTTGCTCGCCGCCTGTGCCGGTTCCGTCCCCAATGAAAAGGGACTGCGCGAGGAAGCGGCGCGGGCGGCGCAACAATCCGCTCGCAGTGCGGCACAGGCGTTGGCCTCGGTCGATGCCGACATCATGCAGGCCAAACAGACTGGCCTGACATTTTATGCGCCGCGCCACAGTAAACTGGCCCTTGATGCACTTGAAACCGCCAAAAAAATGCAGCGCGGCAATATCGCCGAACGCGCACAACTCGAAATTATTTTAACCGCCGAAACGGCGCTCAAACGCGCTCGCGACGTGCAAAAAAATGTGCGCGCGACGTTGGCGCCAGCATTAAAAGCCCATGGCGAATTAACGCTGATCCATACGCATCAATCGTTACCTAAACTTTATTTAAATAATCTGGCGCAATTAAGCGATCTAATTGACGACGTCGAAGCGGGAAAACTCAGCGACGCGAGTAGCGATGTTCCCGATTATTTGAAGCAAACCGCGCAACTTGAAATCGACACCCATTTGCATCAGCAATTACAGCGCGCACTCGATGCCATCGAACAAGCTGACGATCTCGACAGCGATGAACTGGCGCCACAAAGTTTGCTATCGACGCAACAAGCCGTACAAAATGCGCAAACCGTGATCGCGCAATCGCCGCGTGATTTTGCGCTAATCAATCAAGCGGGATTCGTTGCGTGGCAACAAGCACAGCATTTACTCGCGCTCTGTCAACAAATCAAACAATTACAAACGCAACTCAAAATAGAAAAAGTAGAAGGGGCGGCGATCGAAAAATTGTTACTGCTATTTGAGACGCAACTGGGTGAAAGTTTTAACGCGATGACGTTACCGGCCCCGAAACAGTTAGACAGCAGCGCACAGAGTCAGCAATTAAGCGCCGCGATTAAATTGCTAAAAGACAATCAACCGCTCAGTTACACCGCGCCCGATCACATTGATTTACGTTACCCCAGCGATGCGGTAGTGATTGAAAACGTGTTACCGCCTGATTATCCGACGTGGTTGGAAGGCAGCACGTTGAACGTGCCGACCAACACCGCCGCTGCGCCCGTTGTGATCAACGCGCCAGCCACGGTCGAAACGCTCGCCGCACCGGAAACCAAGGCCATGGAATTGCCGGCAGCGCCCACCACTAACACCGATGAAGAAGAGCTACAAAAAGCCATCGCTAACGAAGCCGAATTAAAACCGGTTACTGACGGCGAAAAGAAATAAAAAAAGGCGGCCTTTAAAAGTAATGCCTGTCAGTTAAGCTTATTTGCAGTCAAAAACAACCCCACCCAACCCTCCCCTTGTTAAGGGGAGGGCTTTAGATCCCCCTCCTTTCCAAGGAGGGGTTAGGGGTGGTTGGCTTTTATGTCGCTAGCAATTTGCTTAACTGACTGACATTAGGCCTTTAAAAGCCGCCTTGCATTGCGAACCATGAACTGACTCGTCGCGATTCGCTTTTTAGTGACTGCCCAATCGTCCGTCGACACGATGGAACAACACATTATTTTCGATGTGGATGTGTTCCATTAACGCTTCGCGCAAATGTTTAACACCGGTATACAGCGCACGCCAGCTACCGCAGGCTTCGTCCGGCAATTGGCCCTGATGCGCGAGTTGCATCATCTTATCGAGCGCGACACCGTGATCATCGTGTTCGTGACGCATCACACTGACCGGGCCGCCCGCCATCGCCCCTTGGCCGTTGCTTAACATCGGAAACAAGATCATCTCTTCTTTTTGCATATGCGACAGTAATTCGCCGTGCATCTGTTCAAGGTGAGCCGCCAATCCGGTTGGACACACCGGATGATGACGATGCACCGCTTCGACGCGTGTTGCTAAACGAATTAATTCAGGGATCTGGGCGCGGTGTTCTTCGTGATAGCGTTGCACGATCAAGCGGGTTAAATCGCTGTCGCCGAGCGTCTTCACATCGAGCTCCAAGCCTGTCGGTTTGATCGCCTCAAGTGCCGCGACAATGTCAGCAGCATTGACGCCCGACGCATTCACCGCGTCACCCAAGGTTTGCGCACCGCCGCAGCAAAAATCCAGACCATAACGCTGGAACACCGCCGTTGCCCCCGGCAAGTTAGCGGCGATTTCGCCCATCGGTTGATTCAAAAAATCGTGCATGTTTTTACTCCTCTTACGATCCAGATTTAACGATAGCCAGCGGCGTGGGCAAGAGGCGCGCCATCGCGCCCGGCTCCCCCATCAGATCCGCTAGGGTATAACGATTAAGCACCGTCAGAAATGCCTGCAAGGCTTGTCCCAGTACGGATTTAAGCTGACAGGCCGACGCGATGCAGCAGCGGTTATCCGCGCCGAAACATTCGACCAAGGTAAAGTCACCTTCGATGCGACGCACGACGTCACCGATCACGATGTCTTGCGGCGCGCGCGCCAGCGTGATGCCGCCGCCCTTGCCTCGGGTTCCCAGCACAAAACCTTCCTGCACCAGTTGATTGACCACTTTCATTAAGTGGCTACGCGAAATGTTGTGGCGCGTCGCGATGTCGGCGATGGTGGCGCGTTCGGGCTGCTCGGCCAGAAACAACAGAACGCGCAATGCGTAGTCGGTGTATTGGGTGATGTGCACGGGGCGACTCCTTGCGAAGTCAAAAGATACATTATTTTTGCATCTTATGAAAGATACCTATAGAATGAATCTTATGCGCCGCCGACCGCAGGTGGCGCTCGTTTCGTTCATAGCTGGAGTTTGTCATGCATCACTGTGGCTCGCCCGTTCAGGGCCAAACCATTCATCATTTTGACGCGCGCGGCGTCGCCAAGCGTTTTCGCCACGCCGCGATTTTCGGTGCTTTCGACAGTCTCGAAGCCGGCGAAACCATGCGCTTCATCAATGACCACGATCCGCTGCCGTTACTGGCGCAATTTCGTCAGCATTATGGCGAGCATGTGCAAATCAACTATGTGATGCGTGAGCCGGGCAATATCGTGATCGACTTTACCTTGGTGGGCTAAAACCCTTGTACCGCGATCCCGCTTTGCGGCCTTGGTCGCAAGAACATCACGCCTTGTTGAGCGTGGCGCGACAATTGCGCCGCGCTCAAAACAACGATGCGCTCGCGCAAGCGTGGCAGCGACTACTCGATTGGCGTCACCAACTGCTCCTTCATCTCAGCGACGAAGACCGCCGCTTGCTGCCCGTCGTGCAATCGCTTTCTATTGATTTGGCCGCGCAAATTGCGCGCGAACACCAACAACTTCGCGACTTATTGCAAGGCGAGGCCGATGTCGCGGTAGCATTGGCCGATTTACTGGAAAGCCACATCCGTTTCGAAGAGCGCCAAGTCTTTCCCACCTTACAAAACGCCCTTAGCGCCGAACAATTGCACGCGTTGTTCGTCTCGTAAAGCGCGTTTAATGCGCGTGGCGGTTTAATTCGCTACTATCCTTGGCGCTGCATCCTGCACAAAAAAAATGGAACGCCATGACCTTTCATCGCGCCCGCGCCCCCGAACAAAAAGCCGATCGTCGTGACGCGATATTGCGCGCGGCACATGCGTTATTTGTCGCACGCGGCTGTTTACCCACTGCCGCTGAAGTGGCCGAAAAAACCGCGCTCGCCAAAGGCACGGTGTATTTGTATTTTCGAAGCAAAGAAGAGATCTATCTGGCGTTACTGCAAAATTCGTATTTGATCTTTTTAACGGCATTATCAACGCGTTTGCGCCAACACGATCACTGTGGCGGCGAGGTAATCGCCGAACAAGTGTTGCTCACCTTGCACGAGCACCGCGAATTCATGCCGCTGTCGGCACTCGCACACGCTATTCTCGAACAAAATGTCAGCACCGACGCCATCAAAAACTATAAACAAGCGCTCGCGAAAGGCCTGATGGAATGCGTACAAATCATCACTGAACGTGGGCAATTAGATCACGATGAAGCGATGCAATTACTGTTGTGCAGTTACGCGCTCATCACCGGTCTGTGGCAATCATCACACCCACCCGAAAGTGTGCGCAATGTCGTCAATGAATCGGGCATGGATTTCATGAATCCGGATTTCTGGCGCGAAGTGAAATTTGCCTTGCGTCGTTTGTGGCGCGATTGAAATTGTTAACCAGCGCACATTTTTCACCATCGTCGCGCCCTTTCTGTCCGCTTTTGACTGACGCTTTTTTGAGCTGTTCGCGAATGTATTAACTCGCCCACAGTTTTATCGCGTCAAGTCGCTAAGATGCGGCCTCTTTGTTTGCCACTACGCCTCCACCCCTTATGATTTTGCGCTTTGTTTTGCGCACGCTTTTACAGTCAGGAAGGGCATTTATTGCTCTCTTACTCAGTGCGACGCTCACGCCCTGCTTCGCTGCCGATGCCGAAGCAGCGGCAGTGCGTTGGTCGCTATACGACGAACCGCAACGTAGTTTCGAAACGCTACAGGCCGTCATTGATTATGGCTGCGAACGTCTGCGCAAAGCGCCACCTTCGGTACAAAACGCGCAAGCGCGACTCATCCAATGCGGCGCGCAATCCGGCAGCGACACCAGTAATCGTCAAATTAAAATTCATTACACTTTGCAAATGAAAAATTTGACCCTGAATGAAGAAATTATTCACAACAACACGTTTACCATTTTGCGCAAAGCCTACTGCCCATCGGCACAATTTCCCTATCTGCAAGAAGAAAATAACGCCGCTTTCCGATTTTCGTGCTGGCGCTGCCCGACCAGCGACTTGGCCGCACGCGCACCACGTTTAATGGGCGAGGGCAAAGTGCGCTGGTATCGCAATAATTTATGCCCCATTGATTTCGATGTAAAAAAACCGGGTGAGCTGCAACACAGTGCCGGGCTCGTCTTTAGCAAACCGCAATCACTGCCCAAAGCCTTCGGTTTTGCCGACAACGACACCGCCACACTGTACAGCGTGCGCGAATCCACGTATGGCAGCATTGTGTTGTTGCAACTTGCCAGTGGGCAGTACGCATTTTTTATCGGCGATGGCAGCAGTGAATCCTTGCAAGGTGAAAAACCGGCGCTCGGCGTGCTGCGCCGCGACGACGACGCGTGGATCTGGCAACCCGATGCGCGCACTGATTATCGCTTCAGCGCTCAATGCGATAACACGTTTAAAATTGTGCACAAAAAAAATAATGACGGGCGACGTTGGCAGTTTCGTTGGAAAAACTTTAATCAAAAAACCAACGATGACTGGCGCATCGAATCCGTCATTGATCCGGTTAAGCAACATTATTTATTTCAATACAGCAAACAAGGCCGTCTAATCGGCTTGGCGGTACAGGGCAGTAAATTCAGCGCCGGTTAGGACGGTCTTTCTCATTACACAGGAAGTGGTAAATGATTAATTTTGCAACGCTCTGGAC
>CAZYUS010000064.1:0-5132 GCA_964650615.1 uncultured Pseudomonadaceae bacterium | reverse complement strand
TTTATTACCGCCGCTTATCAAAAACAAAGACCACCCACGCAGAAAATAACGCTACATCCCGCCGTTAAAAAAATCCTTGATTTATTCGTCCGCCAACATCAGCGCGCGATAATTGCCGCGCCGCTCGGGTGACAAGGTTTGCCAGAGCAGTGGCAACATCGAATGCATATGCGCCAACATTTGATACGGCGGATGCACCACGATCATGCCGCTGCCATTCAAACCAACATTGGCCACACCGTCGAACACGCTCAATTCGATGCAGGCCACATCGCGCAGTCCTGACCGTTCGATGGCGCGATATAACGCTTGCGTGCTGTGTTCAGTTTTAATCGGGTACCACAAGGCGATAACCGTATTGGCCATGCGTCGTTGCGCTTCGACGATGGTCGCCACAATCGCACGAAAATCGTCGCTCTCTTTCTCGTAAGGCGGATCAATTAACACCAACGCGCGTTTTTCCGCCGCCGGCAAATACGCTTTTACCGCATGATAGCCATCACCTTCATGCACATGGGCGCGCGAAAACGTCGCCAGATAATGCGTCAAGGCTTTTGCTTCACTGCTGTTTAATTCGCAAAATACGGCGCGATCATTTATGCGTAACTGACGCGCCACAATTTCGGGTGAGCCGGGATAATAACGCCACTCGGTTTGGCCACGTTCACGATTGAATTTATCCATTAATGCGGCAAAAGACGCGATCGGATCGGGCGCGTTCTTGAGTTCCTTCAATCGCGCGATGCCATTTTTCCACTCACCGGTTTGTTGCGCTTCCGGTCCTTTCAAATCATAAATGCCGCGTCCGGCGTGAGTGTCGAGATAAAAAAACGGTTTGTCTTTGCGCTGCATGGCGTTAACTAAATAATGCAGCACCAGATGCTTGAGGACGTCGGCAAAATTGCCTGCATGAAAGCCGTGAAGATAATTCATGATTACCCTTTTTTCTTCGGAGATACATACATCGCAATATCGGCCTGCACCACAATATCGTTGTTATCGTCACGCACTTCACAATGCACAATGCAATCGCCGGTACTGCCCGGCACCACCGCTTCAGCGTGCGCTTTAACACGAATGGCGCCGCTGGCTTTGCGTTGATAATGTATCGTCATGCCACGCGGGATCCAGCGCATATCGTGCGGCACGCTGGCCTCCATCATGACACCGGCGGCCATCTCGCACGCATTCGCCATCGCAATCGCGTGTATCGTGCCAATATGATTGGTGACCGCGCGGCGTTTTTTAACAAACACGCTCGCTTGCCACGGAGCTAATTGTTCGAAGCGTGGTTTAATGCTGGAAAAATACGGCGCACGAAAACAAATCATGCGAGTAAATAACCAGCGCCCGACCGCGTTGCTGCCCAGCCGTTGCCATTGCCGTAAAACATAACTCATTAAAATCGAACTCCTAAGGCCAAGGCGATCTCGTATTGCGACCACGTTCCCGAATCAAACTGCAAACGGCAGTGTTGATCGTCACACGCGATTTGCGTCGCGCTGTTAAATAAAATCCCCAACCAACGCGCTTCGGCCAGCACCGCACAATGCGGCGCAATATGCCAGCGCATACCGCCCACCAGCGTGTAGCTCCAGCGCAGTTGTCGCTCGTTATCGGTGTCGATGGACGCCGCCCCCACCGTTGCGCCCACAAACGGCGTAAAGACGCCACTTTGCGTCGCTTTGACGCCACCAAACTGCGCGTGGCGAAGTGCAAATTCACGCTCGTCACCACCGGTAATGGCGGCACGAAAATCACTGAGATACAGCAACCAATCGGTACTGGATGTGTCTGGTATCCACAGCTGCAACGCGCGCGCTGACGCGGCATCATCACTGACGGCAAACGGTAATTCGGTTTTTACGGCATCACCGACGCGGTAACTGTGCGCCACAAAAAGCGACCATTGTTCCTCGGCGGCGCAGCTTAAACACCACATCAACAAGATCAATCGTGCGCCAAACATGAGCGATGGCTTAATCAAGCAAGCGGGGCGTGAAGTATGACTGCATTGATCCGGCCCCGTCGATTGCCTAAGATGCGTGGCGATTTTTCGTATTCGTTTTGCTGGTCAGTCGTTTACGTGCGGGTGTAGTTCAATGGTAGAACTTCGGCTTCCCAAGCCGATAGCGTGGGTTCGATTCCCATCACCCGCTCCAATTCGCTGCGGCTCGCCCGCAATCTCACTACAATAGTCTTCCAATTCATTTTTTATTCTGATGCCAATGCGCCCACTGTTGCTGTTGTTCACTGCATTGTGTTTTTTTGCGCCCTCATCGCACGCAGAAAACGACGCTCCCAAACGCCCGCGCGTCGGTGTGGCTTTGGGCGGCGGCGGTGCGCGTGGTGCGGCTCACATCGGCGTTTTGAAAGTGTTGCAAGAAAACGGCGTGCCGATCGATTGCATTGCCGGGACCAGTATGGGCGCGATTGTCGGCGGTTTGTACGCCAGCGGGTTGAGCGTCAACGAGATCGAACAGTTATTTATCAAACTGGATTGGAGCGAAGGTTTTCGTGACCGCGCCAAGCGTCAAGATCTGTCGTTTCGACGCAAACAAGATGATCAAAAATACTTGGTGCAATTCGATTTGGGCTGGCGTGATGGCGAATTCAGTTTGCCGCGCGGTCTGGTGCAAGGCGAACAATTAAATATGGTGTTAAAGACGCTGACGCAACGCGCCCATACCGTGCATGATTTTGATCAATTACGAATTCCGTTTCGCGCCGTCGCCGCCGATTTAATCAGTGGCGAAACGGTGGTGATTAAAGACGGTGATTTGGCCGACGCCGTGCGCGCCAGCATGTCCATCCCCGGCGTGTACGAACCGATCGAACGTGACGGCCATTTGTTAATTGATGGTGGTGTCGCCAATAACTTACCCATTGATGTGGTGCGCGGTATGTGCGCGGATATCGTGATCGCTGTCGACGTCAGTTCACCGTTATTAAACCGTGATGAACTCGCCTCCGTCGTCGATGTGGTGGATCAGCTGTCTACTATGCTGACGCGTCGCAATAGCGAAGCGAGCATAGCGTCGTTACGCGCGGGTGATGTCCTTTTTCGTCCGGACTTAAGCGATATCGGTGCTTCCGATTTCAATAAAATTGCCGATGCGATCGCGCGCGGAATCGCTACCGCCGAAGCGCATCCCGAACTCAGTCAATTAATCACCGACCGCACTGGGAAAACCGGCACTGAAGGCATCGCCATGACGGCGACACAACCCATTGTGAAATCGGTTTCGCTCGATAACAGCAGTCGTTTGGCGACCAATAATATTCTCGAACGCATATCACAACCGCTCGGTGAACCATTTGAGTTAAACCGTTTACATTCTGACCTCGAAGAATTATTCGGCACCGGTTTTTTCGGTGTTTTGAA
Source organism: uncultured Pseudomonadaceae bacterium (assembly GCA_964650615.1). GTDB lineage: Bacteria > Pseudomonadota > Gammaproteobacteria > Enterobacterales > Permianibacteraceae > Permianibacter. The sequence continues at coordinate 1,747 of CAZYUS010000064.1, read as the reverse complement.
TTACGAACTGGCAGGTGATTTAAACGAAGTCGATTTAAAAATCACCACCCCCGAAAATCCATTAGGCCCGCATCTGTTTCGCTTCGATGTGCAATTGGAAGACGATTTGAGTGGTGATTCAGTGTATTCACTCGGCGTGCGCCATACCTTTATGCCGGCCAACGAATCGGGCGGCGAGTGGCGCAACGAATTGCAGATCGGTAGCCACCCGCGTCTGGCTAGCGAATGGTTTCAACCCTTTAGCCGCGATGGGCGCTGGTTTGTCAGTAGCAGTGCCGAATTCGAGCGTCGCATCGTCAAGCTGCAAGCCAATGACACCGTGTACGGCGAATTGGCCTACACCGGCAGCCTTTATCGCGCCGAATTCGGTCATCAATTCGGTGGTCACGGACACGCGTTAATCGGTGTGCGCAAAGGTGATGGTCGACTCACCGAACACGTCGGCGATTTTGGTTTGCAACCGATCCCAGTGGATGTGGGTGAACGCTATTTTTTTAGCGGCATCGACAAATTGGATCATCGTTATTTCCCTCGCCGTGGCCGCGCCGGAAGTGTGACTTACGCACGAGGTAGTGAAAAATTGGGCGCTGACGACGATTATCAAAAAATATCGTTCGATTGGTTAGAAGTAAAATCGTGGGGACGTCACAGCTTAAGTGCGCAATGGTTTAACGGAAACTTCATTCACGGCGAAGCGCCAGTGCAAGAACAATATCAATTAGGTGGTTTATTTCGTTTATCTGGCTTTAATAAAAATGAGTTAAGTGGCCGTCATCTGCGCTTGTTTAATTTGTATTACTTGTATCGCATGGACAATGAAATCAGTGCCACATTAGACACGCCCGTCTATTTTGGTATGACGGCCGAACGCGGCAATGTGTGGAACGATAACAGCGATGACCACTATCGCGATTATATTTCGGCAGCGAGCGCTTTTTTAGGCATCGACACACAGTTCGGCCCGTTTTATTTAGCGTATGGACGCAACAGCGAACACCGTGACGCGCTGTATTTGTATTTGGGCGCGCCGTTTTAACAACGCGCCCAGCTCACTCACGCACACAACGCCGATTCGTGCTTGCTGTGAGGGCAACTCGCGATGGTGTGCAGCAAATGCGAGGGATCGTTTTGCATCACGTTTCCGCTTTGGCACCATGATTTATCGGCCAATACTTTGAGCGCGTGTGACAACATGCACGACGTCGCCGGTTGCACCTCTTCGTCATAGCAGCGAATCGTATTTAATAAAATATCCGTGCTGAATAACGGTGTACCGGCCTCTTCTTGTTCTTGAATGATCAACAACAATGTTTGACGTGTGATGTCGCTGTTGTTTTTTACATCCAGCACCCGAAACGGGATCTGTGCCAGCACTAATTCTTTTAATTCGCACAAGGTCACATAGCTGCTGATGCTGTTGTCGTATAAACGACGGTTGGGGTATTTTTTTATCGTTCTAATGTCGGTCATGCTGCCGCTCCGATTACACCCGTGGGGCGTCGGTCGAGCTTATCAGGACAAGAATCCCTGACAAGTCATTGCACGGTCATACCAGTTAAAAAGTTCGACTATCGAACAGATTTGGCCATTAAATCAAAACGTGACTGGGTTAACGGCCATAAAAAAAGGCGTCGTGTTAGCGACGCCTTGCCGGTACGCAAAGGATTAGCCCTTCGGTCGATGGTCGATCAACTGTTGCACCACGCTCGGATCGGCCAGCGTCGAAACGTCTCCTAAGTTACTGAAA
>CAZYUS010000063.1:13752-17432 GCA_964650615.1 uncultured Pseudomonadaceae bacterium | reverse complement strand
CGGTGAACACTTTCGCCAGCACCGATTCAACATCCGATACCGGCAAACTGCGCCAGAAATAAATCGAGCGATCTTTGCGTTCGTCAAATAACGCGGCGACACAGTAAAACGGCAACAAAAACAGCAGCAATAAATCGAACGGCACTTTAATGGCACTTAACCATACGGTGATCACCGCTTGTCGTTGTTCGCTGCCGGTTTCGTGGCGCAAGGCATTGACCAATTCATCGACCGACACACGCCCTTTATCCACATCAATCGCGAAACCTTCTGATTGCCATTCGCCGAGATGATTACTGGCCATCAACACGGCAAACACCGTCAGAAAAATAAACAAAGCGCTGATAATTGCCGGCGTCCAGATCAATGGGGCGCGGTGTTCCCACACTTCACGTTGCAGCAGCATGGTAAATTTTTGACGATTCATGCGCGGGTCTCCATCATTTTGGCCACAAACACATCGGCAATACCTGGTGTGCGTACTTCACCTAATGCGAGCAATGATTCGCGGGCGACGTGTTCAAATATCATCACCGATTTACCGAATACCGTGCGCTCATTTAATGGACGCAAAGCGCGCGCGGCCTCGACCTGTTCACGCGCCACCAGCAATTCGGTAAACCGTTCGGCAAGGGCGTCAGTGGTGGTGGACAAGGCTAATTTCCCGTGCGCAATAAATAATACATCGGTGAGTAAATGTTCGATTTCCTCGACTTGGTGCGTGGTGATCACGATGGTGCGATTTCGCTCGTGATAATCGTCGAGCAAATGATCATAAAACGCTTTGCGATACAAAATATCCAAGCCCAAGGTTGGCTCATCCAGAATCAATAATTCAGCGTCAATGGCCAGCGTTAATGCCAGATGTAATTGCGCCACCATGCCTTTGGAAAGCGTTGCAATTTTGGCCTGCCGTGGTAGCGATGTTTTCGCCAGTAATTGATCGCAACGCGCGCGTTGAAACTGCGGATGAACCTTAGCGACGTAATCCACGATCTGCTGCACTTTCATCCAGCGCGGCAAAATGGCCACGTCCGGAATGTAGGCGACTTTTTCCATCATGAGATCGCGTTGTGTGCGCGGGTCATAACCCATTACTCGGATATCGCCGTCGACATCGGTTAACCCCAATAGGGCGCGCAACAAGGTGGTTTTACCGGCTCCGTTGGCACCGATTAATCCTACGATGCGGCCTTGCGTGATCGCACAGTCGATGTTGTCGAGCACCACATGAGTTCCAAAAGATTTGCGCGCCTGAGTTACGCGGACTATTTCACTCATCGTTTAACTCTCCTGCGTGTGGTGGTCGCGCAACAACTCTTGCGCCGACAAACCTAACTGGTTAATGCGTTTGAGTACGCTTGGCCACTCTTGCGTTAAAAACTGCTCACGCAAACGGTTGTGTAATTGTTCGCGTGCGCCCTCGGTGACAAACAAGCCCAAGCCGCGCCGTTTTTCCACGATGTTTTCCTCCACTAAACCCTCATAAGCTTTGGTGACCGTTAAGGGGTTGATGCGGTAATCCGCCGCCACTTGACGCACCGACGGAATGGCGTCGCCGACACCTAATTCGCCGTCGAGAATCATGGCGACGATGCGGTCACGCAGTTGTAAGTAGATGGGCAGTTCGCCCTGCCAGGGATCTTGCATACCGACACACCTCCAGATTGTAGTGTTGCGCTGTGTTGGTTAACTATAACAGTAAAGAAGTGTCGTTCAGAAAACGGGTGTAACAGTCTGTTTCACCATGGATGTCCATCGCCACGCGAACAAAACAGCGGGAGTGATCACCGCCGTAGCCGCTTTCACTACAATACCCGCCCGCTGTTCTGCGCCGTTTTGTCATGACGTTGTTTCCCGATCTGCCGCTGCGCATCACTTATGTCGTCGTTACCATGGTCGCGGCCCTGATCGTTCTGCTGTCATGGAATGCCGCCATCGCCTTGATGCTGGGCATCGCGTTGGCGTTTTGTGTTCCCGCCGCCGGTTTGCGTCCGCTACAGAAAGCCTCCGCGACGGGGATGAAGATCGCGATTATCGGGCTCGGCTTCGGTTTGCCGTTAAACGAGATCTGGGTGACGGCGCAAAACACGTGGCTGGCGACCTTGCTTACCTTAAGTGTGGCGTTAGCGGCGGGCTTTATTTTGATGCGCGTACTCAAAATCGAGCGCGATACCGCACAGTTAATCAGCGTCGGCACCGCGATCTGTGGCGGTTCGGCGATCGCGGCCATGGCACCCGTCATTCACGCGCGCGGTCAGGCCATCATCATCGCGATCACGATCGTTTTTTTATTGAATGCACTGGCGTTATGGATTTTTCCGTGGCTGGGTTCTTATTGGCAGTTGAGTCCGTCGCAATTCGGTTTGTGGGCGGCCCTCGCGATTCACGACACCAGTTCGGTGGTGGGCGCAGCGGCTATTTTTGACGCGCACAGTCTTAATATCGCGACCACCGCCAAATTGGCGCGATCACTGTGGATTATTCCATTGGTTTTTGCTGCCGCGATTTATCAACGCCGCCACAGCAAAGCCGCATGGCCGTGGTTTATTGTGCTGTTTTTAATGGCAAGCGTGATCCGCACCGCGTTTCCCGCTTTAGCAAATTGGTCGGCATTCATTACCGGCAGCGCAAAACAGTTATTCGCACTGGCCTTATTCGGCATTGGATCGCAATTTAATTTAACCACCTTACAACAGATCTCTTGGCGTCCCGTCGCCATGGCATTGATCTTATGGTGTGTACTCGCCACCGTTTCGCTGTATTGGGTCATGACATGAATTTACATTTTACGCTGCAACGTCAAGCGCACCTTCGTCATCAATCTGAGCAATTACAAGGTTTGCGCGAACACGCCAGATTTTTGGTTTTTATTGACGGAAAAATCGCCACGCTGGAACACGCCCCCCTGTGGTTGGAACGTCATTCGCTGCCAGACTCCGTGGTGGAAAATAGCGTTTTTTTAGGCGCGTTTCCGCTGCCCCTTTTTGCCGTGCAACTCGAATCATTGCACCTTGCACACACGCTGATGGATTTACGCCATTTTGCGCTCACCGCTACGCAGAGCGATATCGCTCACGCATTTTTTGCCAGCGCCCTTTTTAGCTGGCAGAAAAAACATCGTTTCTGTGGGGTGTGCGGCGGCCGTCATCACTTCGTCGCCGGTGGGCATGAAGCGCTCTGCGAAGCCTGCGCACAGGTGCAATTTCCGCGCACCGATCCGGCGGTCATCGTGGCGGTTACGCACGGCGATAAAATTCTGTTGGGTAGACAAGCGAGCTGGCCCGAGAAGCGCTATTCGGTGTTGGCCGGATTCGTCGAACCAGGCGAATCATTAGAACAAGCGTGCGCGCGTGAAATCATGGAAGAAGCCGGTATTCGCATTCACAACCTGCGCTATTTCGCCTCGCAGCCGTGGCCCTTTCCATTGTCGTTAATGCTGGCTTTTTTTGCCGACGCACAAACCGGCGAAATTCAATTAAATGACCACGAACTGGAACACGCGTTGTGGTTAAATCCGGATGAATTCGAACGCGCTATTCGCGAGCAACGCATCGTGCTGCCGCCTAGCGCTTCGGTCGCGCGGCGATTGATTCAACATTGGTTTGATGAATGGCATGGCCGCGATTTGGCCGGTTTAACGGCAAAATAATGAGAAAACCAAACGGCGCATCACCACC
>CAZYUS010000063.1:0-13742 GCA_964650615.1 uncultured Pseudomonadaceae bacterium | reverse complement strand
GACTGAACCTCACGATATTGGCGCCCAAAAAAAAACGGCAGCGAAACGCTGCCGTTTTTGATTATTCTTCTTCGCTGTCGTCGAGTTCCCATTCGTCATAAGAATCAAGGATCTTAGACAACTGGTTTTTTTCTCGCGCCATTTCAATTTGACGCCAGCGCGGCGGCAATTTCGAATCCGCCTCTTTAAGGTTGATTTGCTCGGAACTGCCTTCGCTTTCGACTTCAACAAAGTCTTGGTCCAAACCGCCCAAACCCGCCATACTGCACACCTCATAAAAGTGGTGAAAATTCGCGCGTCCTTATAAAGACTCATTTTCGAACTGTCAAGCACCCGCCATGAACGACCGCAGCCAGCAACTCAAAGAACAAATACTCCTGACCTTGGCACAACTGCCGACCGGTTTCGCCACCAGTTACGGCGACGTCGCGCGCCGCGCCGGATTGCCGGGTTATCACCGCTTGGTGGCGCGCGTATTGCGCGAGCTGCCAGAAGGTAGCCAGATCGCGTGGTATCGGGTGATGACGGCCAGTCGCCAACCAGCGTTTGCGGTGGGGTCGAGTGACTTCAAACGTCAACAGGAACAGCTGGCCAGCGAGGGCGTGTTACTGGAAGGGGGCCGGGTCGGCCACCATCAATGGCTGCCGACGGCCGAATCAGCGCCCGCTAATACCCGATCCATCTCGCGCAACAAGGCCAGCAAGCCAGCGCGCTCACGTAGCACATCGCGATAAACCACTTCGGCATACGGTGCTAAACCGGCACCGCTCGGCAACTCGGCACCGCTGTCGAGCATAAATTGCAGGCGCGGAATAAAAACAAATTGCAGCCATTCTTCCAGCGTTAATTTGTCGCAGGAAAATGGCATCGTGCTGTTCATGCGATCGTCGCTCGGTCGCCCTTGCGCCCACAGTGATTGCTGCTTCAGCTCAACTTCAATCGCCTTCAACAATCCGCCACAACGTACCCGTTTCACTACGGTGTTCATGGTTGGCTCCCGATCCGACCTCAACGGCCATGACATTTTTTGAATTTTTGACCGCTACCGCACGGACAAGGATCGTTACGACCGACATCGCGCAGCGGATTGCTGACCGGCGTTTGCGCAGGATGATGATGATCGTGATCGCAATCTGGGCCATGAACGTGTTCGTGATCGTGTTGGCAATCGGGGCCGTGAACATGCGGGTGCGACATGGGAAAACTCCAAGAATAAAACGGATGGGAAATTTTGCCAGATCACCTCCTTCATGTCTGGTTACAGTTGGCGCTTTACCTCGCGTGTACGGTCAGTGACACTGCGCGCGCTAACCACCAACAACAGGAAGTGACTTCACATGATTGTTTTTGAACACGTAGCCAAATGTTATGGCGAGCGACGCGCCGTCGACGATTTATCCTTGCACGTAAAACGCGGCGAAATTTTTGGATTATTGGGACCAAACGGTGCCGGAAAAAGCACCTCGGTGGCGTTGTTGTGTGGGTTATTGCACAGCGACAGCGGCGCCATCCGCGTTGACGGTGAAGCGCCGCAACAGGCTCCAACGCGGCGCAAAATCGGATTAGCACCACAGCAACTGGCGCTGTATGAACAGTTAAGCGCGCAACAAAATCTCGAATTTTTCGGCGCGCTTTATGATTTACGTGGCGAAAAATTGCAGCAAGCCTGTCACCGAGTGTTACAGCAAACCGGATTAAGCGATCGCGCCCGCGATCGGGTTGAAACATTTTCCGGTGGCATGCAGCGCCGCCTGAATTTGGCCATCGCGCTGTTGCACGATCCCGACATTATTGTGCTGGATGAGCCAACGGCCGGCGTCGATCCGCAGTCGCGCAATAATTTATTTGATGCGATTCTGCAATTAAAACAACAGGGAAAAACCATCATTTACACGACGCACTATATGGAAGAAGCAACGCGGCTGTGCGATCGCGTGGCGATTATCGATCAAGGTCGCTTACTCGCCTGCGACAGCGTCAGTGGCTTGATTCGCCACTACGGCGGTGACAGCACCATCGTGATCCACGATCACGCCGCCACCGCTCCTATCGTGACCCAAAAGGTATTACCGACCTTGCGCGAATTAACCACAACCTTGAGCGACGACAGCTTAATTGAAGTGCGTACGCCCACGTTGGAATCGGTATTTTTACACCTTACTGGTCGTCAATTAAGGGATTAATCATGAATCATATTGTGGCGATGGCCGTTAAAGACATTAAATTAATTTTCACTTCTAAAGCGACGGTATTTTTTACGTTCATTTTTCCGTTGTTATTCGTTTTATTATTTGGCGCGTTAATGGGCGGCGATAAATCGGATCGCAAATTAACGGTCGCGTTAGTGCTACCGCCCACCTTGGAACAAGGCGCGCTCGATTTTGTCACGGCGCTGCGTCAAGCCGACGAGATCACGGTCGTTGAATTGCCACTGGAGCAAGCACAAAACGCGGTGCGCAAAGGGCAGTACAGCGCATTTATCGCGCTGGGCGATGATTTTTCGCGGCGCTGGAATAAACCGTTTAGTGCCACGCCGCCGTCCATTCAGATCGGAGCCGATCCGTCTCGGGGGGCCGAAACCGCGATGCTGGAAGGATTATTGATGAAATACGCCGCCACGCGTTTTCGCCAATGGTTTAGTCCCAACGCACAATCCCTCGAACAGTGGCAGCACACCATCGACGATATCGAAGGCAATCAGAATATGGACCCGCGCTGGAAAGCTGTGCTCGGCGACTACCTGCCTAAGATGCGCGATTTGATGAGCGAACAAGTCGCAGCGGCCAAATCACAAGGCGCGGCGACGGCAGCGACGCAAGGTCCTGACATGAGTCCGCTGGCGGTCGAGCGTGTCGCAGTGGTCAAAACCCGCAACGGCCCCAGCAACGCCTATTCAGTGTTAATTCCGCAAGCCGTGGTGTGGGCGATGCTGGGTGGCATGATGGGCTTCGGCGTGTCGCTGGCCAAAGAGCGTGCACGCGGCACGTTGGTGCGCTTGCAGGCCGCTCCGATGCCCGCGCATCACATCCTGCTTGGCAAGGCACTCGCCTGTGTCGTCACCTTGGCGATTGTCACCACCGGCATCATGGTGCTGGGTGCCGTCATCTTTGGCGTGCCGGTGCAAAGCCCCTTGCTACTGGTTCTCGGCGGCCTTGCGGTGGCATTCATGTTTACCGGCCTGATGCTGGCCCTGACCGTGATCGCCAAAACCGAAGAAGCGATAGGCGGTGGAGGTTGGGGCGTGTTTATGGTGCTGTCGATGATCGGCGGCAATATGGTGCCGTTGTTTCTGATGCCGGCTTGGATGCAAACCGTGGCGCTTATCAGCCCCATACGCTGGGCCATCGTTGCGTTAGAAGGCGCGATATGGCGGCAATACAGTCTGCTCGACATGGTGCTGCCAGTGGCCGTTTGCCTCGCGCTGGCGGCGCTGGGTTACGGCCTTGCCATGCGCTTATTCCGGCGCGATTGGGTAAACGCGTAACGGATGAACAAATTGCGTATGCGCGGCGAGGACAGCCGCGCATTCAACGCTTTGCGACTACGCTTGTGAGAACGCATTTTTATCGGCGAGTCGATCGTGCAGCGCTTGAAAGTTGAACAACTAAAACCCGGCATGTTCGTGGTGGCAGTCACCGAACAATCCGCCGACGTCAAAGTCACCACGCAAGGTCATGTGCGCTCAGAATCCGCCATCGAACAACTGAAACAGCGCGGCGTGATCGAAGTGATGATCGATCCATCGCGCACGTTGTTCGATGCCGATCAAAACACCAACGCCAGTACGTTAACGTCATCTCAAAGCGACGACACACAAAGCGCCATCACAAGCGCACCACGCGTCGCCTTCGAAAAAGAGATCGGACACGCGGCAGCACTTTATGACGAAGCCAAAGCACTGCAAGAAAAAGCATTCAGCGAAATCAAAGCGGGACGACCGCTGTCGTTTGCGCCGATGCGCGATCTCGCCACCGGCATGATGGATTCAATTTTTCGCAATCAAGATGCGCTGTTGTGCGTGTCGCGTATGCGCGAAAAAGACGCCTACTTGCTCGAGCATTCGGTGAACGTATCGATTTTGATGACGGTGCTTGCTCGTCAACTCAAGATGAATGAAAAAACCATACACCTGCTCGCCACCGGCGCACTGTTGCACGACATCGGTAAAATTTTGGTTCCCGATCAGGTACTAAACAAACCCGGCAAATTAACTCCGGACGAATTTGCTTTGATGAAAGCGCACGTCACGCACGGCGTTAATGTGCTGCGCGACACACCGGGGCTAGACCCGCTGTCGCTGGAAACGGTGGCGCTGCACCACGAACGACTCGACGGCAAGGGCTATCCACAGCAATTACCGGGCGAACAGATCAGTCAAGCCGGACGCATGATCGCAATCGTTGACACCTACGATGCGATCACCGCCACGCGGGTTTATAAAACCGGTTCGACCTCACTGAAAGCGTTTAAAATTTTGCGTGACGAGCCACACGGTTACGATGCCTCACTGGTGGCCGAATTCATTCGCGCTATCGGCATGTATCCGGTCGGCACCATGGTCAAGTTAAAAAGCGATAAAGTCGGATTGGTCACCCGATCGAATATCAAAGAGCCGCTGTCACCGACCGTCAAAGTGTTTTATCACGCGCGTTTGAAACAACACATTCCTATCACCGACATTGATTTGTCCAAAAAATCCGACGACGAGATTGATTCAGCCGTGCAACCCGAACAATTCAAACTCGACCTCTTAAGTTTTTTCCGCACTGCCATTATTCACGGATAAAAAAAACGGAGCGTTTCGCTCCGTTTTTTTATGACCTTATTTTTTCTTGGTTGACGCTTTCGCTGTCGGTTTCGCTTTCACACTCGCCGGTTTGGCTTTCGTGCTAGTCGTCTTGCTTACCGATTTCGCGACTTTCGTTACTTTTTTAACCTTTGCCGTTTTGGCCGCAGGCAATTTCGCTTTGTCCGCTGCTTTTACTTTAGGCAACGATTTCTGCCGCATACAGGTTTGCACCAAAATGCCCAACTCGCGTAGTGCAACCGAGAACTTAGCAAACTCATGCACTTGGCTGGTGCGGAAATCGGTTAACAATTGCAACCACCGCTTGATGCTATCGTTGTTGGCAGCAAACCACGCGTCAATGCGTGCGCTGGCATCGCCGTGACCATCGGTCAGTTTCAACACCGCCAAGGTTAATTGGCGTTGATGCCAATCGAGTTCTTCACGAAACGCCGCGCGGGCAAAGGCTTGCCAATGATTGTCTACCGGTTGCTTGACGATCTGCGACAAGAACCAATGCAGATCCGAACGCACCCCCAAACGGAAATACGTTTCAGCCACTAACTCAATCGGTTTCGCCGTTTCCTGCGCCACTTCAGCGATATCGAGCCCAGCAAATACCGTACTCAAAAACGCCATCTGTTGCGCTAGTTTTTTCGGCACACTGCGCGCGATTAATTTGTCGGCTTCGATTTGCAATTCGCTGGCTTCACTCGGTTCAAGGAATTGCGTCAAATTGGCAAACAACGCATCAATAGACGGTTTGAAGCGCGCGATCTCATCGTGCAACTCGGCGTCTTTACGACGTTGGCGCAAGAACCAGCGCGCGCTACGACGCAACATACGCTGCGCTTCGAACATCATGTCGATTTGAACATTGGCCGACACTTTATTATCAAGCGCCTCAATGGCTTCAAACAACTTGTCGATGCCGAACACTTCTTTGGCCAACGTAAAGCACGTCGATACTTCGGCAAAATCAGCTCCGGTTTCATCGACCATACGGTGTGCAAAATTGGCACCACCAAAATTGACGATTTCATTCGCCAACTGCATGGCGATAATCTCGCCGCGCAAACGGTGCGAATCAATGCCATCGGCAAATTTATCACGCATAGCTTTGGGGAAATAGGCGCGCAAGCTGTCGTGGTAAAACGCGTTGTTAACCACCGCCGCCACACACAATTCTTCTTTCAACGACATTTTGCCATACGCATTTAAAACCGATAATTCGGCACGCGTTAAGCCTTTGCCTTTAATCATGCGGTCTTGCAATTCTTCATCGCTGGGCAAAAATTCAATACCGCGATCCAGACGACCTTCGCGCTCAAGTTGATGAATAAAACGAATATGCTCTTTTACCATCGCATTGGCGCGTGATTCCGTAATCGAAATGGATTGCGATTGACGATAATTATCTTGCAACACGCCATCGCCGACATCGTTGGTCATGTCGGCCAACACTTTGATGCGTTGTTTGTCGGTTAAATCACCACTCGCTACTAAGGCATTCAACACGATCTTGATGTTAACTTCATTATCCGATGTATTAACGCCCGCCGCGTTGTCGATAAAGTCAGTGTTGCCGCGACCACCGTTTAACATGTATTCGATACGACCTAATTGCGTCATACCCAAGTTACCGCCTTCGCCGATCACTTTAGCGCGCAATTCGCGACCATCGACACGCAAACCATCGTTCGCCCGATCGCCGACTTCATTGTGACGTTGGCTAGCCGCTTTGACGTAAGTGCCGATGCCGCCGTTCCATAACAATTCGATGTCCATTTTCAAAATGGTGTTCATCAATTCGTTCGGCGACATTTCGGCTTTATCGGTGCCGAGCATACGACGCACTTCGACACTAAGCGCAATGGTTTTCGCGCTGCGGGCAAACACACCGCCACCTTTGGAAATTAATTTTTTATCGTAATCATCCCAGCTTGATGACGGCAAATTAAACAAACGCTGGCGCTCGACAAAACTCTTTGCCGCATCCGGTTCCGGATCGAGGAAAATATGGCGGTGATCAAACGCCGCCAACAAGCGAATGTGTTTGGATAACAACATACCATTACCAAACACATCACCCGACATATCACCGACACCGATCACGCTGAAATCTTGCGATTGAATGTCTTTGCCCATTTCGCGGAAATGGCGCTTCACGCACTCCCACGCGCCGCGCGCAGTGATGCCCATTTTCTTATGGTCGTAGCCATTGCTGCCACCCGATGCAAACGCATCGCCTAACCAGTGGTTATATTCAATAGAAATCGCATTTGCGATGTCAGAAAACGTGGCCGTTCCTTTATCCGCAGCGACCACTAAGTACGGATCATCTTCATCGTGACGAACCACATTTTTGGGCGCGATTAATTTGCCACCGACGATATTGTCGGTGATATCCAGCAACGCGCGAATAAAGGTTTGGTAACACGCGATGCCTTCGGCCATAAACGTCTGACGATCTGGGTTTTTGGGCATTTGCTTGCACACGAAACCGCCTTTGGCACCGTTCGGCACAATCACGGTGTTTTTGACTTGTTGTGCTTTTACCAAACCTAAAATTTCAGTGCGAAAATCTTCGCGACGATCTGACCAACGCAAGCCACCACGAGCAACTTTACCGAAACGCAAATGCAGGCCTTCGACGCGCGGACTGTAGACCCAGATCTCGAACATCGGTGTCGGTTTTGGAATATCCGGAATCTGTTGCGGACGCAATTTAAACGACACATACGATTTAATGGTGCCGTTATTATCTGCTTGAAAATAATTGGTGCGCACCGTTGCGCGGATCACATCAAGATAACGTCCGATGATGCGATCTTGATCCAGCGTGGCCACTTTAGCGCGCTCGTGACGAATGCTTTGCAACAATTCGTCGGCACGTTTGGCATCCGCTTTACCCGGCTCGTAACGAGCGTTAAACCATTGCACTAACTGCCGTGCAATGGCCGGATACGCCGCCAGTGTTTGTTCGATACTGCTTTGACTAAACGTAAATCCGATTTGCCAGAAATATTTGGCGTAGGCGCGCAGCACCGATACTTCGCGCCAAGTTAATCCTGCCCCTAAAACCAAACGATTGAAGCCGTCGTTTTCGGCGTGGTTGCGCCACACGGCAGCAAACGCTTCTTGGAATACATCGCGCACCGTATCCGGCTGTAACGTGGCGCTGCCTTGAAACTGCAAACTGAAGTCCATGATCCAGCAGACACTGCCATCCGCGCGTTCGATGTGATGCGGCGTTTCGCCGATCACGGTCAAGCCCATGTTTTCGAGCGCTGGCAAAACATCCGACAACGACATCGGTTGATTCAATCGGTACAACTTAAAGCGTAACGTGGTTTCTGCATCTTCTTGCGGACGATATAACAACATCGACAAGTGATTATTTTCATTCAACGATTCGATGTGGCGAATATCATTCACTGCGACCGGTGCGTTGGTTTCATCGCGATAGCCAGAAGGGAAAGCATTGCCGTATTTGGCCGCTAATCGTTTTCCTTCGTCGTCACCGAATTCGGCCGCTAATGCATCGCTTAAATGATCGTCCCAGCTGCGCGCCGCTTCGCGCATATCAGCTTCCATCGCTTTGATATCGAATTCAACTTCTTCGGCGTTTTCGGTCGGCACAATAAAATGCGTGCGCGCCGAAACCGAATCACTGAACCACGTCGAGAAACGGATCTCGTCGGCTTTTCCGCATAAGTGTTCGGCCAAAATCGACTGAAATTTCAAACGTAATTTGGTGGTGTAAATGTCGCGCGGCGTATACACAAAGCAAGAGAAGAAACGACCATAAGGATCGCGTCGAACAAACACGCGGATAATGGCGCGCTCTTTGATATACAACACGCCCATGCCGATCGCTAACAACTCGTCGGTTGAGATCTGGAACAATTCATCACGCGGGAAAGTTTCCAAAATGTCACGCAGGGCTTTCGCATCATGCGAATTCGGCACTAAGCCCGAACGTTCGGTGACTTCACTGATTTTCTGACGCACAACCGGAATATTGCGCGGACTCCGGTTGTAAGCTGCCGAGGTATAAAGACCGAAGAAGCGATGTTCACCAACCACATTGCCGTTGTTGTCATAACGTTTAACGCCGATGTAATCGAGCTGTGCCGGTCGGTGAATGGTGGACAATGCGCGCGTTTTGGTAAGCACCAGCATTTCCTGATTATTGAGCGCCACATTTTTCGCCTTGGCCGACAACGTCGATAACAAAACACTGGGCGCGGCTTTATCGTCTTTACTCATCAACCCTAGGCTGCTGCCACGCACCGGATTTAGACGATGATCATTTTTCAGCGCCTCCACGTCATACGCACGGTAGCCCATGAAAATGAAATGGTCGTCAAGCAACCAGCGCAAGAACGCGACGGACTCGGAGGATTTTTCTTTGGCAATCGTCGGCGGATTTTTTTCGACATCGCCGATCAAATGATCGAGTTTATCGCGCATCGCGCGAAAATCACTTACCGCCAAACGCACGTCAGTCAGAATCGACTGCAGGCGAGCCGCTAATTTGTTCATGTCGGCCGCGTTGTTGATGCGATCCACCTCGATATACATCGGCGTTTCGCAGCTCGGCGTGTTGGCCTCAGTGATGCGTTCGACCGCCGCGATCTTGCCGTCAGCGCCGCGTTGCACACGCATGGGCATATGGATGTGCAAATGCGTGGTCAAGTTTTGGCGGTTCAATTCCATGCGCACGCTGTCCACCAAAAACGGCATATCGCTTTGTGTAATCAAAATAACGGTGTGGCGAGAATGCCAGCCGTGGCTGTCAAAATCGGGATTAAATACCTGCACTTTGGCTGCTTTGCCGTCAAACACTTGTAAGAAATGCCACAAACTGAATGTGGATGCATACAAATCGCCGACGGTGCGCGTGGCGATGTCATCGGCAGCGACACTGGTGAAAAACAAGCGCGTGAAATCCATCACAACGGCGGCTTGTTTAGCACCCAGTTTGCTTTTTTGCATGGCAACAACGCCATCGATCAGTTCCGATTGGTTAACGGCGACTTTAGAGGTCATGGGAGATCCTTGCGATTTTCAGACTGGAAATGGATCACGACCCGCGTGTAGCGGGTCGTGTTAAATGCGATGAGTAATTTTAGAAGAGATGAGTTGATTTTGCATACGTATGGATCAACTCATCGCACCAGCAGAAGAGTGCAAATTTATGCAGTTTTTTTGCGGAATAAAAAGGTCGCCAAGGCCGGTAATAATAATACGGCACCAATCATATTTAAGACAAACATGAAGGTTAACAAGACGCCCATATCACCTTGAAATTTCAGCGTTGAAAAGAACCACGTGCTCACGCCAATGGCGAGCGTAAGGCCGGTAAAAAACACCGCGCTGCCAGTTACTTCCAACGTGTGGCGATACGCGTCTTCTATGCTCTCGCCGCGTTTTATCGCGCCGCCCATACGCGAAAAAATGTAGATGCCGTAATCAACACCCACACCAACCCCTAACGCGACCACCGGCAAGGTGGCCACCGTCAGTCCAATGCCGAGCAAGGCCATCAATCCTTCGGCTAAATATGACACCAACACCAGTGGCAACACCACCGCGATGGTACCGCGAATCGAGCGAAAACTAATCAAACACAACAAGATCACGGCTGCATAAACACCCAACAGCATCGGCCATTTGGCTTCGGCAACCGCTTCATTGGTTGCCGCCATCACCCCCACACCGCCGGTCGCGAGGCGATAATTCAAATCTTCGTGCGGATGGGCCGCCGTGTAGGCCTTCACTTCGGCCACCACCTTGTCGATGGTTTCGGCTTTATGGTCCTCGGTAAAAATCATTACCGGCACCACGTTGCAATCGGCATTTAACAACCCGCTGGTGGTCGGTACGCGACTGGTGGCTTGCGCTAACACATCTTGATTGCGTGACAACACGCGCCAATTCAAATTGCCTTCATATGTTGCGGCATTGATGATTTTAGCCACCGTCGGCAGCGCTATTACCGATTGCACGCCGGCAACGTTTTCCATATGCCAAGCGAATTGATCGATATGATTAAGGCGATCGTAATTCGTGCAAACTTCTTGTTTTGCTTCAACGATCACCGAAATCAAATCGACACCAATCGAAAATTTAGACGTGATAAACGCGGTGTCTTGGTTGTACACCGATTCTTGCCGCAATGAGGGAGCACCGGCTTCCAGATCGCCGATCTGCATATAGCGCGCGCCCCACCATCCCAAGATAAAGAGTAAGCACGACACCGCGATGGTCGCGGCGGCCCATTTCGGTTGCGCAAAACGCGCGACTTGATCCCAGAATTTGGCTTGCACGGCTTGATTACGCGCGAATGCCGTGGCGAATTTTGGTCCCAATTTAACAAACGACAATAACACCGGCAGCAAAATGAGGTTGGTCAAAATCACCACACCAACGCCGATTGCGGCCGTGGTGGCTAATTCACGAATAATGTCGATTTCCACTAAACGCAACGTGAGAAAACCGATTAATTCGGCGAGCAATCCGGCAATGCCGGGGATAAATAATTTGCAGCACGCATTGTTCGAAGCGTGCAAGGGATCGGCCCCCTTAACCAATTCCTGCCCAACCGAATTCACCATTTGTACTGCGTGTGAAACGCCAATAGCGAAAATCAAAAACGGCACCAGAATTGACATCGGATCAATGCCGAATCCGAATAGGGTAAGCAACCCCATTTGCCAGATCACAGCCATTAATGAACACACCACCGGCCAAATGGTTAATTGTCGCGAACGCGTAAATCCGTACAACAATAACGCAGTGATCACAATGGCGACGGCAAAAAAGACCAATACGCCTTTGGCACCATTTGACACATCGCCGATCATTTTGGCAAAGCCGATGATGTGGATTTTTACGTCGGCATCCTGAAATTGGCCCCGCACCTGCGCTTCGAGATCATTGGCCAGACGAATGTAATCCAGCTTTTCACCGGTTAGCGGATCATTTTCCAGCAAGTTAGCCGAAATCAGCGCCGACGAAAAATCATTGGCGACCAAACGACCAACAATTCCGGCTTTCAGAACGTTTTCGCGTACACGCTGCAATCCTTCAGTGGTCGGCGAAAAATCCGCTGGCACCACCGGACCACCTTCGAACCCTTCTTCGGTGACTTCGACAAAACGCGTGTTTGGCGTAAACAATGACGACACGTTACTGGCATCCACCCCCGGTACCGCCGCCACTTTTTTGGTCACGGTTTCCAACCGTTCGAAAAAGGTGGCATTGAAAATATCGCCATTTCGATTTTCAAGTGCAATTAGAATGCGATTGCCGCCGCCAAATTGTTGTTCGTATTGAAAATAGGTTTTCATGTACTCATGTTCTTGCGGAACATTTTTACGAAAACCGGCATCCACTTTTAATTGCGTGGCAAAATACAACATCACGGCCGTGACAATGATGAACACTGTCACGACCAGACGACGATAATCAAATAGCGGTTGGATCAATCGCTGCAATGCGGTTTCTTTCATTTTTATTTCTCCGCCGTATCAAGCGAGTAAATCGACACGCCATCTTCGGCGGTCAGTAATAATTGGTGAGCATTTAACGGGGTAACGCTGGAAATCGCTTTGCGATTATCACGCTGTTGTCGCTGTACCTGACTTTCACCGGTACGCGTCTGCAATACCATGCCATCCATTCCGACGACAATGATACGACCATCGTCCAACTCGATGAGGTCATTCAAACCAGAACGCAGTTCAGTGCTCACCGATTTAAACGTTTTGCCATCATCTTCGCTACGAAATAAATGACCACGCATACCGGAAACTAAAATGTGATGTTGCCGCGTGGTGATGACTGAAAATAACGTGCCTTCGTAAGGAAAGGACTGTGATTTCCAACTTTCGCCATTATCGGAGGAACGGGCAAAAAAACCGGCCTCCCCCACTAAGAACAAGTCGTTGTTATCATTTTTTGCGATTCGGTAAAGATGCGGGAAGCCAAAATCGGGAATATCGAATGCCGGAATTTCGACGCTTGACCACGTCGCGCCAGCATCCACCGTGCGTGCAAAATAACCATAGGCACCAACGGCAAATCCCTTTTTATCATCGACAAAAAACACGTCGAGCACCGGTTTCTCATTATCCGGTTCGGCACTGATCAATTGCCACGACACGCCGTTATCAACGCTGCGCAAGAGCGTGGTGTCATGACCGCCGACGACCAGCGCCTCGCCCGCACGCGCGATGGTGGTCAACGTGGCGCGCGTGGGTACAACCGCTTGCTGCCAGCTTTGCGCTTGATCATCGGAATACAATATATGGCCGCGCTCGCCCACGACTACCAAGCGGCCGTTATTCAGCTTCACACTGTCGAGTAATAAACTGCGCGCGGCTTTACGTGCGATCAAGGCATCCGTCGGGATCTCTTCGGCGGCGAGTGCGGCGGCACAAAGCGCTAATAAAATGGACCATTTTTTCATGAGGCTTGTCTTCGAATGGAAATTAATCGTTGGGAGCTTTATTGCAAAGAAGTGTAGGTCAAGCAATGACCAAAACCGCCACGCACCATTAAAACCCGATTATTGCAATAAAAACGGCCGGAGAACCGGCCGTGTTTTTGTTTGGCTATAAACCGCGATTAACGGCGACCTGAACGACGCAACGCGTCAGGCGTGAAATCATCTTCAGTGCGTTTAGCGTTAAAATCGTAAGGTTGGTCTTCGTTATCCAGACCAACAGCGAGGTAACGACGGGCTTTCAAATCATGAAAGACTTCCAGCGTCGACCATTGCACTGGGATCTCGTAATAGTTAATCGCGTAAGCGTTACCCACACGCCACAGATTTCCGGCATCGTCATAAATATCAGTGACGGCGATTTGCCAACTGTCCTCGTCGATATAGAAATCACGTTTTTTATAAATGTGACGAACACCTTCTTTCAGTGTTGCTTGCACG
>CAZYUS010000062.1:0-18029 GCA_964650615.1 uncultured Pseudomonadaceae bacterium | reverse complement strand
GATCTGAAGTTGTGCTGCGAACGCGGTGCGCTGCGCCTCTGGTGGCGAAAAATGGCGATTGAAATCCAACCCGCATTCACCAATCGCCACCACGCGATCGGCGCACGCCAGCGCCATCAACGCGTCAGCGCTGTGTTCATTCCACGTGCTGGCCTGATGCGGGTGTACGCCCGCTGTGGCGTACAAAGAAAACTGTTCGGCGAGCGCGGCTACCGCGCGACTTTCATCCAGATCAGAGGCGATCAATAATTGTTGTTCGACACCGTGTTGCCGCGCGCGTTGCACCACCGCTTCGCGATCGGCGTTAAACTGTGACGAATTCAAATTGACGCCGACGTCAAACCATTTTGCGTTCATCGCCGCCACCGTGGTTTAAAAAATGATCGCCTTATTATGCGTTGCGTGTGAAATTATTTAATGCGTTTAATACGCGGGCTTTTGTTCGCACCTTCAATGCGTAAAAAGAAGGATCCAAACATACCGCTTTCAATGGTGACAACCGGCGATTGCATAAAATAAGCACCGCTACTGCCATCGCTCACTTGCCAGACTTGGCCGTTTTCGAACGTAAATTTTGATTTGGCCGACCAGCCTTTGAATTCACCAACAATGCGAGTTTTGATCGACTCGATTTCATTATCACGTTTGTTTTTGCCAAATTGTTGTTCGGCTTGCTGCGCCGCGTTTTGTTCGACCAATAGCATCGCGGCATCGGCTTGTTGATCGTAGCAGGCCAAGCGTTCGTTATTGTCCTCGATCGCGCGGCAATTTAACTCGGCGGCCAATATCGGCGACGCGATGAGAAAAACGAAAACACCGATAGAATGGATTTTATTCATCACGTTCATCACTAACCTTGCGCTTTTTTTCCAATAAGCGGGCGACGAATAATCCCGCCTCATACAGCAACCACATCGGAACGGCCATCATGGTTTGCGAGATCGCATCGGGCGGCGTCAAAATCGCCGCGATAATAAAAATAATCACCACCACATAACCACGCCATTCGGCCAGTTTTTGCGTACTCACCAGGCCCATTCGCACCAGAATCAGGATCACCACCGGCACTTCGAAGCTGACACCGAAGGCAAAAAACATGAATAACGCAAAATCCATATAGGCGCTGATGTCGGGTAAATATTGCACGCCTTCGATTTGAATGGCCGAGAAAAATTGAAAGCACACCGGCACCACAAAAAAGTACGCAAACGCGGCACCTAAATAAAACAACAAAATCGCTGAAATCAATAACGGGATCGCCAAGCGTTTTTCATGCTTGTATAACCCGGGCGCGACAAAAGACCACAGTTGATAAATCACGACCGGCGCGGCGGTAAACAACGCGCCATAAAACGACAGCGTTAGCGGTGCCAGAAATTGCGACGCAATTTGCGTGGCGATCATGGTGCTGCCTTTGGGCAGGGTGGCCACCACGGGCGCGATAAAATAGCTGTACAGTTCAGTGGAATAAAACGCTAACGGTACAAAGGCGACAACAATGGCCAGCACCGCGCGCACGATCCGATCGCGCAGTTCAAACAAATGCGACATCAAGGGCATTTCGCCCATACGCTGCTCGTCGGTCATGGTGTTTTCGTGCTGCCGTCGGCGGAATTAACGCCGTTCACCGCTGCCGTGACATCGGCCTTGGTTTCGTCGATAGTCGAGGTGGTTTTGCTCAGGCTGTCACGCAAAGCCGCTTCTTCTTTAGCGAGTTGTTTACGCATTTCCTCAACTCGCATTTCGCGATCGATTTCGTCTTTCATATCAGAAAATTGACGACGCCATTTGCCGATCAGGCGACCGGCAAAACGCGCCATTTGCAACAGCTTGTCGGGGCCGAGTACCAATAAACCGACTAAGCCGATGATGATCAATTCGAAAAAGCTAACGTCAAACATCTTATTTTTTGTGTTCTACTTTGCCTTCGATCACTTTACCGTCGTCGCTTTTTTCTTTATCCGCCTCGGATTCGCCGTCTTTCATGGCGGTTTTAAAACTTTTGATGGCTGCGCCTAAGTCACCGCCGATATTGCGTAATTTCTTGGTGCCGAAAACGATCAACACGATAAGACCGATGACCAGAATTTCTTTAAAGCCGAGCATGATGTTTACCTCAGGAAAAATTGACGTCGCTTAAACCGGACCCATGATATGAAAATGCAGATGACCCACTTCTTGTCCGCCCTCAACACCGGTATTGATGACCGTGCGAAAACCGTTATTCAAGCCGTTTTCTGCGGCGATCGCGCGCAAGCTCACCGTGATATGCCCCATCAACTCGCTGTCGCTCTGGGTGACGTGCGCCAGACTCTCGATATGACGACGCGGCACCACCAATAAATGCACTTTGGCTTTGGGATGAATGTCTTTAAACGCCACGCAATGCTCGTCACTATGTACCTGCGCCGACGGGATCTCACCGGCAATGATTTTGCAAAACAAACAATTGGACATGAATCACTCGCCTTCTTAATTGAACGTCGCCGCAGTTTAGCTGATCGCCGCTCCATCCATAGCGATGTCACCCGCGATTTAACGCAAGCGCCGCCACGCCCACGCGCCACTGAGCAACAACCACGCGCCGCTACCTACCATCACCAACGCGGCCAAAGTGGCGGATGGCACCACCGTCCATAGCCACAACGCCGACAACGCCACCAGCCACCCCGCCAACACGCGCAGGTGCAGGCGATTGCGCTGATTCTGCTGCACGAGGGCGTGTTGTAATTGCGCGATTGACGCGGCGCTTTCCTCACGCGTCGCGGCGTGATTAAGCGCCTGCACTAAACGTTCGGGAATATGGGGGAGTTCATTGAGCAATAATGGTGCCGAGCGTTTAAACGTGTGCCACAGGCGGCGCGGACTACGTTGTTCTTTGGCCCATTGATCGAGAAACGGTTTAGCGGTTTGCCACAGATCCAGTTCGGGATAAAGCTGACGTCCCAGCCCTTCGACATAAAACAAGGTTTTTTGCAGCAACACCAGTTGCGGTTGCACTTCCATTTGAAAACGGCGCGCCGTTTGAAATAAACCTAAAAGAAACACACCGAACGAAATGCCGGATAAATTTTTGCCAAAGATCGGTTCACAGTTCGCGCGCACGGCCGCTTCGAAATCTTCGACACGGTAGTCCTTGGACACCCAACCACTGTGTAAATGCAGCTCGGCAATGCGCCGGTAATCGCGATTAAAAAAGGCGATAAAGTTTTCGGCAAGATATAACTGATCGTTTTGATCCAAGGTGCCAATGATGGCGCAATCAATGCCGATATAGCGCGGATCAGACGGATCACGCGCGTCGACAAAGATATTGCCGGGATGCATATCGGCATGAAAAAAACGATCACGAAACACTTGCGTAAAAAATATTTTGACGCCGCGTTCGGCCAGCAATTTCATGTTGACGCCAGCGGCCTTAAGCGCCGCGATATCGCCGATGGGAATGCCGTAAATTCGTTCCATCACCAACACATTTTCACGCACATAGTCAAAATGCACTTCCGGCACATACAGTTCTTTATCGTTGCTAAAATTGCGTTTCAACGCCGATGTGTTGGCCGCTTCCAGACGTAAATCCAATTCATTGAGCAGCGTATGTTCATAATCACGGATAATGGCGCGCGGTTTCAAACGCGCGCCGTCGATATGACGCTGTTCTATTTGCGACGCA
This sequence comes from uncultured Pseudomonadaceae bacterium, assembly GCA_964650615.1. Classification (GTDB taxonomy): domain Bacteria; phylum Pseudomonadota; class Gammaproteobacteria; order Enterobacterales; family Permianibacteraceae; genus Permianibacter. Next base: position 14,356 of record CAZYUS010000062.1, on the reverse strand, counting down.
ACAAAATGCAAGAGCAATAAATCATCGGCGATCTGCGCGCGAATACCGGGGCGAATTAACTTGACCACCACATCGCGGCCGTCGTGCAAGGTCGCCGCGTGAACTTGTGCCACCGAGGCCGACGCCAAGGCTTGCGGATTAAGATGCGCAAGCTTATCGTGCAGCGCACAACCCCATGCTAATTCGATTTGTTTTTTAGCGGCATCGAAACTCACCGGCGGCACGTTATCTTGCAAGGCCGACAAGGCATCGGCGATGCCGGTCGGTAATAGATCGCGACGCGTCGATAACATCTGCCCAAATTTGACAAAAATTGGACCCAATTCAATGAGCGCATTTTTCAATCGCTCACCGTCAGACAACAAACGATCGCAGCGGCGTTGCCAAAAAAATAAAATCGTCGCCAAAATCGCGATGCGACGCAAAGCGTCGTGTTGATGAATATCCAATAAACGCCAATGATGGCACACGCGCACAATACCCAACAAACGACGAAAAACGCGCCACGATCTCATCACAAAATTCCTTTTTGGCGCGCCTTCGCCAGCAAACGTTCGGCCTCGTCACGCACGGTGTTAATGTCGCGATAAAAATGCCGCAATTCATCGGCGCTTACCACCCAGCGGCGTTCTTCTTGCGCGTATTGCGTGGCGCTGCTCATAAGATGAATCGCGCTGCTTTTCCCCCACGCGTGCAACGCGCGTACCACAACTGCGATTTGATGCGCGACCAGATCACCCACGAACGTCGCTAACTGTTGTTCCCAATCCGGTTGCAGATCGGAAAACAACTGTTGCCAACGTTGCGCCGCCGCAATGTCGCCGCTGACTTGCAATAACCCTTCGCGCAGCTGGTCGGCCGTGAAATGCGCTTCGACAAAACTAGACAAATCGCCCGCGATCGTTACGGTGGGAGTCGTGCTGGCATTTTCCAAACAGAGTTTGTGGTCGAGCACAACAAATCGTATGGGTTTTTCAAACGGCTTGATGTGTATCGCGAGCGAACTGTTTTGCAACGCCGCCAAACGCGAGGCCGCCGCCGGGTCCAGTTGCAGAACGCGATTGATGGCGGTTTCAAAAAGCGGGAAAAGTAGAATCGGGATCATCGGTTTTTCATTTTCTTAAATTTTGCCTGTCATTCCTGCGCCAACAGAAATCGCATCGGTGCCAGATGCATTCACACGATTTTTACGCTTTAAACGCCCGATGCAGTGCCACGATGCCGCCGGTTAAATTAAATACATCACAACGATCGAAACCGGCATTTAGACACATCTGCTTTAATGTTTCTTGGTCCGGATGCATACGGATGGATTCGGCAAGGTATTGATAACTGTCTGCGTCGTTAGCAACCAACTTGCCCATCGTAGGCAGTAAATTGAAGCTGTAAAAATCATACGCTTTGGTCAGCAAGGGATGTTTGGGTTTGGAAAATTCCAAAACCAATAAACGACCACCGGGTTTCAATACGCGGCACATCGAGGCCAAGGCTTTGTCTTTGTCGGTGACATTGCGTAGACCAAAACCGATGGTAATGGTGTCGAAATAATTATCCGCAAACGGCAAACATTCCGCATTGGCTTGCACGTAATCAATATTGCCGATGATGCCGCTGTCGGTCAGCTTATCGCGCCCGACATTGAGCATCGACGAATTGATGTCGGCGCAAATGATTTCACCTTCTTTGCCAACGCGCGGCGCGAATAATGCCGCGATATCGCCGGTACCACCCGCCAGATCCAGAATTTTTTGCCCGTTACGCACTTGCGCCATTTCGATGGCGTAACGTTTCCATAAACGATGGATGCCAAATGACATAAGGTCATTCATCACATCGTATTTTTGCGCGACGGAATGAAAGACGCCGGCCACCATTTTTTGCTTTTCGTCAGTGGCGACGGTTTTGTAACCGAAGTGCGTGGTGTTGTCGTTGGTCATTTATCTTCCTCTTTGCTAGGAGCCTCTTTCGGCGCGGATCGGGTCGCTATTTCGCGCCTAAAGGCGCTCCTACAAATACTTTACGCTGGTTTGAATAGTTCGGCGCTGTCACGGCTTTTACCGGCGTCGTTCAATTTATTTAAATACTCATGCCAATACTCATCGTGCTTGATGCACAGCTCATGCAAATACTGCCATGTGTACAGTCCACTATCATGACCATCATCAAACACGATCTTGATCGCGTAATGCCCTACTGCCTCCAGTCGCGTTATGGCGACCCATTTTTTGCCGTGTACCAGCTGCGCTTGCGAAGGTGTATGCCCACGCACTTCCGCCGACGGCGAGTGTACACGCAAATACTCGGCCGCCAATAACGCGTGAGTGCCGTCATTAAATTGCAGCTCTAACTGCCGAGACAGCTTGTGCAGATGAACCGATATCGCTTGTGTCATGTGATCACAAAATATAACGACTGAGATCTTCGTCTTGCGCCAGCTCACCCAATTGGCGATCGACCAACGCCGCATCAATAAGCAGTTCACTGGCCGCGCTTTGAAACGAGGTTTCTTCCAGTAATCGTTCCATCACGGTATGCAAACGGCGTGCACCGATATTTTCGGTGCCTTCGTTAACCGCGAAGGCGATCTCGGCAAGACGACGAATGCCGTCGTCGCTGAAACGGATCTGAGTATTTTCGGTCGCCAACAACGCTTGATATTGTTTGGTCAGCGCCGCATCGGGCTCGGTCAAGATACGCACGAAATCATCGACCGTAAGCGGTTTTAATTCGACACGAATGGGCAAGCGGCCTTGCAATTCGGGAATTAAATCCGACGGCTTGGCCAACGAAAACGCGCCGCTTCCGATAAACAAAATATGGTCGGTGCGCACCATGCCGTATTTGGTGCTAACGGTGCAGCCTTCAATTAAAGGCAGTAAATCGCGTTGCACGCCTTCACGAGATACGTCGGCACCTTGATAATCGGAACGACGGCAAATTTTGTCGATTTCATCAATAAATACGATGCCATTTTGTTCAGCCACGTTAACGGCGTTTTGTTTGATATCGTCATGATTGACCATCCGTTCCGCTTCTTCTTCGGTCAGCAATTTCATGGCGTCGACAACTTTCATTTTGCGCAGTTGCGTTTTTGGCGCGTGCAAATTCTGAAACATCCCTTGCAGCTGTTGCGTCAGCTCTTCCATGCCCGGCGGTGTCATGATTTCAACGGCCATATTGGCCGCCGCGACATTGATTTCGATTTCCTTTTCGTTTAATTCGCCTTCACGCAATTTTTTGCGAAAGATCTGGCGCGTTGGCGACTCTTTGTTTTGCTCTTCCATTCCGCGAGCAGGTGGCAGCAACACGTCGAGAATGCGATCTTCGGCCGCGTCCATGGCACGATGTTTCACTTTTGTGACTTCTTGTTCGCGCACTAATTTCACCGCCACATCGACCAGATCGCGAATGATGGTGTCAACGTCTTTGCCAACATAACCGACTTCGGTGAATTTGGTGGCTTCGACTTTTATAAACGGAGCATTGGCGAGTCTGGCCAATCGTCGTGCGATTTCGGTTTTACCAACACCGGTAGGACCGATCATTAAAATATTCTTCGGCGTAATTTCACTGCGTAGCGGCTCCGGCACTTGCATCCGCCGCCAACGATTACGCAAGGCAATCGCGACCGCGCGTTTAGCCGCCTGCTGCCCGATAATATGTTTATCTAACTCGTGAACAATTTAACGGGGAGTCATAACGCTCATGTCTTCACTATCCATTTATCATTTCGCGACATTTTACTGCCGTGATTAATTTTGATTTTGTAGGCTGTTTCTCGCCCCAGCAGGCGAAAAACATTCAAAACCTAAAACACGAAACTGCTTGCACGGGAGCGACCGATTTAATCTAACGCCAATTCTTCAACGGTAAAATTGTGATTGGTGTAAATACAGATATCACCAGCGATAGTTAGTGCTTGTTCGACAATGGCACGCGCTGGCATTTCGGTATTATTTAATAACGCTTTTGCAGCGGCCTGCGCGAACGGGCCGCCGGAACCGATCGCGATTAAACTTTGTTCAGGTTCGATCACATCGCCGTTACCGGTGATGATTAAACTACATTCTTTATCGGCCACCGCGAGTAAGGCTTCTAATCGCCGCAACGCGCGATCGCTGCGCCAATCTTTTGCTAGTTCAACCGCTGCGCGCTGAATTTTTCCGCCGTGTTGCTCGAGTTTTTTTTCAAATCGCTCGAATAAAGTAAACGCATCGGCGGTACCGCCGGCAAATCCGGCGATCACTTTTCCGTTATAAAGTCGCCGCACTTTGCGCGCATTGCCTTTCATAATGGTGTTACCGAGGGTGACTTGTCCGTCACCGCCGATCACCACATTATGACCCCGTCGCACCGAAACGATGGTGGTGCCGTGGTATTGTTCCATTGCCATTTGAATGTTCCATTCGCGTTGCGAAATCAATCACCCCTAACCCACTTATCAAGCACGGGGTAGGAGGGGTAATTCTTTAACGAATCTGACAACCGCTGACACCTTGTGCCTGCAATTTACTTAACGCTTTGGCGGCGTCGTCTCGCGTTTTATACGGACCTAATTGCACGCTAAACAACGTGTTTTTGTCTTTTCCTTTAACCGATTTCACATCGGCATCTAAACCGGCGAAAGCGATTTTTGCTTTCACGGCATCGGCTTTATCTTGCGCGCTGAACGCGCCGCACGCCATTAAATAGGTTTTGTTGGCGACCGCTACATCGGGTGCATGAGCGGCCAAACTGGCGCTCGTAATGGCTTTTTCTTTTCCGGTATTTTTTTCGACCAGATCTTGAATTTGCCATTCGGCTTGCGATTGCGGATCGTCAGGCAAGGGTTTGTATTTTTTATTGACGTCTTGCGTTTTCTTTTTTTGTTGCGCGACTTGTTCGGGACCCGCCGCAATCACTTCGGCCGGTTGCTCGTTACCGGTGGTGGCGCGCTGATATAAATCTTTGGCGGCAACCCAATGTTCGCGAAACAAATACGCGCCCATCGCGGCCAACACCACGCCCGTTAACATACCTAAAAAAAACGCTTTCATTCCGCCCCCGGATCTACCGCTGCTTTTGGGTTTCGCCTTGGATTTATTTTTGGCGTAATCTTTGGCCATAGTGCACTCAATACGACTCATTCTTAGAAAGAGGCCGATTCGTGAATCGCCCCTACGTCTTTACATACTTTCTGGTGCGCCAATACCGAGCAAACGCAAGCCGTCTTTTAATACCACGCGCGTGGCTTCGCATAACGCCAAACGCGCATTACGCTGCGCCGCGTCGTCAACTAAAAACGCGTGAGCGTTGTAATAACTGTGCAAAGCGGCGGCCACATCGCGCAGATAATGCGTCATTAAATGCGGCTCGCGATTGCGCGCGCAGGTGGCAATGTATTCCGGATAGCTTTCAAGCAAACTCGCTAACGCGGTTTCGTGTTCTTCACCTAATTGCGTCAGGTTTTTCAGGCCCTCAGCGCGCTCATATGCAAAGCCTTTTTCTTTCGCGGTTTCGAGTACGCGGCAGATGCGCGCGTGCGCCATTTGCACGTAGTAAACCGGATTATCATTGGTTTGCGAGCGCGCTAAATCAATATCGAATTCGAGGTGCTGCTCTTGCGAGCGCGATAAATAGAAAAAGCGCGTGGCATCGGCACCGGTTTCGTCGATTAAATCTTTTAAGGTGACAAAGTTACCGCTGCGTTTGCCCATACGTCCCGATGAAAGCGTGACAAATTGGATCAAACTGACTTCAAAGTGATCGCCTTTGCCACTCATGGTTTCAATGGCGGCACGCATACGCGCGATATAGCCGTGGTGGTCAGCCCCCCAGACATCGATTAGGCGATCAAATCCGCGATCGAGTTTATCAAGATGATAGGCAATATCCGGCATCAAATAAGTGTAAGCACCATCGTCTTTGATCAGCACGCGATCTTTTTCATCGCCCATGTCACTGGTTTTTAACCACAGTGCGCCATCTTTGGTGTAGGTGCGATCTTTTGCGGCCAGAATGTTTAGTGCTTTCGCGACTTCACCGCTAACCACTAGGCTGGCTTCAGAAAACCACGAATCGAATTCGACTGAAAACGCCTCAAGCGTGGCGCGTATGCTGGCTAATTGTTCGTCGAGGGCGGCGCGCAAAATGGTCGCATATTGATCGGCTAATAAAGATTTCACCCGTTCGATCAGCGCGTCTAAATGACGTTCACGCAACATCTTTATTTCATCGCCGTCGCCATCCGGATCGGCAGGCAATCCGGCTAATACGTCGGCATACGATTTTTTAAATTGAGTGCCGTATTTCGCCACCACATTTTGTGCGCACACTTTTACATAATCCGCCGGATAAGCGCGCGATGGAATTTTTATGGTTTCGCCCAATGCTTCTAAATAACGTAAATAGACTGACACGGCGAGTACATCAGCCTGACGGCCGGCGTCGTTAATATAGTATTCGGTTTTAATATCGTAACCGGCGGCGCGCATCATGTTAGCGAGTGCCGAACCATACGCCGCACCACGGCCATGACCGACGTGCATGGGACCGGTCGGGTTGGCGGATACGTATTCGATTAGTATTTTTTCATTTTGCCCAATATTGCAGCGACCGAACGATTCTGGTGCCGACAAAATGGTTTTTACCACTTCGAATTGCGCGCCTTCCTTGAGCGTGAAATTGATAAAACCGGGACCGGCCAATTCCACTTTGCTGACCAGCGACGATTGCGTCGTCAACGCCATAATTTTTTGCGCTAAATCGCGCGGATTTTTGCCGTTGGGTTTGGCTAACACCATCGCGGCGTTGCTCGCGAAATCGCCATGCGCCTTGTCACGCGTACGCTCGACCGTCCAGCGCGTCGTTTCCGGCAAGGCGATTTCTCCTTGCGCCGCAAGCTGGCTAAGGGCGGTGTTGATCAGGGCTTCGATTTGGCTTTTCATGACAGCGGCTTATGTGCAAAACAGACAAAAATAAAGGGGCGCTGATCGTAGCGGTTTGGAGGGGGTTTTACATCATATCCAGCGGATCAACGTCGACGCTCCAGCGTGCCGCGCGCGCTTCCGGCCATTTTTCGGCGTCACGCAACAGCGGCGCGAGTAATTGCGGGGCTAAACGTCGTTCGGCGCTTTCCAGCAGTAATTGAAAACGGTAGCGCCCAGCGCGCAAGGCCATGGGCGCGGGGATCGGGCCGAAGACCATCATCCGCGCATCGCTTGGCAGGCTGTGCTTAAAACGCCGCAACAACGCTTGGGCGGCGTCGGCTTTAACGGCTTCGGCGCGCAGCAACACATGACTTTGAAACGGCGGTAAACCGTGCGCCTGGCGATCGCCGAGCGCAGCGTGCGACCACGGATCGTAGCCACCGTTTAACAATGCTTGCATCAGGGGATGCTCGGGCTGGTGCGTTTGCAATAGCACTTCGCCGACTTTGTCGCCGCGCCCAGCACGACCGGCGACTTGTGTCACCAACTGCGCCAACCGCTCCGGCGCACGAAAATCGGTGGCGAAGAGCGCACCATCGACATCCAGCAACGCCGACAACGTGACATTGGGAAAATCATGACCTTTGGCCAGCATTTGCGTGCCGAGCAAGATCTGGTAACGCCCGGCACGAATCGCGTCATGCCATTTCGCCATCGCATCGCGGCCACGGCTGGTATCGCGATCGATACGCGCAATCGCGTGCGTCGGAAAATGCCGTTGCAACGCCGTTTCGATGCGTTCCGTGCCTTGCCCCAGACTGAGCCAATGGCTGCCGTGACACTGCGGACAATGCGTTGGCACCGAGGCTTCGCTGGTGCAGTGGTGGCAGCGCAAACGATGAATTTTTTTATGCAGGGTGTAATGCGCGTCGCAACGTTTGCAACGCGCGACATAACCACAGCCGTGACACAAAAGGGTCGGCGCAAATCCGCGCCGATTTAAAAATAATAAAACTTGTCCACCTTGCGTTAAGTGGGTACGCATAGCCGTCAGCAGTGGCGGCGATAATCCTTCATCCAGCGTTTGCGCACGCAAGTCGATGCTGCGCATAACCGGCAATTTTGCAACGCCGGCGCGTTGCACTAAGGTGAGTAATTGATAACGTTGTTGCTGCACATTGCGTAACGATTCAAGCGACGGCGTCGCACTGCCTAACACCACCGGCACTTTTTCCAGTTGCGCGCGATAAATCGCCAGATCGCGCGCGTGATAACGGAATCCTTCTTGTTGTTTGAATGAACTGTCGTGTTCTTCATCGACGATGATAAGTCCTAGGCGCGCAAATGGAACGAATAACGCCGAGCGCGTACCGATGATCACGCGCACGTGGTGTTGGCGCGCCGACTCCCACGCCAACCACCGTTGACGGTCGGTTAAGGCCGAATGCACCACCGCGATATGATCGCCGAAACGCGCTTTGAAGCGCGCCTCGGTTTGCGGCGTTAAACCGATTTCTGGTACGAGGATTAATGCTTGTTGTCCGCGCGCGAGCACCGCTTCGATGGCGCGCAAATACACTTCGGTTTTGCCACTGCCGGTCACGCCATGAAGTAAAAAAGGAGAAAATTGTTGCGCCTGATTAATCGCATCAACCGCCGCTTGCTGACCGATATTGAGATTTATTGGCGAGGCAGTGGTGTTGACCGCTGACGGTGTTTTATCAAGTTCAATTTCACAACGTTCGATGACGTTCGCTTTTACCAGTGCGCGCATTTGCGCATCCACAAAACCGGCATCCCGTAATTCGGCTTGTAAGACACTACCACCACGTTCAACTAAAAATTGCCACAGTGCTTTTTGTCGTGGTGCGCGCTGCAGCCGCGCGATAACGCTGGCGTTATCGTTTTCGATCACACGAAATGCCGCCATGCGATCCGGTTTGGGTGCATCAAGCGTGCGTAGCAGCGTTGGGAAACTTAAACTCAACACTTCGCCGAGTGGGTGCAAATAATACGTCGCGGCGAATTCGGCCAGTTGCAACGAGTGCGGTGATAACAAGGATTCACGTTCTAATACCGCGCGCACATGTTGCAGCTTATTTGACGGTACGTCGGTTGCGCTGACCGTTTCCCAAAACACCGCGATGACATCGCGTTGACCAAATGGCACGCGCACCCGCGCACCTCGCTGCGGCGGCGGCGCGTCGTCATAGGGCGGTAAATAATCGAATAAACGCCGCAGGGGAACGGGAATGGCGATACGCCAATAGTGTTGCGCCACGATACACCGTGCTTATTTTTGTTTGGCCATTTGCATGGCCAGTCGAATGCAGGCCAACACTTGATCCGGTTCTTGCAAATGTTCGTAGGTTTGCGCCAGCATCAAATACACTTCGGCGTTTTTTTGCTTCTGACTTAATTCGTGCAAATAACGCTGCGCTTTTAACCACAACTGCGCGCGCATCGCGAGTTTGGCGTAACACAGCAACATGACCTCGTCGGTTGCACGTTTTTCGGCCCATTTTTCGGCGGTGCTCAATTGCAAACTGGCATCACGACCGGGAATATCGCCGTATAACGCCACCAGATCTTTTTGCCAACGTTGATCGATTAATTTGCGCGTGAGCCGTTCGGCTTCGTTATAAGCACCACACTGCATTAACTCGCGCACATAAAGACAAAACGTTTGCACATCGCGACGCAAGGCTTTATCAGCATGACGCCACAATTGCCGCACCGCTTGGTGGCGTCCGCGTACCTGTTGCCAATGAAAACGCAAAATTTCCGCTTCGATTTTTAACAATCGCGGCGGCGGTAACACGTTTAAATGTCGTAATCGTGGCAACAAGCGTTCCAATTGTTCGTAGTGATTCAAACGACGCAAAACGTGTTGCAATAATTTAAGTGCCGGTGGGTGACGCGGATACAAACTGTCGATTTGCCACAACACCGCGAGCGCCATATCGTAATGTCCCGAACGCAAATGCAAACGCGCTTCCATCATACCCACCGCTAAATCGGCATCCGGTTCGGCGCTTTGGGCTTGACGCAAATACTGATCACGACGTTCGAGCGCGTGCGTTTCTTGCGCCGCCATGGCTGCGCCTAAATAATTAATTAATTTGTGTTCACTACCACGCGCCGCTTTCAACATGCCGTCTTCGGCTTCTTGCCAGCGACCTTCGGCAAGGGCGCGAAAACTTTCTTCGGTTTGTTGCCGTGCCATCTTGCGTCGTTGCGAACGGGTAAATCGCCGCACGTGTTTATCAATGCTGGTAAGAAAACCGGCGCTGGCACCGATCGCAATGAGCGCCATGATCGCGACAATGGTAATCGCCAGCACCAACGATAAACGCATTTCAATCGTGGTGTTGTGATAGCCAATCAAAACAAAACCCGGTAACGCCGCCAAATGCGGACCAATCATGACACCTACGATAAACGCGATTAACCATAACCAACGCGCTTTCACGGTGCTGTCTCCGTAACCGGTTTTTCTTCGCGCAGCGCCTGTGCCGAAGTCAAGCTGATGGTGGCGGTGACCGACACCACTTTTTGCATCATAAGCTGTAATTGTTCTGCCACCGCCACCGCATCGGAATCGCTGCCATAGTGTTGGCTAACGAGCGCATAGGCTTGATTAACGGCGTTGTAGTACAACCCTTGTTGATGACGCAGTGCGGCCCCCTGCGCATTGGCCAAATTTAAAATAATGGCTTGTTTGACTTGTCGCGCTTCGACCTCGCTTAATGACGCTTCAACATCATGCGCGTGTTCGCGTACCAAAAACCAATCACCGGAAAATTGCGCGACATTGGCTTTGAATTGTCCCCACCACGTATCTTGTTCGGGATCGTAGGTTCGCGTTGCGGCGGCGGCTTTTAATTGCGGTGCCAAACCTCGCCAACGCTCGACGCGGAATTGCATGTCACTTAATTGCCGCGCCAGCGCTAACGCGTCGACGTGCGCTAATCCTTGTAGCTGTTGCCGATCACGTTGCACGGCGACACGTAATTGCTGTGCACTGCGATGACTGCTCGCGGCCAATTCACTGTCGGCGGTTTCCAATAATTTGGCGGCAGCGGCGACATCTTGTGCCAGCGTTAAAATTTTCTCGGCTTCAAAAATGAAATATTCGGCGGCGTGCATACGTTGCGCGTCGGCAAAACGTTCGGCACCGCCCGCAATAATGGCGCGCCAATTTTCTTGTTCTTGGCGCGCGGCATCGACTTGATCTTGTAGCGCTTTCAGGCGTGCGAGATTTTTTGCGTTTTCGTTGGCAATTTGTTCTTGCTGGGTGTGATATCGCGCTTGCCACTGCGCCCATTCAGCGCGGTTTTTTTGTTGTGCATCGAAGGCGTACCACGCAACGAGCGCGGCAACCACCACGGCCACCGCCGCGAGCCACAGTGCGAGAGAAAAAGTGGGCGTTTTAGATTGTTCGTTCATAATGCGTCGTTAATCGCCTCGGCGGTCAGCGCGGCAATCACGCTGACGTGTTCAAAATGAGTGTGCGCGGCCGCCGCAATGCGCGACCCTAAACACAGCACGCGCAAGCCATGACGCGCGGGCGGCGGAATTATTGCACATAGCGTCATCAACGCTTGCGTGCTGCTGATCACCACAACGCCCGCCGTTTGCGCCCACGTCTGGATCGCGGTGACGTCATCGGGCGTCGGTCCTACGCTGCGATACAAAATCAACGTATCGACGTTGGCCCCGCGCGCGCGCAAGGTGTCACCGATCACTTCACGACCGATTTCTCCGCGCAGCAACACCACGCGCTTACCCGCGATGTTTTGCAAACACTCAAGCTGCACTAAGGCTTCGCTGTTTTCGTGTGTCGGTGTTATTGCATTGCTCCAGCCTAACTGCGCCAGCGCCGCCGCTGTGGCGTGACCCACCGCGATCAGGGGGCAACGTTGTTGCCACGCGACCGGCAACCGTTCGGCACCGTAGTGGGCGGCCGTTACCGACACCACAACAATGGCCGATGGCAGCGGTTCGAGCGCCGGTGCGGCGCAATTTAACGGATGCAGGGTTTGCAAAGGAACATGACTGACCTCAAACCCATAAGCGCGACACGCTTGCATTAACGCATCACCGCGTTCGCGCGGGCGCGTGAGCAAGATCCTAGCGGCCATAAACCGCCTGCAAAATTTTATCGGCTCCTTGCGCCAATAATTGTTCGGCAACGGCGTGACCCAGTGTTTCGGCATCCTCACCAACGGCTTCGGCTTTTAACAATTGCAAACCGTCCACCGAACCGACTCGTCCTTGCAAAAATAATCGACCATTTTGTGTCACCGCAAAAGCGGCGATTGGCACCTGACAACCGCCTTGTAAGCGCGCGTTCAGCGCGCGCTCGGCGCGCACACATTCGGCCGTTTCAGCGTGATGCAAAACCGCGACCATGGCACGCGTTTGTGCATCGTTTAATCGCGTTTCAATACCTAACGCTCCTTGCCCAACGGCAGGCAGTGAACATTGAATATCAATACTATGCCGAATGCGTGACGCTAACCCTAAACGTTTCAATCCGGCGCTGGCTAACACGATCGCGGCATAATCGCCGTTATCTAATTTGCTTAATCGGGTACCAACATTGCCACGCAAATCGCGAATATCCAGATCGGGACGAAGCGCCAACAATTGACAACGACGGCGCAAACTCGAGGTGCCAACAATCGCCCCCTTGGGCAGTTCATTAAAATGTGCAATGTGATTGGACACAAACGCATCGGAGGGATCTTCGCGCTCACCAATCGCCACCATGCCAAGACCGTCGGGAAAGTCGACCGGCACATCTTTCATCGAATGCACGGCGAGATCGGCACGTCCGTCTAACAAGGCGTTTTCCAATTCTTTGACGAACAAACCCTTGCCACCAATTTTCGCCAAGGGCGCATCCAATATTTTGTCGCCTTGCGTGGTGAATGTGACTAATTCGCAACGCAGTCCCGCGTGCGCCGCTTGCAAACGCGCTTTAACGTGCTCGGCCTGCCACAAGGCCAACGGGGATTGTCGGGTGGCAATACGAATAATATTCATCAACAGACTCGCAAACCGGAATGCGCGCATTGTAGTGCATGGCTTGCTCGTTTGCGTTGACCGCCGTCGTTATCCGCGTTAACTGCCCGCGCTTTTGCCGCCCCAAAAAAGCGACCAGAATGCGGAAAAGCGGGCTTTTGCTTTCAGGTCGCGACTGGCACGGGCGATGTCGCCGACACCGCCGCGTCATCATTAAACGCTTTTAATGACCGATATGTTGATCAAGGAAACCCAGCACTTTGGTGAAAAATTTTTCGCGATTATCTTCATTAGCAAAACCGTGGCCTTCTTTATCGAATTCCATATAATCAAACGGTTTATGCGCTTTTTTCATTGCCTCGCGCAAACGATTGGCGTGTTCGATCGGGGCGCGCCGATCTTCATCGCCATGCGATAACAATAATGCCGCTTTAATACGCTCGACGTGATAAACCGGAGAACGTGCGATCAATTCTTTGTCGTCATTGCCAATCGCACGACGCACAAAATTCAAACCGTATTTACGTTCGGCAATATCGCCTTCTTCATCCATGATGGTTAAATCGTAAACGCCCATCGATCCGATCGCACATTGATACAAGTCGGGGTCGCGGGTAATCCCCCAGACACTGGCATAACCACCGTAGCTATGACCGTACAAACAAATGCGTTCGCGATCCGCGATACCCTCATTGATCGCCCATTGGGTCGCATCGACGAGGTCATCCTGCATCACGGTTCCCCACAAACCCCAGGCACCGTATTCATAATTTTTTCCGTAACCACCCGAGCCACGAAAGTTGACTTGCAACACCGCGTAGCCACGTGACGCCAGTAACTGCACCTCAGGGTTATAACCCCAGTAATCACGCGGACCATAAGGACCACCGTGAATGACCATGACCATCGGTAAATTTTTGGCGTCTTTGCCAGAGGGCGTCGTTAAATAACCGGGCATAGTGCCACCGTCACGGGTTTTGATCGCGATCGGTTTCATCTCGGCCAATTTTTGGCCTTTCATCCACGGCATGCGCTCGGCTAATTTGTTGGCTTTTTTATTCACCGCATCAATATAAAAATAGGCACCGGCGTCGATATCGGAATACACCAACACCACGGCTTTACTACCGTCACGACTGAAACTGCGCACCCGCACAAATTTATTTTTGAACGCATTCATGGCGAGGCGGTAGACATTTTTTTCCGGTTCGTCGCCCGGCAACAAATGCACTTGCGGCTTACCATCGTAGGTAACAAACCCGATCACCCGTTTGCCATCGGCAGAACGCAAGACGTTGGATTCGCCGACATCGACATTGGGATGACGATAAATTTCTTCGCGCGTATTTTGCTGTGGATCCCACCAATACAACGCCTCCTGCGACGCTTCAATACTGGAGCTTACTAATACTTTTTTG
>CAZYUS010000061.1:15411-18147 GCA_964650615.1 uncultured Pseudomonadaceae bacterium | reverse complement strand
GCATAACGCTGCAACATAGCCGCAGACATTGACGCAAAAACATTCGGTCGCAAATGTCGGCGTATGCGCCATTGCCAGATGCCAGTGGCTTGCGACAATGTTGGAATATCCATCCGCTGTCGATACATAAAATAGTCGAGTGGGCTTGATTCGCCCCTACGCACGCGTTGCAACGCTTCGTTGGCCAGTTGTTCGAACCACGCCACGGCTTCGAGGGTGACCGTGATCTCGGCTTCGTCGCCGCCGGAACGAACCATTTGATAATGGCCATTTTGATCGACGGCATAAACCGCTTTACGTTGATGATCAAATTGATCACGAGTTTGCGTTGGCACTTCATCAATGCGCATGGTTTACACCACGGTTAAATGAATAAAGGCACTGGAAAACCGCCCTGATTCCGGCACGAAGCACAAAATGCGTTGGCCACGTTGTAATTGCGGCGAACGGAATAATTCGTCGAGCATGACATAAATGGAGGCGGAGCCGGTGTTGCCGTATTCTTTTAAATTGGTGAACCAACGTGATTGCGGCAAAGTGAATTGCATGGTTTCGAGTGCTTGCGCGATCGGTTCGCGAAAATATTCCGATGACATATGCGGCAAAAACCAGTCGATTTGGTCGGCGTTTAAATGGCGTTTTTCGCGTACCGCTTTTAACGGTTCCACCAGACAATAATTGACCACATTGGCGTTTAATAATTTGACGTCTTGTTTTAGCATCAGAATGGATTGTTCGCCCAGTTGGCGATGATTGTAATTGGCCCAACCCACCAGTTGTCCGTTTTCGTTGCGCTCGCCGCCCGCATACATGCATACCGGTAATTGATGGGCATACGAAAACACATCGAGCCAATCAATGCGCAAACTGAAGCCTTCGCTGTTAGGCCGATTTTGCAACAGCAAGGCACCGGCGGCGTCGGATAACATCCAGCGTAAAAAATCTTTTTCGAAAGCGAGTTCAGGTCGTGTTTCGAGATCGTCAATTTGCGCTTCGGTTTCGGCGGCAAATTGTTTGCCTCGCAAATACAACGATGCGGTTTCCGATCCGCAGGTAACGGCGTTTTCATGTTCACCCGAACGCACCGCCATGTAACCGTATTTCAGCGCCGTGGTGCCGGATAAACAAATGCCGGAGGTAGCGACCACTTCGCAGCGTGTGTTTTGCAATTCACCGTGTACCATCACACCGTGATTTGGTTGCATTTGATCGGGCGTTGACGTGCCGACGGCCAGACATTGAATCTCATCTAAGTGAAACGAATCGTCGATTAATTGTCGTATCGCTTTGGCGGTCATTTGCGCGTTGGAATAACGCGGCTCGCCGGTGGTCGGATCGATCACGTAATGACGTGACTTAATGCCGTTGTTGCGCAGCACCACGCGTCGTGCGCGTGAAGGCCGCTCACCGGCACAACCGAGCACGGTTTCCATATCGTCATTGCTAACGGCGGCATTGGGTAAATAGGCGGCGGTGCGCGTGATATAAACCGATTCAGACATTGCTACTTCTGTTCCTGTCAATCCATTTGGGTAAAACGGGCGAGGCGATCGCTGGCCGAGCCGGAAGGTTGTTCGTAAGCGGCCTGAAGGGCAGCGAGGCGGGTTTTTAATAAGGGTCGCAACAACGCTTTAATCATCATGGTCAACGGCACAACGGTGACGATTAAGCACAGCAGAAACACGATATAAAAGCACAACACCAGACGTCGCGGCCATGTGCCGGGCCGCCCTAAGCGGTGCAGAAGCTTGCCCCAAATGGTGAAGCTTCGCAAACCGACCTTTTCACTGGCATACAAGCGCGCATCGACACGGCAGGCGGATAATCCGCGTAATAACGGCTGTTGGCTTTGCTCTAAATCAGCCGCCAGCGCTTCGGAAAGCACAATGCCAAAACGGCGCGCGCCCGCCATCTCGGCGTCGGCGATACCGGCAGGTGGCAAGCCCCAAAAGGCATTTTTGCGGCCGGTCAGTAACCATCGCGGCGTGGTGATAAAACTGGCAAAGGTGCCACTCTGGTCGGTCAGCACAATGTGATCGCAATGCACCGCCCCTAAACGGCGCAAATGGTGTTTGACGCTGTCTTGTGCCATCAGCCACATATTGCGGCACGCAATCAACGTGACCACTGGTTTTCCGGCTAATAAACGTGCCGCTTGGGGATGCTGCAAAAATGCCGTGATAGCGGGAGGTGGCGATAAAAACCACACCGGAAACGCCAAAATAACCAGATCGGCCGCTTTGATTTCGTCAAGCACGGTTTGCAAGGGTTGCGGTTTTTGCAGCACGGTCTCCGGAAACGCGTCAAAAAAATCCATTACCGGCCACGGAAACGGTGCGCTGTTTGTGGACGTAAGCGAAACCGATTCCACTTCAATAAACGCGCTCGCGCGCAGCGGCGCGAGCACGTGATTCAACACCGTCTGTAACTGTCCGGTTTGTGAAAAATAAAAGGCTAAAACCCGTTTGGGTGAAGGTGTAGACAAGACGGTTCCATGCGTTCAATCAAGGGGCGGCGAGAATAACGCAAAGTGACCATGAGCGTCATTGCGAGAGCGGGCGTGGCAAGGATATGCTCGCCGTGTCCTAATCAATTTCACAAGGAGTCAGGATAATGTTACGCAAAATGATGGTCGCATTGAGTGTGTTGTGGTGCGGGGTGGTGTTTGCCGATGACACCGTGTTTTACACCCAGCATAATTTCTGGTTTGAAAAAGGCAAAAGTTTAACCACGAAT
>CAZYUS010000061.1:5552-15401 GCA_964650615.1 uncultured Pseudomonadaceae bacterium | reverse complement strand
AGTGCCGGTCAACAGCAAAGTGCAGATCCGCGATATGGATAGCGATGAATTGGAACTGTTTATCGTCGACATGAATGTCGAGGTAAATGTCATCAACGTGGAAAAATTCACCCGTATGTCGATGGAGCAAATTCGCGACCGAATGCTGGGTAAAGAGCCGGTGAAAGTAGAGAAGTTCAGCAAACTGGGTCAAGAAAATATCAAAATCGGCAATATGATTGTGGGGATGACGAAGGACGAGATCCTCGTTGCCCGTGGTTATCCGCCGACACACGCGACGCCATCGACACAAATCAATACGTGGACTTATTGGCGCAATAAGTTTGATCGGTTGGTGTTGCAATTCGAAAACGACAAAGTGAGTGTGGTGCAAAATTAATTGTACACCGTGATAAAAAAGGGCGAATCATTCGCCCTTTTTTATTTAATCGTTGAGGGTTAACACCACTTTCCCTACCGACTTCCCGCTGCGCAAAAATTCAATCGCGTCAAGCGCTTTTTCGAACGGGTATTCGGCACCGATGTGCGGCGGCGGTAATGCGATCTGACCGAGTTCACGGATCATTTGCTGAAAAAACGATTGTTGTTCCCACAGCCACATCAAATTAAATGCGAGCACACCACGGTTTTCGGACATCATGCTTAACGAATCGTATTTCGGACGCTTTAAAAATTCGAGCAGCATATGGAATTTGCGCATTTTGCGCGGGCCGGGGGCAAATACGGTGGCACCGTAAACAATTAAACGTCCGGTGGGGGCGAGTGCGTTAAAGGAGATTTTTTGCACTTCACCACCGACCGCATCGAGGACCAAATGCAGTGGGCGCTCGCGCAAGGTATCGCGTAATTGTTCGGCGAAATGATCGCCGCGCACAATGACCTCGTCGAATCCTTGCTCGTGCAGAAATTGTTTTTTACTGGCGTTGCCGACGGTGCCGATGGTTTCCAATCCTAATTGTTTGGCGATGCGCTGTGCTTGCAAGCCAACACCACCGGCGGCGGAATGGATTAATACCCGTTGATCACGCTGGGCATTGCCTAAGTGCTTTAACGCGTACCATGCGGCAAACGTTTGCACAAAAAAGGCCGCGCCGTGCGCGTACTGCCATGATTCTGGCAGTGCTTGTAAACGATCGGCGCTGGCGTCGATTACGCTGGCATACGCACCGAATTTCACCGAGCCCATCACGCGCTGACCGACCTGCCATCGGGTGACGTTTTTTCCGACCGCTAAAACGTCGCCGGAAAATTCAATACCGGGTACAAACGGTCCTTTAGGCGCGGCCGAATACATGCCGACCAGCGCTAGGATATCGGCGAAATTGAGGCCGATGGCGCGCACGCGAATGCGCACATCGTCGTCGTGCAAGGGCGTTAACGGTTGCTCGCAAAGGGCCAGCGCGGCGATGTCGCCGTTGCCCGGGCTTTGCCAAACGCGACGTGTGCTGTGGTCCATTCCGTAACGCTGCCGTGAAGAAAAAAGGGCGCTGATTGTGCCGGATCGTTTTATCGCTGCCAAACCCCGCGCCAGCGTTGCGCGAGTGGGGCGGACTCGCTAGGATCGCGCACTTTTTAGGCGCGCTGTGCGTCGCCGCTGGTGGGCAAGGATTTCGAACCGTGGTGCAACACCTGAATTTGGCCGTTCGCCACTGGCAAGCGTGGCGGCCGGGCATCGCAACGACCGCTCAATGGCAGGCGTTGTTGGCCGGTGAGGTACCGGTAAGCGATGACGCCAGTCCTGCGGTGACGTTTGTCGAGCCGTTGCTACGCCGTCGCTTAAGCCGTTTGTCACGTCTGCTTTTGGCGGTGGCCAAGCCCTGTGTGGATGCCGCTGTCGGTCGTTACCAGCTGGTGTTTGCCAATCGCCACGGTGAGCTCACCACGACCGTGCAGTTATTGCAGTCGTTGGCGCAAGGTGAAACACCTTCGCCAATGGGATTCAGTCTGTCGGTGCATAACACGGCGGCCGGTTTGTACAGCATTGCCTGCGCTGATCGCGCGCCTGCGACGGCGCTGGCGGCGGGCAGCCAAACCTTGTTTGCCGCGCTAGTTGAAGCGCAAGCCTTGCTGGCCAGTGGTGTCGAGAGCGTGGTGGTGGCGTATGCCGAAGAGCCGTTGCCGCCAATTTATCGCAACTTCGATCACGCGCAGGTTCATCCTACGGCCGTCGGACTGACGTTGGTGAGCGCGGCTGACAGCCGTTTGCCGGTAGTGCCGACCATGGATGCACTGGCGCTTATCCGTCACTTGTGTGCGGTGTCGGCGTGAGTCGGTGGGGCGATTGGCTCAACTACGGTTGGCGGGTGCTCGCCACCGGTTGGTGTTTTTTAAGTTTTAGTTTGGGCGGGTTATTGCTGACGGTGACGGTGTTTCCGCTTATCCGCTTGCGCTGGCGCGATCCCGATCAGCGGCGCGATAAAACCCAGCGGGTCATCCACCATACGTTTCGGTTTTTTATCGGCCAGATGTGTTGGTTGGGGGTCATGTCAACCGAGCTGCACGGCGCGCAGCATTTGTCGCAACTGAACGGCGAATTGGTGTTTGCCAATCACCCGACATTGATCGACGTGGTGTTGATGATCAGCCTCATGCCGCGTGCCGATTGTGTGGTCAAAGAAAGCCTGTGGCGGCATAAGGGATTTGGAGGCGTGATCCGCGCGGCGGGCTATGTTCCCAATCGCGACCCGACGCAGTTGGTGACGGCGTGCCAAGCACAACTCACGAAAGGCCGCCCGCTGATTATTTTTCCCGAAGGCACCCGCACCGAACCCGGGCAGCCGCTGATTTTTCAACGTGGTGCTGCCCATATGGTGCTGGCCGCACGTGCGTCGGTGCGGCCGGTGTTGCTGACCTGTGAGCCGCCAGCGTTGACCAAAGGCAAGCGCTGGTATCAAATCCCGCCACGGCGTTTTCACGTCACCTTGCGGGTGCTGCCGCCGGTGCCGTTCGAACAATGGGGCGTCGCCACCGATTCGCCCCCGTTGGCGGCTCGGCAACTGACGCGCGCGATGCAGCAATTTTTTACGCAACACCTGATTAACCCGCAATGTTTAACGCCACACCATCAACACAGCAGTGGAACACCATGCAAAACCTAGAACTGGAAATTAAGCAACTGATCATCCGCAGTTTGCAATTGGAAGATATGACGCCGGATGACATTGATACCGACGCTCCCTTATTCGTGGAGGGCTTGGGCTTGGATTCCATCGACGCCCTCGAATTGGGCGTGGCACTGCAAAAGCACTACAAAATTAAGCTGGATGCCAGCAACAGTGCCAACAAAGAACATTTTCGCTCGGTGCGCAATTTAGCGCGCTTTATCGCCTCACAGCCGTCATAAGGAGGGGCCATGACACACGATGAAATTTTCGCGCATTTAAAAGCCATTCTGGCCGACGAATTCGAAGTCGATGGCGACAGTTTGACGCTGGAATCGCGCTTGTACGAAGAACTCGATCTCGACAGCATTGACGCGGTTGATTTGGTGATTAAATTGCAAGAATTAACCGGCAAAAAAATCAAACCGGAAGAATTTAAGCAAGTACGCACCGTCGGCGATGTCGTGCGCACGGTCGAAGGATTAATGAAAGCGGCCTGAAATGGCGTTTGCTTTCATGGTTATCGAACGGTCATCCTTTTGTGATGGCCGTTCGCATTTTTAGCGATGACCCTTTTACATGAATAATCCATCCCCTAACCGTGACAAAGCATCGCCACATGAGGCGTTGTGGCGGGCGCTGTTTGTGCTCGCACTGGGGAGCTATCCGTTTCTGATTTATTTTGGCGTGCAACAATTTTCGCCGCGTGTCTTGGCGTTTATGTTGTTAATGTTGCTCGGCCTGCGCTTAATTTTTAATGGACGCCGCGACACGACAATGGTGTGGCCAACGATCGCGGCGGCGCTGTTATGTGTGGCGGTGTTGTGGTTTAACCACGACGAGTTGCTGCAGTGGTATCCGGTGGTGATGAGCGGCGGATTTTTATTGTTGTTTGCCACGTCACTGGTGTTCGGCCCGCCCGTTATCGAACGCATCGCGCGCGCCCTCGACGGCGAATTGAGTGCGCGTGACGTTCGCTACACGCGGCGACTCACGCAATTATGGTGTGTGTTTTTTATCGTTAACGGCACCTTGGCGGCACTGACAACGATGGCATCCAAACAATGGTGGTTGTTGTACAACGGCATGATCTCTTATGTGTTAATGGGTAGTTTTTTAGTGATTGAACGTATCGGGCGCGAACGCTTTAAACAGTGGGTCAAAGCATGACCGGTTTAGCGCAATTACTGCGCCGTGATGCGCACCAGTTGCAAGGATTTGCGGCGTCTGTTGCGTGGCAAAAAATGTACCGAAGTTGCGCGCACCAGCTTGAACAGTGGAGCGATGTACCGGGGCGTCGGATCATTATCGCCGCCACCGCGTTACCGGTTTTTAGTGCCGCGTTGTGGGCGATTTGGCAACGCGGTCATTGCGCGATTTTACCGGCGAATATGCAACCGGAAACCTTGCGACAATTACAAGCCAGTGCCGATGCGGTGATCACCGATCGCGATGACGTGGTGCCGAATGATTTCGCGTTGCCGCGATGGATTGTTGGCCTGGATTCACCGAGTACTGACACCAAAACAGCGGTTTTATTGCCGCCGTCAGTGTGTTTAGTGATGTATACCTCGGGCAGCAGTGGTGAGCCGAAAGCGATCACGCGCACGCTGGCACAATTGGACGCCGAAGTTTCGCAATTACAAAAACAATTCGATGCGCAATTAGGTGATGCCGACGTTATCGCTACGGTGCCGCTACAACACATCTACGGTTTAATTTTTCGCGTGCTGTGGCCGTTGTGCAGTGGACGACAAAGCGGTGACGAAGCGTTGATGTATCCCGAAGCCTTAATCGCGCATATTCAAACGAAAGCGGCAGATGAGCCGGTTGTGCTGGTGTCAAGTCCGGCGCATTTAGAGCGACTGGCCGCGCATTATCCGTTGCGCGAATTAGCGTCGCGTTTAACCGCCGTATTTTCATCCGGCGCGCCACTGTCGCGGGATGCGGCGCTAACCTTGCAACAGCAATGGCAACGCGCGCCGATCGAGGTGCTAGGCAGTACCGAAACCGGTGGCGTCGCGTGGCGACAACGCGATTGCGATGAAGACCCCGCGCAGCGCGACGTATGGCAAACATTTGCGGCGGTGCGTGCGGGCGTTGATCACGATGGTCTGCTGATGATCGAATCTCCGGCGGCGATGTTTTCGACACCGTGTGCGATGGGTGATCGCGCCGAGTTATTAAGTGCCACGCAATTTCGTTTGTTAGGTCGCGCCGATCGGCTGATCAAATTGGAAGGCAAACGCGTTTCATTAACGCAAATGGAAAACTGTTTGCGTCAGTACGCTGAGGTGATTGATGTCATCGTGTGTTTATTACCGGGGGCGCGCGCGCATTTGGGTGCCGTGGTGGTGTTAAACACGAACTTGCAAAAGATGCTGCTCGAAAACGGCAAGCGCGCGGTGAACGACGTGCTGAAACAGCATTTATTGCAGCATTTTGAGCGCGTGACCCTGCCGCGTTATTTCCGCTATGTCGAGCGCCTACCGGTTGATGAGCGCGGTAAAACGCCACTCGCATTAGTGCAGGCTTTATTTACGGTGAATAGCGATGAAATCCGCTGAAATAGTACACATCGAACGCGACGAACATCGCATAGCGTTCACGTTATCGGTGCCACAAGGCCTGTGTTATTTTCCGGACCATTTTGCGGTATTTCCGTTGTTGCCAGGGGTCGTGCAAATCGACTGGGCCGTGGCGTATGCCAAAACCTATTTCACGTTAGCGACGGCAACGAAGCGATTGGAGCAAGTCAAATTCCAAGCGCCGATTAGGCCGGGTGATACGGTGCAATTAGTGTTGCAGTTTGAGGCGCAAAAAAACCGCGTGAGTTTTTATTACGACAGTGCGCGTGGTCGCCATTCGTCGGGCCGTATCGTGTTTGACTAAGGTGCAAAAATGCAGTGTCGTCCGTGTTTTTTAATTCCGCATTATCGCCATCAACACGCGTTGGCGCGCACTGTCGCGGGATTAAAATCATTCGCTTTACCGATTCTAATTGTCGATGACGGTTCCGGCGTCGAAGCGGTTGCGGTGGTGCAACAGTTACAGCAAGACGATGCCGAATTAATGGTGGAATATTTACCGCACAATCTTGGCAAAGGCGGCGCATCCATGCATGGATTTCGCGTCGCAGCGGCTCGTGGTTTTACTCATGCATTTCAAATCGACGCCGATGGTCAGCATGATCAATCCGTCATTCCGGATTTTCTCGCAGCCATGCAGGCGCAACCCGATGCGTTGATTGCCGGCACACCAGTGTATGACGCCAGTATTCCGAAATCGCGTTTGTATGGACGCAAAATCACCGATTTCTGGGTGGCGGTAGAAACGCTGTCGTTAAGTGTTAAAGATGCAATGTGCGGTTTTCGTTTGTACCCATTAGGCCCGGTGTTGGCGTTAATTGACCGCGTTGCGATCGGAGCACGCATGGATTTCGATATCGAAATTATTGTGCGAATGTATTGGCAACGCGTCGCCATGGTTTTTTTACCGTGTCGTGTTACGTATCCGCTTGATGGGGTGTCGCATTTTAAGGGGTGGCGTGACAACGTGCAGATCTCGGCACTGCATACGCGTTTATTTTTCGGCATGTTGTGGCGCTTACCGATGCTTTTGTGGCGCAAGACGCAAGGCACGACACATTGGTCGCAACAGCGAGAAAGCGGCAGCGGTGGTGGTGTCGGCATTCAGGTCTTGTTATTCATTCATCGTATGTTCGGACGCGCGGTATTTCGTGTGTGTTTATATCCGGTGATGGCATGGTTTTTCGTAAGCCAGCGTCAAGCGCGCGAGGCCTCAAAAACATTTTTAGTGGCCACGCATAGGCACGGCGCCACCGCATTTCGTTCGTCACCGACGTGGCGCGATAGCTTTCGGCATTTTTATGCGTTTGGCGAAGCCTTGCTGGATAAATTATTGGCGTGGTCGGGGCGAATTCCTAACGATGCGATCGATTTTCCGCAGCAGGATGAGTTACAACGGGTTTTACGCCACGGTCGTGGCGCGGTGTTGATCGGCGCACATCTTGGCAATCTCGAATTAATTCGCGCGGTTGCGAATCAGCAGCAACTGCGCGTGCAAGCCGTTTATTTCACTGAAAATGCACAACAATTTCAGGCGCAGTTACAAAAGCAAAATCCAGATGTGGCCAAAAACGTCATTGCCGTCAGTGATATCGGCCCAGAAACTGCGATGCAACTACGCGCCGCGATTGATCACGGCGATATTCTGGTTATTGTGGGTGATCGCACCTCGGTAAAACACCAAGAGCGTAGTGTGCTGGTTAACTTTATGGGACGACCGGCACCGTTTGCGATTGGACCTTGGGTGCTGGCGGCGTTATTAGAGTGTCCGGTGTATTTATTTTTCTGTGTGCGTGAACAGCAACGCCATCGCGTATGGTTGGAATCGTTTGCCACGCCACAACTGCGTTTGCAACGCGAACGTCGCGAGCAGCATTTGCAGGAAATCATTTCTTTATACGCGCAGCGTTTACAAGAATACGCGCTGCGTTATCCGTTACAGTGGTTTAATTTTTACGATTTTTGGGCGGTCACCGCGCCGCCATCCAGCGAGCCTAAAAAATGACGAGTTCAATACAACGCGCCGTTGGCGCACGCCCCTTGGTAATTGAAGACATCACGCAAATTTCGCGTTGCACAAGCAGCGATGTATTGGCGCGTAGCGAAAAATTTGAACAGCGCATAAACAAAGGCGCCGATTTTCTTGCCCATTATTTAGCGAATAACGGTGTCATTTATGGCGTGACCACCGGTTATGGCGATTCGTGCACGGTGAATGTGCCAGATGAGTTGGTGCGCGATTTACCGGCGCATTTAACTCGCTATCACGGTTGTGGTTTGGGGCGATATTTAACGCCGGAACAAACACGTGCGGTGATCGCGACGCGGATGAATTCGTTGGCGCTTGGTGTTAGCGGCGTGCGTTTAGCATTGTTGCAGCAATTAAATTGGTTGTTGCAAAACGACGTGTTACCGCTCATTCCCGAAGAAGGTTCGGTAGGTGCCAGCGGCGATTTAACGCCCTTATCTTATATTGCGGCGGCATTAATTGGTGAGCGCGAAGCGCTTTATCGCGGCACGGTGCGACCGATTAGCGATATTTATCGTGAATTGAATTGGCACCCGATCACGCTGGCCCCTAAAGAAGGGTTGGCGATCATGAACGGCACCTCGGTGATGACGGCGTTGGCGTGTCTGGCGTTCGAACGGGCAGAGTACTTAACGCGTTTAACGACGCGATTAACCGCGTTTGCTTCCGTCGGTTTGTGTGGCAACCGGAATCATTTTGATCCACGCTTATTTGCGGTGAAACCGCATCACGGACAACAGCAGATCGCGGCGTGGTTGTGGCAGGATTTACATGGCTCCGAAGGCAGCGAAGGGCCGCGTTTACAAGATCGTTATTCGGTGCGCTGTGCACCGCACGTCATTGGTGTGTTGCGCGATGGATTGAGCTGGATGCGTCGCGATATCGAAAACGAATTGAATTCTGCCAATGACAATCCCATCATTGATGCCGAAAACGGCGTGGTGTTGCATGGCGGTCATTTTTACGGTGGCCATATTTGTTTTGTGATGGACGCGATGAAAAACGCTGTTGCCAATCTTGCCGATTTAATGGATCGTCAAATGGCGCTGTTGGTTGACAGTCGCTACAACCACGGTTTGCCGCAAAATTTATCCGGTGCCAGTGGTGTGCGCAGTGCCATTAATCACGGCTTTAAAGCGGTGCAGATCAGCATGTCGGCGTGGACCGCCGAAGCGTTGAAATTGACGATGCCGGCGTCAGTGTTTTCACGTTCGACTGAATGCCACAATCAAGACAAAGTCAGCATGGGAACGATTGCAGCGCGCGATTGTTTGCGCGTGCTGGAATTAACCGAACAAGTGGCCGCTGCGCATTTGATGGCGTGCGTGCAAAGTTATCATTTGCGTGAGCGCGGCGGCGTGGTGCGCAAGGCCAACGAACACGATGCCTTGCTGCAAACTGTCGAGCAATTACGTTCATTAAGCGAATTTGTTGACGAAGATCGTCCGCTTGAACACGATATGCGCCGCATTGTTGAGGCAATTCGTGCGCAGCGTTTCAAACTTTATTAAGCAGGACTTTTGATGCGCGCCGATATTTTGTCTGCTACCACGGATGTCATTGTGCAATTTCACGATTGCGATCCCATGGGCGTGGTATGGCACGGCCATTACTTTAAATATTTTGAAGTGGCGCGTTGCGCGTTATTGCAACGCTTTGATTACGACTATCCACAAATGAGCGCGTCGGGGTTTTTCTGGCCGCTAATCGACGCGCAAGTGCGCTACATCGGCACCGCGCGTTACGGCGATGTGTTGCGCGTCAGTGCGGCGCTTACCGAGTGGGAAAATCGTTTGCGCATTGATTACCTGATTCGCCATCGCGACAGCGGTAAACGCCTGACCAAAGGTCATTCGATTCAAGTGGCCGTTGCCATTGCTAGCGGCGAAATGCAGTTGGCGTCGCCGCCCGTGTTGCGACAAAAACTGGAGCCATTTTTGTGCGAATAATTATCATCACACTCGCGTTATTTCCCCACGTTGCGTTGGCACTGGATTTAACGTCATTGCAACAACGATTGCACGCGCAACAAAATTTCAGCGCCGAGTTAAGTCAAAGCAAAACTTTAAACGGGTGGAATAAACCGTTGCAGGCCAGTGGTGTGATGGCGTGCACGCAAGAACACGGTGTT
>CAZYUS010000061.1:0-5542 GCA_964650615.1 uncultured Pseudomonadaceae bacterium | reverse complement strand
GTTTTGTATTTTTTGCAGCGACCGATTAACGCCAGCTATTGGTTGCAGGCCGATCAAATTCAGGTGCGTGAAGGCAGCGCGCCGCTGCGTGTGATGACGACGGCGCAAATGCCGTGGTTGAGCGGCATCACGCAGTTATTTTCTGCCAGCGTGAGTGGCGATTGGGCGCGTTTGCAGCAGCAATTTAACGTGGTGATGGTAAAATCAGACGATCGGGATTGGCGCATCGAATTGACGCCCCTTGCCGCGCCCTTAAACGCGGCCTTGCAATCAGTACAGGTGTCGGGTGGCAGCCAAATTGAGCAAATTGTCATCACCGATAAAAAAGGTGATCGCACTCAAATCGTGCTGCAACACCATCAGCGCATCGACAGTGCTTACATGAATGCCTTGTTGCAACATGCCGGACAAACGGCAAGCGTTACGTCGTCGCAAGGTTTGCGCTAATGCGTCGGATCATCTGGGTTGCCTTTCTCGTTATATGCGCCAGTTATATCGCTTGGCGACAACAACATGATCGCGTGTTCGAAACCGATATGCTGAAGCTGTTGCCGTCGTGGTCAAACGACGCGATGGTGCAACAAGCGCGCGACACCGTGCGTCATCAAGCGTTGGCGCAAACGATTTTTTTAATCGGCCATCGTGATTTTTCGGTGGCTAAACAGCAGGCCATGCAATGGACTCAATATCTTAAAGAAAGCGGCGTGTTTGAATCCGTTCAATGCGAGGTGGCGGTGCCGGATATTGACGCACTCGCGCAATTTTATCGGCCCTATTCCGATCGCTTGCTCAGTGACGAGGAGCAGCATTTTTTAGCGACAAACGCAGACGCTGAAATCGAATTATTGTTGCAACATTGGCTCAGTCCAGTCGGTTTGAGTTTGCCGGATGACAAAATCGGTAATCTTGCGCGTTTTTTGCAGCAACATAGCACGGCCTCCGCCCGATTAAGCTGGCGTGAGGGCGTGCTTAGTGTCGACCACGACGGTGAGTCGTGGGTGCTGGTACGCGCGCAAACGCCGGATAAAGTATTTGATGCGAATTGGCAGGAACACGCTTACGGTGTGATCGAAAGCCGTCGCCAACACGTGAGCGATACGCACGTGGTCTGGACGGGATTGTTCAAATTTGCGCGCGACGCGCGCGTGCAAACCGCGCACGAGATCAATGTTATTAGCGCACTGGGTACGGCGGGTTTATTACTGCTGTTGTGGTTTGTTTTACGGCGCGTTTATCCGATCGTATTGATGGCAGCGGTGATCGCTACGTCGATGTTAGGAGCCACTGCGCTCAGTTTGCTGGTTTACGGTCAACTGCATTTAATCACCTATGTCTTTGGTGCCACCTTAATTGGCATTGCCGGTGATTATGCGCTGCATTATTTAGTGCAACACGCCGCCAGTGGCGCGCACTGGCACGCCGCCGAAGCGATGCGACGGTTAGCCAAACCGTTAACTACGGCACTGCTGACAACCGTGCTGGCGTACGCGGCCATTTGTTTGACTCCGTTTAGTGGTTTTCGCCAAATGGCGGTCTTTTGTTTGTTCGGTTTGCTGTGTGCTTATTTGGCGGTGGTGCTCGCGTTGCCAGAATGTTTAGCCGCACCGGCCGCGCAACCGGCACGTGGTTTGTTGTGGTTCGAGCGCGGTTTTCGGCGCCTGCAACAACGTCCTTCGGTTTCGTTATTGCTGCTGTTGTGGCTGATCTTTGGGGTGGTGTGCGGATACGGCGGATGGCGATTAAACGCCGACGATGACATTCACCTATTGCAAAAACCATCACCCACTTTACTCGCCGAGCAACAGCAACTGGCAGCGATAACCGGATTCGAACCCGCGAATCAATTTTTCCTAGTACGGGCCGATGATCACGAGCAATTGTTGCAACGCGAAGAAATGTTAGTGGCTGCCTTACACACGGCCGTGCAGCGGCAACAGTTAAAACATTTTAGCGCCATTAGTCAGTGGCTACCCTCGCAGCAGCGACAACAAAAAAATCAACAATTACTACAAGAAGCCAGCCGTACCGGTGCTATCCAACAGGCATTTGCTCAGTTAGGGGCCGAATCAACGGCGTTGCCGTTGAGCGTCACTCCGTTAATGCCGACGGTTTTTTTCGCGCAATCTTTTGCGCAGATAATGGTGCCGCAATGGCTCACCAGCGGCCAACAAGTCGGCAGCATTGTTACCTTAAATGGTGTTCGAGATCGCGACGTGTTGCGGTCGTTCAATCGTATTGACGGCGTGCAATTTATTGATGAACGCGCGGCCATCTCGACATTGTTTGCCGAATTTCGTGTGCAAGCGATGACATTAGTGGCGGTTGCTTATCTGATCGTTGCGATCGCGTTGTGGTGGCAACGCGGGGCGAAGCAAATGATCCGGCGATTATTACCGACAGTGCTCGCCACCGCGTTAACATTGGCGTTATTGGCGATTTTCGGAGTAGCGATAAATTTATTTCACGGTGTAGCGCTGATGTTGGTGCTCGGTATCGGCGTCGATTACTCGTTGTTTTTGGCCGATGGTGAAGGACACGAAGCGAGCAGTTTGCTGGCGATTGTGTTATCGGCGTTTACGGCGATGTTGGCCTTTGGCTTGCTTGCCTTTTCACATCTGCCTGCGGTAGCCGGATTCGGCTTAACCGTGCTGATTGGTGTGGCGCTGGCGTTAGTGCTGGCAGCAACGGTTTTTTGGTGGCGAAATGAATAAACGAATTTTATTTTTATTTTTTTTTATCGTGCTAGGTGGTTGTGCAAGTCGGCCTTGCGCTTATATCGCGCTGGGCGAAAAAATGTGTTTGGCACCGTTGCCGACGCAAACCCCATTTCGTGAGCGCAACGAAATGGTGGTGGCCAGTAGCGATCAAGGTCCGTTGACGGCACTGGCGCAAGCGCAATGGGATGAGCGGCGTTATTCCAGCGCGGTCACGACGCTGTTCGGTCAACGTTTGTATGTGTTGCATTATGATGGTCAGCAGATCCAGTTCGAACAAAGTGAACTGCCCTTACCGATCCGTGCCGAAAACGTGATGCTGGATACGCAATTAATGTGGTGGCCGTTGGCCTTACTGCAAGCGCAATTACCGACGGCCGCACGCCTTAACGAGTACGATGAAAACGGCGCGCGTGTGCGCGAGTTGTGGTGGAATAATGTCAAACGAGTGCGTGTTGTGTATCAACGCGACGGCAATGCCGAGATAATAAATTACCAACAATTCGGTTTGCATTACCAATTATTGCTTAAGGAGTTGGCGCGTGACTGAGGCCGTGTATGTATCGTCGCCGGCGCTTATTTGTCCGCTCGGCGATGACTTAAATGATGTCGCCGAAAATTTATTTAACGGTGATCAATCGGGTTTTGAACAGCGTGACAGTGGCGTGCTAGAACGGCCGTTATGGTGCGGTGTGGTGCGCACACCGTTGCCTTCGATCGCGGCAGAATTGGCCGCGTTTAATTGTCGCAACAACCAATTATTATTGGCCGCCATCGAGCGCATTCGCCCCGCGATTGAACGCGCGATCGCGCAATATGGTCGTGAGCGCATTGGCGTGATCATCGGTTCGTCCACGTCCGGCATTGCCGAAGGTGGCGCGGCGTTGCGCTATTGGCAAACGCAGCAACACTTTCCGCCGCATTTTCATTACTCACAACAAGAGATCGGCACACCCGCCGAATTTTGCGCGACGTATCTAAATTTACGCGGACCGGCTTATACCGTGTCTACCGCGTGTACCTCCAGCACCAAAGCGTTTGCCTCGGCGCGTCGTTTAATTCGCGCCCATTTAGTTGATGCCGTGTTGGTGGGCGGTGCCGATTCATTGTGTGAATTAACGCTCGCTGGTTTCAGTGCGCTGGAATCCACCAGTGCGGGAATTTGCGCGCCGTTTGCACGCGATCGTGACGGCATCAATATCGGCGAAGGGGCGGGTTTGGTGTTGCTCACGCGCGAACCTTCAGACGTGTGTTTAAGCGGAGTCGGTGAGAGTTCCGATGCTTATCATATTTCATCGCCCGAACCGCACGGTGCCGGTGCCGAGTGCGCCATGCGCGGCGCACTCGAAGACGCCAAATTAAACGCTGATGATATCGCTTATCTTAATTTGCACGGCACCGCGACGCGCAAAAATGACGAGATGGAAGCGCGCGCCGTCGCGCGCGTATTCGGCGCGCAGACACCGTGTAGTTCGACCAAAGCGTTGACCGGACATTTGCTCGGTGCTGCCGGGGTGAGTGAGTTGCTATACGCGTATTTAACCTTGATGGACGCGCAACAACGTTTGCCGCCGCAATTAACACTGGGCGAATACGACGACGCATTACCGGCGTTGCATTTTGTCCGCCGTGGTGAAAAAGCCGCCGGTCCGGTCGCGCACGTGATGAGTTGCAATTATGCTTTTGGCGGTAGCAATGCCGCGTTGATTTTGAGTCGAGTTTGACATGACGGCGTTTCCCTATACCCCGGCCGATTTGCTACCGCACAGCGGCCGCATGATTTTGATCGATCGCATCATTGCGTGTGATGAACATCGTGTTCATACCGAAGTCACGATCACTGCGCAGCATTTATTTGCCGATGAAAACGCGCAGGTGCCGTCTTATGTCGGCTTGGAGATCATGGCGCAAAGTGTGGGTGTGATCGCAGGGTACGCGTGGCGGCAACAACAGCAAGCACCGCGCGTTGGCTTTTTGCTGGGAACGCGTTTATTTACCGCCAACGTTAGTCATTTTTTTGCATCACAATGTTTGCAAGTAACGGCGCAAGAAGTGTATCGCGAAGAAAACGGCATGGCGGCCTACGACTGCCAGATCTGCTGCGCGGGCGAAGTGTTGGCTCAGGCGCGATTAAGTGCTTATGAACCGCAAAATCTTGATGAATTCAAATAAGGATCATTCACCATGTTACAACGTCGTCTGTTAATCACCGGCTCCAGTCGTGGCATCGGATTGAGCATCGCCCAGCGTTTGGCCCGCGATGGTTTTCATGTCGTGATCCATGGTCGTGATCGCGCGCGTTTGGCACAAATTGCCAACGAAATGAATCACGCCGGTGGCAGTGCCTCGACGTTGGCATTTGATATCAGCGATCGCGCTGCCACGCGCGCCGCACTCGAACAAGATATGGAACAACACGGCGTCTTTTATGGCGTGGTGTGCAATGCCGGCATCGCGCGTGATAATGCGTTTCCGGCGATGAGCGATGACGAATGGGACAGCGTGTTACGCACTAATCTCGATGGTTTCTATAATGTGGTGCATCCACTGGTGATGCCGATGGTGCGCGCCAAAAAAGGCGGGCGCGTGGTCACGTTATCGAGCGTTTCGGGATTGGTCGGCAATCGTGGTCAGGTCAATTACAGCGCCGCCAAAGCGGGCATTATCGGTGCCACCAAAGCGTTAGCCTTGGAACTCGCATCGCGCAACATCACCGTAAATTGTGTCGCGCCTGGATTGATCGACACCGATATGTTGCACGACGTTGCGCTCGACGAAGCGTTGAAATTAGTGCCGGCCAAACGTGTCGGTAAACCGGAAGAAGTGGC
>CAZYUS010000060.1:0-18410 GCA_964650615.1 uncultured Pseudomonadaceae bacterium | reverse complement strand
CTCAAATTAAAAACCGCCGACTTTCGCACGATTACACGCAGCATCACGCCACCATCACCACCACAAACCCGCGAACAATTCGAATCACTCGCCCTCTCGTTGTTGCACCGCGTCGAACACACCGACAACACCTTATACCGTTTGGTTGGTGTCGGATTAAGTCATTTCGACGAACCGTCTCCCGTCGCTGAATTACCGTTTGACTAACACCACAGTAGCGCGGCGCTATTGCATTCGAATGCATTTTTTTACTGCGTTATTGCGGCAGCGAAACGCCGTTTGACTCCCTACACAGGTTTTGCACCAATTCGGATCGTCGATTGATGGCGACGCACCTTTTCTATCCAATTTAGCGCCACAAATCAGTGCAACGTCGTTCAAACCTGTGCATTTCATGTTGGCATGGCGGCTGCAATACGCTGTTCATCACACATGATTTTTTTCAGGAGGGCTTTGCATGAAATACATCATCGCAATTATTAAACCGCACAAACTTGACGACGTGCGTGCCGCATTAAACGACGTGGGTATCGGTGGCGTTACGGTATCGGAAGTACGCGGATTCGGGCGGCAAAAAGGCCATACCGAGTTGTATCGGGGGGCCGAATACGAAGTGCAACACGTGCCGAAAATCAAAATCGAAATCGCCTGTGATGACGAGCAATGGGAACGCATTGTAGACACCATTCGCGAAACGGCGGTGACTGGAAAAATCGGCGACGGAAAAATTTTCGTGTTCGATTTACAACAAGCCGTACGCATACGCACTGGCGAACTTGATTTAGCGGCATTATAAAAAGAGGGGATTATTCGATGATTAAATTTTTAGCATTATTGTTATTGCCGTTGCTGTCGCGGGCCGACGAAGCGCCCACGATCAGTGCTGGCAATTCGGCGTGGATGATTGTGGCCACCGCGCTGGTGTTGTTAATGACGATTCCGGGTTTGGCGTTGTTTTACGGCGGCATGGTGCGTAAGAAAAACGTGCTTGCAACCGTGATGCAATCATTCAGCGCAGCGGCTGTGGTGACGGTGTTGTGGATGGTGGTGGGATATTCATTGGCCTTTACGCCCGGTAACGGTTTTATCGGCGGTTGGGATAAAGTGTTTTTAAATAATATTGCCGTCGATGCGTTGTGGCCCGGCACCACCATTCCCGAATACCTGTTTATGCTTTTTCAAATGACCTTTGCGATCATTACACCGGCGCTGATCACCGGTGCATTCGCCGAGCGCATGAAATTTTCGGCGTTGCTGTTGTTTGTCAGCCTGTGGTCTTTGCTGGTGTACGTGCCGGTGGCGCATTGGGTGTGGGAAGGAACCGGTTGGTTATTCACCATGGGCGCGTTGGATTATGCCGGTGGCACGGTGGTACACATCAATGCCGGTATCGCCGGTTTGGTCGCCGCGATCGTGATCGGAAAACGCGTCGGTTACGGTCGCGATTTAATGGCACCGCACAATTTAGTGTTGACCTTGATCGGCACCGCGATGTTGTGGGTGGGTTGGTTTGGCTTTAACGCCGGATCGGCACTCGCCGCCGATTTTCGCGCCGCGCTCGCCATGGTCACGACGCAAATTGCAGCCGCCTCAGCGGCGCTCGCGTGGGTTGCGATGGAGTGGTTCTTTAAAGGCAAACCGAGCGCGCTGGGTGCCGCCTCCGGCGCAGTCGGTGGATTGGTTTGTATCACACCAGCCTGCGGGTTTGTCCTGCCCGGCTCGGCGTTAGTACTGGGCTTAATTGCGGGTGTGGTGTGCTATTGGGGTGCAACGTGGTTAAAGCACTTCTTCAAATACGATGATTCGCTGGACGCTTTTGGCGTACACGGTGTCGGCGGCATTGTCGGTTCGATTTTGACCGGAGTATTTGCCACTGCCGCGATCCCGGGCGTGCTGCCGAAACCCATGTTGGAGCAAGTCACCGTGCAAACCATCGCGACGCTCGCCACGGTGGGTTACAGTTTGGTGGTGAGTTTTGTTTTGCTTAAAGTGATCGATGTAGTGGTGGGTTTACGTGTCAGCGAAGAGCAAGAACGCGAAGGTTTGGACATCACGTTGCACGGCGAACACGTCGATTAATCGTCGGTTTATATCCAGTCATAAAAAACATTAGCCGGAACACCGCAAGGTGTTCCGGCTTTTTTTTCGACTTCAAGATGAAGGTGATTTATTTAAAACGCAATTCAAACTCATCGGGCGATTCACGTTGATGTTCTTCGCCCGGCGCTTTTTCCTTGACGCGTTTCATGGCGCGCAATTCGCCTTTTTCATTAACCATAAACGGTTCGTCCCGTTCTGGTTCGTGTAACGCTTGATACGCGATCAAGGCTTCGATGATGGATTCTTTTTGTTCCACCGACAACGCCTTGCCATCGGGCCAACGTCCGGTTTGCACAGCGGTATTTAACCGGTCTCGCATTTCAACCGTCATGGATTTAACCAGTTCAAGATAATTCATATCAATAACCAATCTGATACACGGCGATGATTAAATCGCCACAATAAAAAAACGCATTAATAACCGTCACCGAACAACACCAGATTGACCCCCATTACGGTCCACGGCCCGCTACCGCCACCCGGCAAAGGCATCGGTTTATAACGCAAAGTTCCGTCTGATTTGGTTTCGGTATTCAAGATATCGCGCATATCGCGCAGCAAACGACTCACCGCGATTTGCGTTGACCATTTGCGATAACCATCAGGCCATGACAGCGATAACACACGCGGACGCGTACCGCCCCATCCCGGCACCGTACCTATTTGGGCAAAGCGTTGGTCGCGCGCACTGACGCCGGCTTCGGTTAGTAAAAAGTCGAGCCGCTGTACCAAGGATGCGGCGATGCGACTATTCCAACCGGCCAACGGCAAACGGGTGTCGTCGTGTTCCAGATGCGCGGTGACAAACGCAGCCAACCACGTCCAACCGCTGTTCATTTTAGCGCGGGTACTGCCATCGCCTTGCAAGGCGGCGGTCACCACTTTTCGCACATTTTCGGGCGTGACTTCGCGTTGCGGCACACCGAACAAATTAAAAATTTCGTTGGCAATTTTTACCGCTAAAAACTGTTCTTCGACGGTCCACTGTTTGTCGCTTTCGATTGTCTGCGCGAGCAGTTTGGCTCGATAAAAAAGCGAATCGGTTAAAAACCCCCACGCGGCATAACCAACGCGCGGTTTCGGCCAGAAAAAACGCGTCAAACGATCGTGCCAACCGGCTACCGGCTCGCCGACCGGCTGACGTTGATACATCGGCTGATAAATATCGCGATCGATCCAGCGCACCAAGGCTTTAACAAACTCGCGCTCATCGCCATCGGCAGATGGAATCACCGGCGGATAAATATCTTCGCCAATGACACAGCTGCCGGCGTCATCGACGATCACCGGGTCGGAGCTGGGCGTTTCGATATCGGCTTGCACACGCGCTTCGGCCCACACCAGATACCATTCTTGCGCGACAAACGATAACGAATCCCAATAATCGAGTGCTTGGTCGGTCAATCGCGCACCGGCCCACGTTTCGCCCGAATCGTCGTCAACATAACTGCACGAACGCAGTAAGGCGGGATTCAGACGAATAAATTCGTCGCTAGCTTGTGGTGTATTGCGATAGGGCCACGGCACCATCAAACGTGCGATCACATCCACGCCAAAACGTTTTCCTTGCGCGATCAACGCCGACAACGCCACCGCATCGTCATGGCGCGGAATACGCCCTTCACGCCAGCTTTCGGGTTGGTGGTGAAAACGTTTGAACCATACTTTCCACGCCGCGACAAACAGGCCGCGTGAACATTGAAAATTTCCCGCGTGCGGGAAGGTCATCATCATCATTGCCGTTAGCTCTATACAAAAAACGCCGGTTTGCCGCAGGCAAACCCTTGCGCGTAATCCACACCGATGTCCTTGAGGGCGTTTACTATATCAGTGGTCTCGGCAAATTCGGCGATGGTTTTCTTGCCCATCACTTGTCCGATTTCATTGATTGATCGCACCATGGCGCGATCCACCACATCATCCAGCATGGCACTGACAAACGCGCCGTCGATTTTCAGAAAATCCACCGGTAACGCTTTTAAATAGGCATACGACGACACGCCGCTGCCAAAATCATCCAGCGCAAAACGACAGC
The DNA here is from genome assembly GCA_964650615.1 of uncultured Pseudomonadaceae bacterium. GTDB lineage: Bacteria > Pseudomonadota > Gammaproteobacteria > Enterobacterales > Permianibacteraceae > Permianibacter. The sequence goes on along the minus strand of CAZYUS010000060.1, from coordinate 14,275 downwards.
CCAGATGTTTGAAACGTTGAATAAAGCGAATAGTGCGCGGCAAATTAGTGATCGCCGATGTTTCAGTAATTTCGAAACAAATGCGACTTGCCAAGATGCCGTATTCGTTAAATAGCTGAAATAAAAACGCTTCGAATGTGGGATCGTTAAGCGTGGTGCCGGACAGATTAATCGTACACAAGGCGGTTTCATCCATCAGATGCGGTTGCAACGCAAATTGGCGAAACAAACGCTGCACCACCCAGCGATCAATTTGCGGCATGATGCCAAATCGCTCGGCGGCCGGAATAAAACTGTGCGGATCAATGAGCGCATCGTCAGTGCCGCGCATACGCAGCAACACTTCATAATGCAACCCGCTTTCTTCACTGCGCAACGATTTGATCATCTGACGAAAGAGAACGAAACGATTGAGTTCGAGTGCCTCAGTAAGGCGACTGGTCCATTGCATTTCAGCTTGTCGCTGTTGCAAGGCAGGTTTATTTTCATCGTAAAACTGCACGCGGTTGCGACCACTCTCTTTAGCGGAAAAACACGCCGTATCGGCACGACCAAACACTTCATCCACCGAGTTCACACTTTTATTGATCGCGGTCACGCCAATACTCACCGCCAAGGCAAACGTGTGGTGTTGCCAATCAAAACGAAAATCCTGCAAACCCTGGCGAATTTGATCGGCCACTCGTCGCGCTCGAGCGCTATCAGAATCGAGTAAAATAATACCAAACTCGTCGCCGCCCAAACGCGACAAAACGTCGCTCGTTGCAATTAAGCTGCGCAGCAGATCCGCCACTTGTCGTAGTAATTCATCACCAGCAACATGACCGCAGGTTTCGTTGACGATTTTAAATTGATCGAGGTCGATATAAAGCAAAGCATGTTCACTGTCATCTTGCTTTACGCGCAACAGCAAATGCGACAACTCGTCTTCAAAGGCATTGCGATTAATTAATCGCGTTAAAAAATCGTGCTTGGATAGATACTGCAGGCGCTCTTCGGCTTGGCGTCGCTCATTGACTTCAATACGCAAATTGCGATTGGCAATACTCAATTCGCGTGTGCGCTCCAATACCCGTTGCTCCAACTCATTACGCGCTTCGGTCAAGCTGGCATTTTTTTGTGCCAACTCATTTAACAACATAGCAATTTTTAACTGCGCATGAACTCGAGCAATCAACTCGTCTTGTTTTACCGGCTTGGTGATATAGTCGGCGCCACCGACGCGGAAACCTTGCGCCGCATCATCGCCCATGCCGGTAATAAAAATAATCGGTATGTCACGAGTCTTGTCTTGCGATTTAAGACGGTTGCACACTTCAAAGCCGTTGATACCGGGCATCATCACGTCGAGCAAGATCAGATGAGGTCTCACTTTATCGACGATTTGTAGCGCCTTTTCACCGCTATTGGCGACGCTTAAATCATAATTAAACGACGCCAACATATTGCTGAGAATTTCAACATTGGCGGGCATATCATCTACGATAAGCACTCTAGCTTCGAAATGTTCCATGTCACTCTCCTGCCGAATTCGGCAATAGTTTTAATAACGCATCCCAGCGAAATTCTCGTGTTAGTAACTGTAAATACTGAAGCGTTGCGGCATCAACCTGTTGCGCACCAAGCTGTGCCAGCAGTCGCTGCGCGCGTGTCAACTGTCCCAGCTGTGCTGCTTCACGAATTTCGTCGAGCCAGGCGTTTGTCACATTAAGTTGTATCGCTGTCATCTCCGTTGGCGCGCGATTATCCTCGCGTTGAAGCTCGTCTTCGACCATTGCAATGTGCAGCAGGCCGCGCACCGAGGCAACCACTTCCTGATAAGAAAAAGGTTTCGCAATAAAATCGTTAAACCCTGCTTCGATAAATTGTTCGCGATTAAACATCATGCTGGAGGCCGACACGGCGACCACCACTAATTCAGAATTTTTTTCGTCTGAACGCAAATGGCGCAATGCTTCCATGCCGCCGACCCGCTTCATGCGTATGTCCATAAAGACAATATCGGGATGATAACGTGCGACCAATGATGGAGCTTGATCACCATCATCGCCGTTGTAAACACAAAATCCCATGCGCTTAAGTACACCCGTTAACACTTCACGATTGTCCTCGTTATCATCAATGACGGCCGCACAAGCACTGACACCTTCCGCTAAACGCCAATCTTTATTGCTAAATGCTTCGCGACTCGCATTCCGCGCTACCGCCTCTTGCAACGGCAATCGTACTTCGACATTACAACCTCGCGGCGGTACGTTGCTTAACGTTAATGTCCCGCCCATCATTTCGGCAAATTTACGACTGATTGAAAGCCCCAATCCGGTACCGCCGTGTTGTCTTCCGGTTTCGGTTTGAGTGAACGCCTCGAAAACACGCTCCAGATCTTTTTCGTCAATGCCGGGGCCATCGTCGGTAATCGACAACGTCACAATACCATCGACACGTGTAACCACTAACGATACTTCGCCGCGTTCGGTAAATTTCACCGCGTTGCCAACGAGATTAATTAGTATCTGATTGATTTTTTGTTGATCGCCATAAAGAATGCACTGTTCTGGCAAGATCGATCGCAACGTCCATTTCAACGATTTTTGTTCGCAACGTAAACGGAATAGATCATTTACCGTTTGCAAGGTTGCGTTAAAGTCAAACGGTGCGCGTTGCAACTCCATTCTGCCGGATTCGATTTTTGACAAGTCCAGAATGGAGTTAATCAATCCTAATAAATGCGCGCCAGCACCACGCATGGCACCGACTTGTTTGACTTGCGCGGGTGTTAAATTAGGTTCACGTTCCAACAATTGTGCATAACCTAACACCGCGTTTAACGGCGTGCGGATCTCATGGCTCATATTCGCCAAAAATTGACTTTTTGCTTCGGTGGCCGCTTCGGCCATATCGCGCGCTTGTTGCAACTTTTGGATAAATTCGGTTTGCGCTGAAATATCCATAATGGTCGCGAGCACACAGGTTTTATTTTGCGTAACCAAGGAGCTTAAGCCGACTTCCACCATAAATGGCGTACCGTCCTTACGGCTCGCCATTAACTGCCGTCCACTGCCCATGGCACGATTGCGCGGATCGTTGTGATACGTTTCGCGATGTTCGCGATGGCGAAAGCGCAAGGAAAAGGGGACCAGCATTTCGACATCACCGCGCAGTAATTCATCCCGCGAAAAACCGAAAATCTGCTCGCACTGCTTATTCACAAGTAAAATTTTTCCCTGCTGATCCGCCATCAACATCGCGTGCGGTGACTGTTCGATGACATTACGCAATTGCTCTTCGCTTAAGCGGCGTTGCTCCATTTGATCTTGCAGTTGTTCGTAACTCAATTTAAGTTGACTGGTTTGCATGCGCTGCACGTTGAATAAATACCACGCGACAGTGGTAAAGACGCTGAGTAGCGCGATCAACACATATAAACTGCGACGCACCAAAGTGATGGTGGAAAACGCTTCATCCATATCAATTTCCGTCACCAATGCCACTTGCATTTCAGCCAACCACGTCCACGCGCCGGCAACGGGAACACCACGATAATCGCGATAACCCTCAACATTAGCACCGTCCAATCCGAGCAAGGCCGAACGCGCCATTTCAGTAAGCGGCCATTGCGATGCCACCTCGCTGGGCTTCTCCCCCTTGATTAAATTGACACCGGGATCGCGCAATTGCACACGCATAATGGTGGACGCGCTGTCAATTAAACCAAGCGCACGCATCGCGTCACCAAATCGACTTTCGGAATACATATAACCCGCGTGTCCGAAGGCATAAGATTCACCGGACTCTCCAACACGCGACACCGCCAGAATATTGGAAAATTCCTGCGCTAAATCACGCAGCGACACGACGATGGCAATCATTTTTCCGCGCCCGTCCGTAACCGGAACGGCAAATAATAAAGCGTGTGACAGCTCGGCCGTGGCGTTCGCTAATGGCACCACTTGACTGGCGTTTTCGCCCGCGCGCACGCGCACGAACCAATCATCTTCTTTACTAATTTGCGGCGGCAAACCGACAAACTGCGTCACGTCACCGGACATATCGAGCAACGCCACGCCTAAGTACTTTTCACTGCTGCGCTGGGTATCCAGATACGATGCTAGGCTCGGTTTATCCCATTGACTGACACTTTGGCGCGCGATATTTTGCAAGCGAAACAATTCCTGATTCAACCAGAAGCGCAACGAGGTTTTATTGGTGTTGACCGTGGACTGCAACCGCGAGCGCAAATCGTCGCGCATTTGTTCTTCGATACGATTAACGGTCAACAATCCGATCAACAAAACCGCCACCAGCGGTAGCACAATCGACAGGCGTAAAAAGGTTCGAAGGTAGCGCATGCAACACATAAAGGCGTTATCGGAATTTGACGCAGTATGGACGAGCGCAAGACAAATTGAAATGGCGCCCCAGAGCCGATTCGAACGGCCGACCTGTCCCTTAGGAGGGGACTGCTCTATCCATCTGAGCTACCGGGGCGAGGCAGCGTTGCGAGTGGGAATAAATGGCGGGGCGCATTCTACGTGCGCCCCGCAATGATGAACAAGCATGGTGCAGGATGTTGACCTGAGCGCGGCGACGCCGCGCTGTTCACTTATACCGCAAAATATCCCGCTTCCGGCGCATTCCATGCCGCCGTTTCGCCATCAATTTGCGCCGCCAACGATTCTATTTTGGGCAGCAAATGTTGACGGTAGAAGTCGGCGGTGTGGCGTTTGTGTTGATAAAACGTGTCGTTTTTTCCTTCGCAGCGTTGATGCAACTGCGCCCAGATCCACGCATAAATAACATGACCGCTTAGGTGCAAATAGCTGACGGCGCTGGCACCAGTAAAGTGATTATTTTTGCTGTGCGCGAGCAAATAATCGCTGACGTTTTGCCAACGCGCTACCGCGTGCGTTAACGCGCTACGCCACGACGCATCGCTAAGAGTGTTCGCGGTTTCGAGCATTTTTTGCGCCAGAACGCGCTGTGTTTGCGCCTGATTGGCGAGCAATTTGCGCCCCATTAAATCCATCGCTTGCACGCCATTGGTGCCTTCGTAGATCTGCGCGATGCGGGCATCTCGCACTAATTGTTCTAAACCCCACTCGCGAATAAATCCATGGCCGCCGAGCACTTGCACGCCATGGTTGCACACCTCGAAACCGATATCGGTAAAAAACGCTTTGGCGATCGGCGTTAAAAACGCGATCAGCGCTTCCGCCTGCGCTTGCTGCGCGGCGGCACCATGATGTTGCTGATCGAGTAAACCGCCCATCCACAACGCCAGCGCGCGCCCGCCTTCGGTGTAAGCACGCATGGTCATTAACATCCGCTGTACGTCGGCATGCACGATGATGGCATCGGCGTTGTTGGTCGAGCCGTGCGCCTTACCTTGTTTGCGTTCACTGGCGTATCGCGCTGCCAGTTGCCACGACATTTCACCCAAGCCGATGCCTTGCATTGCAATCGACAACCGTTCGGCATTCATCATGGTGAACATACAACGCAAACCTTCGTGCGCCGGTCCAATCAAATAACCTTCAGCGTCATCCAGATTCATCACGCACGTTGATGACGCTTTGATGCCCATTTTGTGCTCGATGGAACCACAGCGAATGCTGTTGCGCGCGCCGACCGAACCGTCGCCATTAAGCAAAAATTTCGGCACCAAAAATAAACTGATACCGCGCACACCCGCCGGTGCATCAGGCAAGCGAGCCAACACCAAATGAATGATATTTTCAGTTAAATCGTGCTCGCCACCGGTGATAAAAATTTTGGTGCCGGTGATACGATAGGTTTGATTGTCGCTCGCCACCGCTTTGGTTTTTAATAAGCCTAAATCAGTGCCGCTGTGCGGTTCGGTCAAACACATCGCTCCGCACCATTGGCCACTGATTAACTTCGGCAAATAGGCGTGTTTAATCGCGTCACTGGCGTGCGCGGCGATCGCTTCAGTCGCTCCGGTGGTTAACGAACTGTACAAACTGAAACTGGTGTTGGCCGCATAAATCATTTCTTCAACGGCGGTGTGCAACGCTCGCGGTAAACCTTGTCCGCCGAATTGCGGATCGCCGTGCAGACTTTGCCAACCGCTTTGCGCAAATTGCTGCCACGCCGCGTGAAACCCCGTTGGCGTCGTCACCACACCGTCTTTGATCTGACACCCTTCTTCATCGCCGGAGCGATTGATCGGTGCCAATACTTCGCGACAAAAACGCGCGGCTTCTTCTAACACGGCGTCTTGCAAACCTTGATCGACATCGACCCCGGTAGCGAGCGCCTGCCACTGCTGCGACCACTGCAACCATTCGTTGAATAAAAATTGAAAATCGCGCAAAGGGGCTTGGTAGTTCATGGTTGTTGCTCCGTTAATTCATTCATCTGATTCAGTAATAAGGTCAGCGCGTGGTTGACTGCTTGCGCACGCACCTGCGCGCGATCGCCTGCGAACACCACGCACGTCGCCTGCGCGCTAGCGTTTTTTTGTTGCACGGCAAACCACACGGTACCCACGGGTTTAGCGGCGCAGCCACCGTCCGGCCCAGCGATGCCACTTATCGCCACCGCCCACGACGCCGCACTGGCGCGCAAAACGCCCTGTGTCATGGCGATGACCACCGCTTCGCTGACCGCGCCGTGCGCGTTCAAAGTGGCCTCTTTGACGCCCAAACACTGTGCTTTGGCGTCATTGCTGTAAGTAACCCAACCGCGATCGAACCAGCGCGAACTGCCCGCCCGTTCGGTACAAGCGGCGGCTAACAACCCGCCGGTACACGATTCGGCCACGGCCAATAACTGACCGGCGCTCACTAAACGCGCGGCCAGTTGTTCAACCAAAACGACAGTGCTGTGCGTCACAACGACCTCAACAGGAAAAATCTGGCGACTTACAGGGCTTGAGACTTTAAAACATCGGAATGCCGCTGTCGAACGATCGTTTGAATCGTTCGTTTGAATGACGGACGACGAGTTCTTTTAGAAGTGTAGGCGGTGCTTAAACGTTAGCGAGTAGCCGTTGTCGGGCGGCCGGCAGGCGGTCATTAGCGAGCTAACGTTCGCTCGACAGCCATATCAACGGCGCTTAACTCAACTGCAGAAGTCCTTAATCGAGACCGAATTCGTTAGAATGTCGCGCCTCATTATCGACACGACGCCGCGCCCGTGGACACCACTTCGAAAAAGCATCACAGCAGCGAACACACACCAATGATGCAGCAATATTGGCGCATCAAACGCGAGCATATGCAGCACGTTTTGTTTTATCGCATGGGCGATTTTTACGAGATGTTTTACGACGATGCCGTCACCGTGTCACAGGCCATCGACATCACCTTGACCAAACGCGGCGCTTCCGCCGGAGAACCAATCCCGATGGCGGGCGTGCCGTATCACGCCGCCGAACCGTATCTGGCGAAATTGGTCAAGTTAGGATTCACCGTCGCGATCTGCGAACAATTATCGGATCCTGCTACCAGCAAAGGACCGGTCGATCGCGGCGTGGTTCGCATCGTTACACCGGGTACTTTAACGGACGAAAATTTGCTCGACGAACGACGCGACAATCTCATCGCCGCCGTCACGCTGAAAAATAAAACGTACGGCATCGCCGCCGTCGAAATTTCGACTGGCCGCTTCAGTTTTAATCACGTTCAAGGTTTACCGGCTCTGGCCGCCGAGTTACATCGTTTGCAAGCGGCCGAGGTGTTGTTGGATGAATCACTTGATGAGGTGAACATCACCATTAGCGGTGCGCGGCGACGCTGCCCAAGTTGGCATTTCGATCGCGCCTCGGCCGCTGAAAATGTGCAACGCCAATTCGGCATCAACAGTTTGCACAGCATCGGATTACACGATGATGCCGCGCTCGGTGCTTGCGGCTGCGTGTTGCAATATTTAAAAGACACGCAAAAAACCGCCTTGCCCCATTTGCGTTTACCGCAAGCCGAACAGCACGACGATGCGTTGTCACTCGATCCGTCGACACGGCGTCATCTGGAATTAAGCGAAAACCAACAAGGTGGCGACGAACACACCTTGCTGCGCGTTATCGACGGTACGGCCACCGCAATGGGGACGCGATTACTGCGTCGTTGGTTGCACCGGCCACTGCGCGATGTCACGACGATCAAGCGTCGGCAACAGTTGATCGCCGCATTACAACATCATCGTTTAATGGCGCCATTAAAGCCGCTGTTGCGCCAAGTGGGTGATGTCGAACGAGTGCTCGCGCGCGTCGCGCTGGGCAGTGCGCGTCCGCGCGATTTGTTACGTTTGCGCGATGCATTACGCGTGATCCCCGATACGCAATTGGCGCTCGAGGTGGTGGATCATCAACTCTTACGCGAGCTGTTTACCGGTCTGCGTGCGTTTCCCGATCTGGTGGAGTTATTGCAGCGCGCAATGGCCGATGAACCACCGGCGTTATTGCGCGATGGCGGCGTGATTCGCCACGGTTTTAATCGTGAGCTGGATGAACTACGCGAGTTATCCGAAGGCATCGACGGATTTTTACAACGCATCGAAAACGAAGAGCGTAGCAAAACTGGCATCAGTACATTAAAAGCCGGCTTTAATAAAATTCACGGTTTCTATTTGGAAATTTCGCGCGGTCAAGCGGCGCAAGCACCCGCGCATTATCATCGCCGCCAAACCTTGAAAAATGCCGAGCGATTTATTACTGACGAACTCATCAAACAAGAGCAACGCGTATTAAACGGTTCGGCGCAAGCGCTGAGTCTGGAAAAAAAATTATTCGACGGCGTGCTGGAAGAACTGCGCGAACACCTGATCGCATTGCAAAATTGCAGCGATGCGCTGGCTTGTCTCGACGTGTTAACCGGTTTGGCCGAACGCGCCGAAACGCTGCATTACGTGCGCCCCGACGTGAACAACGAGCGCGGTTTATTTATCGAACAAGGTCGTCATCCGGTGGTGGAATATTGCATCACCGAACCGTTTATTCCCAATTCGGCACAACTTGACGACAGCTGTCACACGCAAATTTTGACCGGCCCCAATATGGGCGGCAAATCGACCTATATGCGTCAAACTGCACTCATCACGTTGTTAGCACAAATTGGCTCGTCAGTACCCGCTAAGAGCGCGCGCATCGGTGTCGTCGATCGCATTTTTACGCGTATTGGCGCATCGGATGATGTCGCCGGTGGCGCGTCCACTTTTTTAGTCGAAATGCGCGAAACCGCCACCATTTTGAATCAATCTACCCGCCACAGTTTGGTCTTACTTGACGAGATCGGACGCGGCACCAGCACCTATGATGGCTTGGCATTAGCGTGGGCAACCGTTGAACAATTACACGAGCACATTGGCGCACTGACGTTATTTGCCACGCATTATTTCGAATTAACCGAATTACCCGATCGTCATTCCAATATGATCAATTTGCACGTATCGGCCACCGAGTACGGCGACAACATCGTGTTCTTACACGCGGTCGAACAAGGCCCAGCCAGTCGCAGCTATGGCATCCAAGTGGCGCAGTTGGCCGGTGTACCGCGTGCGGTGATCGCGCGCGCCAAAACCCATTTGCGCCAGCTGGAACAAACCGCGCTGCAACCGCCGTCCGCACCGACCAGCGCCGCAACGCCCGCCACCGATCCGGCGTTAGACTATCTGGATGCGATTGATCTCGATAATTTGACGCCACGCGATGCGGTGAACGTGCTGTATCAACTAAAATCATTGCGGCAATCACGTTAGCGCATCACCATTGACACGAACGGTATCGAAGGAGCGATTCACGAGTCGCCCCCTGCAATGGTTCAGTACCGCGACAAAATTTTTATGTAAAGCACGACATTTACTGGAGTTTTAATATGGCTTTTATCGTTACTGATAATTGTATTCGTTGCAAATACACCGACTGCGTTGAAGTGTGTCCAGTCGATTGTTTTTATGAAGGTGCCAATTTTTTTGTGATCAATCCCGATGAGTGCATTGACTGCGGTTTGTGCGAACCCGAATGCCCAGCCAAAGCCATTTTCGAAGAAAGCGAAGTGCCGAAAGATCAAAAACATTTTATTCCGCTAAATGCCGAGCTATCCGCGCAATGGCCCAACATCAACAAAAAGAAAACGCCACTCGCTGAAGCCGAGCAATGGGATGGCGTCGCCGACAAATTAAAATTCCTAGAACGATAAGCAACGTTGAAAGCGACCGCCCCATCGAAACGAGGTGCGCCATGTCTTCACTCTTGAATGAACGCGTAATATTTCCAACACAAATGTTGATCAATGGGCAGTTGCAAACGGGGCGCGCTGACACGTTTCAGGTCATTAATCCGGCCACCGGCGAAACCTTAATCGCGCTCAACGAAGCCGATGCAGGACAAATTGCAGATGCCGTTGCTGCCGCTGAAAAAGCCTTTAGCGCGTGGTCGCGCACGGCCCCCAAAGATCGCGCCACCGTGTTGTTACAAATCGCCGATCGCGTTTTGCAACATGGCGCTGAGTTAGCTCGACTGGAATCGTTGAATTGCGGCAAACCATACGTCAACGCGCTGAATGATGAGATTCCGGCGATTGCTGATGTGTTTCGTTTTTTTGCGGGTGCGGCGCGCTGCTTACACGGCAGTGCAGCGAACGAATATTTACCCGGTTTCACCAGTCTGATCAGGCGCGATCCGATCGGCGTTATCGCCTCAATCACGCCATGGAATTATCCGCTAATGATGGCGGCATGGAAATTGGCTCCCGCCTTGGCCGCCGGTAACACCGTTGTCATCAAGCCATCGGAAATCACGCCGCTTACCACCTTACGTTTTGCTGAAATCATTGCCGATGTGTTGCCCACCGGCGTGGTCAATGTGTTATTCGGTCGCGGCCATTCGGTTGGCGCGCCGATGGTGTCGGCACCGGCGGTGCGCATGATCTCGTTGACCGGCTCGATTGCGACCGGACAAAAAATGGTGGAAGTCGCGGCGCAAACACTAAAACGCACGCATCTGGAATTAGGCGGCAAAGCACCGGTGATCGTTTTTGATGACGCCAACATCGCCGATGTCGTCGCCGGTGTGCGCACCTTCGGTTATTACAATGCCGGTCAAGATTGCACCGCCGCTTGTCGTATCTATGCCAGCAAAAAAGTGTATGAAAATCTCGTCGCCGATCTGGCGAGTACCGTGTCGTCGATTCGACACGGTTTGCCATTTGATGACGGTGTCGAATTAGGCCCACTGGTGTCACAGGCGCAACGGCATCGCGTTGCTGGTTTCGTTGAACGCGCTGCGCAACAAAAACACATACACATTGCAACCGGCGGAAAACCTGTCGCCGGTGATGGTTTCTTTTTTGAACCGACGGTGATCGCCGGTGCGCTACAAAGTGACGAAATTGTACAACGCGAAGTATTCGGTCCAGTCGTGTCCGTCACGTGTTTCGACGATACCGAACAAGTGATCCGCTGGGCCAACGATTCCGATTACGGTTTAGCCTCATCGGTGTGGACCAATGACATTGGCCGCGCCATGAAAGTCGCCAGCGAGTTGCAATATGGCTGCACCTGGATCAACACCCATTTCATGTTAGTCAGCGAAATGCCGCACGGCGGATTAAAAAAATCCGGCTACGGCAAAGATTTATCAATGTACGGATTAGAAGACTACACCAGCATTCGCCATGTGATGATCAAGCATTAAAATTTGAAAAAAATGGCATTAATTGTGTCATGAAATAGAATTCGCCAAACAATTTAGACAGCTCAAATCGCCACATGATCAACGCGCCAAACATCGGTAATGAACTGACCATTCCAATGATAAATAAGATGCTGCGTTTGCACCGGCAGGCTGACGGATTTCGGTCGTAGCGCAGCAATACATTCGCCGCCCTCGCGACGGACTGAGCGGTACAGAATGCCGTTGCTGTTTTGCGCTTTGAGTTCGCGCGCAAACGTTTGTGACGGGGCGTAATCTTCGGCATGATGCAGATGTTCAAAACCGTTGCGAATATCGTGCATGGGTAAAATGATTTGATTAACGTAAGCGCGAAAATGAAAATCGTTAGGTGCTTCGTTGGTGGCGACGCAAAATTGTTGACGATGGAACCGCGTTTCAGCGACGGCGGTTTCTAATGAATCGGCGGCGTAATAAACACCGTAGCTACCGTCAGAAAATCGCGACGCTCGTTCGGGGCTAAAATGCGTAAAGGCGGCCATCACAATCGACGCACCGAGCCCAAACACGCGTTCGTCGCGCGCGATCAATTCGATCTGCCCCACTTCATCACGCCAACGCGGGTTGGTGAGCGTTTCGATCGCCATCGCGATGTCAAATTCGTCGGGCGAAACGACGTTTTCAAAGACATTGATCGGCGGAAAACACGAAGGAATGACGCGAAACGCTTTTTGCCATTTCACCGATTTTTCTAACACCGTTTGAGTTTGCTTACCCGCCACGAACCGCATCCAAGTAGCGGCGCACATCACTTAAATCGACCACCCGGCCGCCCAACATGCGTTGCAACGCCGAGCGCCCGCCAAACGCCGCGTTCGGCCGCTTGACCCACCCTTTATCTTGATCGTTGGGCAACAAAATGCCCAAGGCTTTATGAATGCCGGCGAGATAGCTGATGCGTTCTAACACGTCATTAGACAGGGTTCCGGCGCGTGCGGTGCGCCATTTATAAAAGGTGCGTTCGGGTGGCTCGCCAAGCAGACGACGCTGCTCCGGCAGGGTTAGCTCCCAGCGTTCGCAGATGCCAAAAAACAAGTTGAGCGCGGTACGGGTAACCTGCGCCGAACCGGCTTTTGCCAGTACCGCTTCAGGACTCGCCTGCGCGATTGCTACCGTTTGCATGACGTTCCTCCTCGATAGCCTTATTTAGGCATTTATGCCGAAATCTGTCAAGGAAAAGCAGATATGCCGATTTTGAGCAACCGCTTAAATGAACGCCATGGCGCGAATCACGCTAACCGATAATCGCGTATCGGTGCCATTGGCTTACGACGGCAGAAACAAGGAGTCAATCGCACTCGCACAGACCGTTTGCGTGACACGACACCGTGCGGTTTCGCGAGTTTCGCCTAACCCGTGGGTGACGCTCAGTGCGCGCCGTTTCAACACCGAACATATTTCAATTTTTGTACTACACATTAGGGTCAACGGCCACCGTGGCGTTAAACGGCATCGGAGATCCTCACTATGAAACGTGTGCTAGCGTTAATCAGCGTTATCCTCGCTGTTCCTTGTTTTGCCGCCGATTGGAGCAGCACAAACGTGCAGTTCTTAAAAGGTGATGATTTTGAAAGCCCATTTGGCGGCGAAAAGTACAGCAATAATATCGCCACACTAGAGCACGCCAGCGGATGGAAATACGGCGACAATTTTTTCTTTGTCGATGTGATCAATGGCGACGGTGATAGCGACACTGAGTTTTATGGTGAGTTACAACCGCGTTTTAGTTTGAGCAAAATCGGCGGTTACCAATACGGCGGCTTTATCAAAGATATCTTGATCGCTACGCAATGGAACTTTGGCAAAGATAGCGGCGCGAATGTCAGCGCATATTTGATTGGCGTCGGTTTTGACTTGGCGGTTCCGGGTGCGGCGTTTTTTCAATTTAACGCGTATCAGCGCAACGAACATAATAGTGCAGGACCGTACTACACCAACGACAGTACCTATCAACTGAATATCGCGGGTTTATTTCCGTTTAAATTAGGCAGCACGAGTTGGAGCATCGGTGGCTTTGCTGATTACATCGGAAAAATTGAGGACGGTAAGGCGCATTTATTACTGGTGCCACAAATTCTAATGGATGTCGGCGCGCTCGCCGGTGCACCGGGTCGCGTCGAAGTTGGCATTGAATATTCCTATTGGAAAAATAAATTCGGCGTCGATATCCCCGGTATTGGAAGCACCAATGAACGTGTTATGGAATTGATGATCAAGTGGACTTTGTGAGGAGAGCATGATGAATAAATTAATCGTAGCCCTTCTTGGTTGGTTGCCTTTTGCAGCGATCGCCGAGCAAAAATCGTTTACCGTTGGTGTCGAGGCCTTGGAATACGCACCGCACTATAGTTTTGAAAATGGACAATACAAAGGCTACGGCGCTGAAGTGTTGTTAGCGTTTGCCACCTTTCGCGGCTACACGCTGCAATTTAAGGGGCTGCCGGTTGCACGTTTAGGTAATGAATTTGTCGCCGGTAATTTGGATTTTAAGTACCCCGACAATGCCAATTGGGCAGGTGATTTAAAAAAGGGGAAAAGCGTCACCTATAGCGACGCCGTCGCGCAATTTACCGATGGCGCGTTGGT
>CAZYUS010000059.1:1496-18786 GCA_964650615.1 uncultured Pseudomonadaceae bacterium | reverse complement strand
GTCACGCCCTACCAGCGAGCGTCTTGACTGTGATTATTCTCGTGCGGGTGTGCAATACGCTTACGAGCAGTTGCGCGATTTTGCCTACGCTATTGAGACTCGATTCAATCTGTTGGGGACATTGTTTTGCGAAGCGAATGTGTCTGATGAAAAACGTAAAGCGGTGCTGGACGAGTTTTCCTGCTTTATCGAAAACGGTTGCGATCAGTTGCGGCAACTGCGGCTTTATCGTTTGTCGTGGCAAGATGACTTATTTGGTTTGCTACAACAGGCGTGGGTGCATCATTTACGTGAAATAAATACGTTTATCGGGCAATTAGCATGGCTATTAACGGATATAAAAAGTTATCTGCTGGCGCATCCGCAGCCACAAGAACAACCCTTAAATTTCAAGATGATATTTAAACCGACCGTTGCACCGAGTTGGCCCGCGTTTGTGTCGCGTTGGAATGAAATAAGCGTGCTTGAATCGTCCACGCGGTTAACGACAAAAACGTCGTCATTTAATGATGCAATGAGCGGAATTGTCGTGTGGATGTTGTTGCTGTTCGGCGGTGTCTGTTTATTTAAATCGTCGGATCTGGCCAGTGGATTGTTGTTGTTGGTTTTTTTCGTGGTGGCCGGTGTGTTGATTTGGTTTTCGCGCCGTGTGATCTGGTTTGTGCTCGGTTTAGGTTTTCTCTTTGGTTGTGGTGACGATTGAGGTGTAAAGATGAAGCGATCGCAATTTCTCGTTGCGGCGGTTTTTCTGGTGAGTTGGAGTGTTTCGGCGCAGGATATTTTTCGCTGTACCAACTCCGACGGGGTTAGCATTTTTAGCGACCGGGTGTGCGGCGAAACCGCGCAGCGTATCGAACTGAAAAGCGCGCAGGCGATTCATAATGATTTTGCGATTAGCGATTTTGCCGCTTTAAACCAACGCCTTAATCGCATGATGTGGCGCGAGAAATTGCAGCGAAAAATCCGTCAAGCAAACGGTCACATAACGGCGCTGGAAAGCGAAATGAATCAGGAGCTCAATCAACTGCGCGCGAGCCATACGATCACCAGCGCCATCCGAATGCAGGCCAGCACCACGCGATTCCATACACGTTTAACGCTGGCACAATCGCGTCGTGATCAGTTAATGACACTTTTGAATACGGAGTGAAATGTCGTGCTGGGCAACAACACAAAAGCCCGCAGGACGCGGGCTTTTGTCGAAGGGATATGGTGGTGATGGGCAGAGTTGAACTGCCGACCTGAGGGTTATGAATCCTCCGCTCTAACCAACTGAGCTACATCACCACGGTCAACGTAGTCCCGCCGTTTGGCGGGGCGCGTATTCTTGTGAATTCGCTGGCCTCTGTCAACCTTGGATTGGCATCCTCTTCGTTATTGTGCTTGCCTCAAAAGCTGGCGCGTAAATAAATACATTGCAGTTCGTTATTGTCTTGGCGTTGGAGCTTGATCCCAAGCCCTAACCAGCGATTGGCGTGCCACATCAAATAAGCGAATCGTTGGTGTTCGACGCCTAGACGATGCTCACCGTGTGCGACCTCAGCGCCCCACTCCAAGGCCGGTGTAAGCAGCTGGCGTAGGCCGATGTGCAATCCGGTTCCATCGTTTGAACGGTTGTAATCGTCGCGAACATGGTATTGCAGTGAAACGAGCCAGTCGGTGTTGGCGTTGATGGCGCGATGCGTACCAATACCGACATCACCTTCGATGTCAAAGACTCGATCGCTTTGACTCTTTTCGCCGTTATAGGCCGACAAATCGCGAAATCGAATCGTCGTGAACCACAATGATCGTCGTCCCCACGGTATCGAACCATCAACGCCGCGCCCGTCATATTTTTCATGATGATAGGGCGTTCCGTCATAGTGATTAAATTGCACAAAGTTGTATTGCAGTTGCGGATCGTGTTCGGCAAAGCTTGAAAAGCTTATGCCAAGCAATAGGAGCGAAACGAATTGTTTTAACAAGAATTAGTCCCTTAACCAATATGTTTGTACGAGGATGAAGCGAAGCAATGATCAGGGGCTGTCCAGTCGGATTTTACGTGGCTGTCATGCCAACATTCGACCGGCAAGCCCCGCGATGTTTACACGTTGAATCGGAAGTGCATGATATCGCCGTCTTGCACGATGTAGTCTTTGCCTTCTAGACGCAGACGACCAGCTTCTTTGGCGCCGGCTTCACCTTTGTATTTGATGAAATCGTCGTAGGAAATGACTTCGGCACGGATAAATCCTTTTTCGAAATCGGTGTGGATCACGCCGGCGGCTTTAGGGGCGGTGGCACCGACTGAAACGGTCCAAGCGCGCACTTCTTTGACGCCTGCAGTGAAATAGGTTTGCAGGTTTAATAATTTATAACCGGCACGAATGACGCGGTTTAATCCAGGCTCTTCTAGCCCTAACTCTTTTAAAAATTCGTCGCGTTCATCGGCAGGCAATGCAATTAATTCCGATTCGATGGCGGCGCACACCGGCACGACGACGGCGTTTTCTTTAGCGGCAATGTCGCGCACGATGTCGAGTAAGGGATTATTTTGAAATCCGTCTTCTTGCACATTGGCGATATACATGGTGGGCTTGGCGGTCATTAATCCTAAGCGGCGCAAATTGAGTAATTCGGTCGCGTCTAATTCCAGTGTGCGAACCGGTTGTCCTTCTTCTAACACCGTTTTGGCTTTTTCGAGCACAGCCAGTTCTGCTTTGGCGTCTTTGTCACCGGATTTGGCGACTTTTTGCGTGCGCAAAATGGCTTTTTCCACCGTTTCCAAATCGGCCAGTGCTAATTCCATATTGATCACTTCGATATCGCGCGCCGGATTGACGCTGCCGCTGACGTGAATAATGTCGTCGTTAACGAAGCAACGGACAACGTGGGCGATGGCGTCGGTTTCGCGAATATTGGCGAGAAATTTATTACCCAAGCCCTCGCCTTTGGATGCGCCTTCGACAATGCCGGCGATGTCGATAAATTCCATCGAGGTGGGCAGTACGCGCTGCGGATTCACAATTTTGGCGAGTTCATCCAATCGCGCATCCGGCATCGGCACGACGCCAGTATTGGGATCGATGGTGCAAAACGGGAAGTTGGCGGCGGCGATGCCGGCATTGGTGAGCGCGTTAAACAACGTGGATTTGCCGACGTTGGGTAATCCGACGATACCGCAGTTAAAACCCATTTTGATGTCCTCGTATGTTGCTCTGTCGGAGCGGCTTTAGCTGCTCCGACAAAAAATTAATGTTTCACATTGTGCAGCTTATGCTGCGCTTGTTGCATATCGGCTTTGACGAGCAGTTCGACGCATTTAACGGCGTCATCCAGTGCCGCGTCGATTTTTTGTTGCTCACTGCTCGGCGCTTTGCTTAACACCCAACCCGACACGAGCGGCGCAGCACCGGGATGACCGATACCAATACGCAAACGATAAAAATTCGGGTTATTACCCAAACAGGCCTGAATATCTTTTAAGCCGTTATGTCCGCCGTTGCCACCGCCAATTTTTAGTTTGAGCGTGCCGGGCGGAATATCCAGTTCGTCATGCGCGACCAACATCTCTTCGGGCGCGATGCGAAAAAAATTCGCCAGCGGTGCCACCGCATGTCCACTCAAATTCATGAACGTGTGCGGCACCAATAAACGCACTTGTTCGCCTGCAATGGTCGCCATCGCAACGTCGCCTTTATATTTATTGTCGAACGCAAAACGACCAGCAAATTTATCCGCGATCGCGCGCACAAACCACTCGCCGGCGTTATGGCGGGTTTGTGCATACTGTGCGCCCGGATTACCCAGACCGACGATGAGTTTGATGGTCATTTTACTTAACGTTAAACGCTACGATGTCATGCTTAAATCGTGAAGCTTTAATGCAAAAGGCCGTTCGATAAAGAACGGCCTTTGTGATGCCATAAAACAGCGGAAGCGATTACGCCTTCGGTGCGTCCGTAGCCGCCGGTGCTTCGGCTTCTTCGGTTGCACCCTTACGGGCATGAATCGAAACCACGGATTTATTGTCACCGTGTTGCATCGCCACAAATGCGACACCGGCCGGTAATTGGATATCGGCCAAGTGTACGATGTGACCGATCGCGACGTTGCTCATGTCAACAGCGATGAATTCCGGCAAGTCTTTAGGCAAGCACAGAATTTCAACTTCGGTCATGTCGTGGTGCACAAAACCACCGGCTTTAACGCCGACGCTGTTCGCTTCATTGGTGAAGTGGAACGGCACTTTAGTGTGCAGTTTTTCTGATGCGCTGACGCGCAAGAAATCGAGGTGCAACACTTTCGGTTTGTACGGGTGACGTTGAACATCTTTCAGAATGGCTTGTTCTTTAGTGCCATTTACGTTGATGGTCAAAATGTGTGAGTAGAACGCTTCGTGTTCCAGCGCCAAAATCACTTTGTTGTGATCCAGCGTGATGTTTTGCGGAGCTTTACCAGCGCCGTAAATAATTGCCGGAACTTGTTCTGCGTGACGCAGGCGGCGGCTCGCACCTTTGCCCTGTACACTACGCAGTTCGGCATTCAATTCGAATATAGCTGCCATGATGATTACCTTCATTTTGTCCGCGAACGGACTTACGTGAACACCACTGTGCGCCGCGACCAACGCACAATGTTTTTTGCCCGATAGTGGGCAAAATTTTGTATGACGCCTCCTCCTTAACAAGGGGGAGGCTGGGAGGATGTAGCGCGCTGGCGCGCGACCTCACCCTAGCCCTCTCCTTGATAAGGAGAGGGAACAAAATTAAACAAACATCTCGCTTAAACTTTCTTCTTCGCTAACACGACGAATCGCTTCGGCCATTAACGAGGCCATCGAAACGACTTCAATGCGGGCGCAGGCTTTGGCGGCTTCGCGCAGCGGGATCGTATCGGTGACGACCAGTTTGTCGAGCGCCGAATTGTTCAAGTTGTCAATGGCTTTGCCGGACAATACCGGATGTGAACAATAGGCATAAACCTTGGCGGCACCGTGATCTTTCAGGGCTTTGGCCGCTAGGCATAGGGTGCCGGCGGTATCCACCATATCGTCAATAATGACGCACTCGCGACCTTGAACTTCACCGATGATGTGCATCACCTCGGCGACGTTGGCTTGCGGACGGCGTTTGTCGATGATCGCCAAATCGCAATCGTCCAGACGTTTGGCGATCGCACGGGCGCGCACCACGCCACCGACATCGGGCGAGACCACCATCAGGTTTTTAAAGCGTTGTTGATGGATGTGTTCGAGCAATACCGGTGTGGCGTACACATTGTCGACCGGAATATCGAAAAAGCCTTGAATTTGATCGGCGTGCAGATCAACCGTGAGTACGCGATTGATACCCACCACGGCCAACATATCGGCCACCACTTTGGCGGTGATTGGCACCCGCGCCGAGCGCACACGGCGGTCTTGGCGGGCATAACCGAAATACGGCACCACGGCAGTAATGCGACCAGCACTGGCACGACGCAAGGCATCAGCCATGACCACCAATTCGATCAAATTGTCGTTGGTAGGGGCGCAGGTGGATTGAATAATGAAGACATCTTTGCCGCGCACATGATCGAGGATCTCGACGTTGATTTCGCCATCAGAAAAACGGGCGACTTTGGCGCGGGACAGCTGCATATTAAGGCGAGCTGCAATGGCATGAGCCAGATCGGGGCAGGCATTTCCGCTGAACAGCATCATGTCTGACATGGTGTTGCTCCGTAGGTTGGCTTTGGCGCGGCCTGCGCCGGGAGGGTTTCGAGTGATTTGCACTCATTGGCGGCCTGAAAACCGCCCTACATATATGGCAGGGGTGAAGGTTCGAACATCTGAACCAGCCGGGATCAAAACCCGCAAGACCGTTAAACAACCTGCCTTCTTCATAAATATGGCAGGGGTGAAAGGATTCGAACCTCTGAATGGCGGGATCAAAACCCGCTGCCTTACCGCTTGGCGACACCCCTGTAATTTTTAACGCGACTCAACATAAGCCCAAGTGGGTCGGTGATACGTTGACGCCTCGTGCAATGAAACCACTGAACTCGTTTGAGCACGCCTGCAAAATCTGCTGGGCTTCGGCTTCACTGCTGACCCACGCGAACACCGAACTACCGGTTCCTGTCATGCGCGCGGGTGCGACATTTCTTAACCGCATTAGTGCGCGATCCACTTCGGGATATTCGCTACACACGAGCGTTTCGCAGTCGTTCGTGGTGTCTTGCCACCACCCCCTAGCTGCGAGGGCGCGTATTGTGACGATGGCATGGTCACGTGTCAACTTAGGATGCGCGAAAATATAAGCGGTCGAAACGGCCACATTCGGCGTCAATACGACAAACCATTTTTCCTCGCTTGGGTAGGCAATTAATTGCTCGCCAACGCCTTGCGCAAAAGCCGTGTGACCACGCACAAACACCGGCACATCCGCACCTAATTGCAATCCCCATTGTGCTAATTGATCGATATCGAATGACGCTTGCCATAACTGATTCAGCGCCAGCAGCGTGGTCGCTGCATTGCTCGAACCACCACCTAATCCGCCGCCCATGGGAATGCGTTTGTCGATAAAAATATCGACGCCAAAACGGGCTTGCCCGCGCTGTTGCATGTGTTCTTGCATTACGCGAGCGGCCCGCACGGCCAAGTGTTTTTCGTCGTCGAGTCCGGCGATTTTGTCGTGCAAAATAATGAGTCCGTCGTGACGCAAAACAAAACGCATATCGTCGCCAAAATCGAGCAGTTGAAAAAGGGATTGCAGCAAGTGATAGCCATCAGCACGGCGGCCAACGATGTGCAAAAACAAATTCAGTTTAGCGGGCGAGCACAGTCGCAATTCGTTTTTAAAAGTGCCAATCATGGAGGCTGATTTTGAGTGTGAGTTCGTCATTGCGGATCTGCATTTTTTGAGGCAGCGCGTGGCCATTGATGTATTGCCACGCGAAATAGTCGATGTGCCAACCGTTTTCATCAAACGCCTGCGGCAAGTGTTGCTCATCCAATCGCGGTTTTTCGTGTTCGGATTGCATGACACCGCGCAACCAAAACGGCAGCGCCGAAAACGGAATCGCGTAGCCGAAAAAATCGCGCAATAACGCATCGGCGTCAGCGCCCGCGATGGGTTCACGATCGGGTAACTCAAGGCGGCAACTTTCAGGCGTTAAGGTCAAGCGGGCATGCACGCCACCTAACGGGCCGGTCAAGGTCATCTGTGAAAAATCGGGCTGTTGCTGCAAGCTAAAACCGGAAGAAAATCCATCGTTCGCCTTGCGCAGTGCCACCCGTCCTTCGATGTAAACGTGTGGTAGCGCGATATTGTGGCGACGGAGCGTTTCATAACTACCGAGGGTGGGAGGGCGGGTGCTACACGCCAGCAGCAGCGGCAACAAACACAACACGCGGCTTAACGCGGACAGCGAAACAAAGCGGAGCATCAAGATAAGCAATGGGAAAAGCGTGCGCCAATGTAATGCAAAGTGATGGGGATCGTCGACGATGGAGCAACGTGCCAGCCGCCGTCGCCATAACGACTTAACACAAATGGGGGAGAGCGATCGTTAAGCGGTGGCTTGATGCACATCAAGTTTGCACCGAGTGAGCTGTAAGGATCGAACACTTTGAACTAGATTGTTGGGTGGGTGCGTCACCAGCGAGCTAAAACACGATGAACATTACCACCACCTCCAGTGCCGAGGGATTCGGTGTTTCCCTAGAAGGGACGTTCACTATTGCCGATGTGTCGGAGGTGAAAGCAGCATTGTCGACGTGTTTGGGCGAACACGATTTGACGATAGATGTTCGCGCGGTAGAAAAAATCGACGCCGCCGGATTGCAATTATTACTGCTGCTTAAAAAAGAATTGGGCGAGCGTTTGCACGTCGTGCATCACTCCGACGCGGTGCGACGCGCCATGGAATTTTGCAACGTCATTCAATATTTCGGTGATCCGGTGGTGTTGCCGGCCCACGAAGGATAACGACATGAGCAATCCATTTAGTCAGGTGCTCGCCACGTTCATGGAAGAAGGACGTGAATTGCTAGAGCAAATGGAAACCTTGCTGCTGCGCGCCGAAACCGAGCCGTTGAGCGCGGATGATTTACATGCCTTGTTTCGCTGTGCACACACCATCAAAGGTTCGGCCGGCATGTTCGGTTTTGTCCATGTGGTGGGCTTTACGCATAACGTCGAATCGGTGTTGGATAAATTGCGCAATCAGCAAATCGAAGCGAACGCCGATTGCGTGGCGTTGCTGCTGAAATGCCGCGATCACATTGCGCAATTACTCGAAAACATCGAAGACGATGACGCCATTGATCGCGTCGAAGAACAGCAATTAACCGAACGGTTACGGCACTTACAGGGCGGGGGTGGCGCGTTGCACGCCGCACCCGTCAGCGCGGGCAGTCAGGCGTTAGTGAGTAACGATCACGAAGAACGGTGCTGGCATATTTCCTTGCGTTTTGCGCCGGACGTTATGCAAAACGGTTTGGACCCCATCATCCTAATGCGTTATCTCAACACCTTTGGCGAGGTAACGCATATCGAACCGGTACTCAACGCTTTACCCACGTGGGATGAGGCCGATCCGTCGTGCTGTTATATCGGATTTGAATTGTCGTTTTTATCGAATTGCACCAAACAGGATATTGAGAACGCGTTCGAATTTATTCTCGATGATTCGCGCGTCGTGATCTTGCCACCGGCCCGACAGATCGAACATTACATCGAGATGATCGATGGCAGCGGTGAAGATGCGCAACGCCTGGGCGAATTGTTGCTGGCCTGCGGCAGCATCACCGAACACGAATTGCAGCAGGTATTGCAGCGCCAAAAGCAACAAAACGAACCGGCAAAAGTCGGCGAAATTTTATTGCAGCAAGGCAGCGTACACGCACCAGTGGTTGAAGCCGCGTTATTAAAACAAAAGAAAAACGAAGAGAAAAAAATTGCCGAAGCCAAAAACATCAAAGTGCCGGCCGACAGGCTCGATGCGCTCATCGATCAAGTGGGGGAACTGGTGATCGCTGGTGCTGCCACGCAACTGCAATCACAGCAACTGATGAACCGCGAATTACAGGAAATCACCGCCAATATGTTGCGGTTGGTCGAGCAAGTGCGCGACACGGCCTTGGGTCTACGCATGATCCCGATCGGCGAAGTGTTCAGTCGCTTTCCGCGCGTGGTGCGCGATGTCACTAAAGAATTGGGCAAAGATGTGGAATTGGTGATACGTGGTGCCGAAACGGAAATGGACAAATCCATGGTGGAGAAAATTGGCGATCCGTTGATGCATTTGGTGCGCAACAGTCTCGATCACGGCATCGAGAATCCTGCGCAGCGGCGGGCGCTTGGCAAGACCGAACGCGGCACCGTGATGCTCAGTGCCTATCACGATGCCGGCAGCATTGTGATTGAGATCAGCGACGATGGCGGCGGCCTGAATCGCGAAAAAATTCAGCGCAAAGCGATCGAAAAAGGCTTGTTGTCGCCCGATAAAAAATTAAGCGATTATGAAATCGATCAACTGATTTTACTGCCGGGTTTTTCCACCGCCGACAATGTCACCAATTTATCGGGGCGTGGCGTTGGCATGGACGTGGTGAAGACGCAAGTCGACGTGTTGCGCGGCAGTTTGCAAATTCACAGTACGCCCGGGGAAGGCACCGTGATGCGCATT
Source organism: uncultured Pseudomonadaceae bacterium (assembly GCA_964650615.1). Taxonomy (GTDB): domain Bacteria; phylum Pseudomonadota; class Gammaproteobacteria; order Enterobacterales; family Permianibacteraceae; genus Permianibacter. The sequence continues at coordinate 9,126 of CAZYUS010000059.1, read as the reverse complement.
ACCTTGCCGCTCACGCTGGCCATCATTGACGGATTTCAAATTGCGCTCGGTGGCAATGTTTTCGTATTGCCGCTCGATAGTGTGATCGAATGTATCGAATTGCCAACGCCGAATCCGGATGGCAATTATTTGAATTTGCGCGGAGAGGTGTTGCCGTTACTGCCGCTGCGCGAGTTGTTTGCGGTGGATGGCGTCGCGCCATCGCGGCAAAACGTGGTGGTGGCCGGCTTTGCTCAACAGCGTGTCGGCTTAGTTGTGGATCAATTATTAGGTGAATGTCAAACCGTGATTAAACCCTTAGGTGATTTGTTTTCCAGCTTACGCGGTGTATCGGGTTCGACCATTTTAGGTAATGGCAGTGTCGCGTTAATTTTGGATGTCGCGCGATTAATGCAACAAGCCAGCGTGGTGGCGTTGTCGGGTTCGTCGCCACGGCCAATCAATGTTTCGATGAGATGAGGTAAAGCACATGTTTTCCAATCTTAAAGTGGCCACCAAATTGTTATCAGGCTTTGCCATGATGGTGGTGTTGTTGGTAATTATTTCGTGGATCAGTTGGCATCGCATGAGCGATATGAACGGCTCGATGCGCGTGGTGATTGATGAGCGGTGGCCGCGCGCCGCGATGGCCACCGATATCATCATTCATTCCAGCGACATTGCGCGCGGGTTGCGCGATATGATGCTTAGTCGTGATGCCGAGCAAATGGGGAAGCGCAAGGAGGGGGTGTTGGAGGCGCGTAAAAAATTGGGCGAAGTTGTCGCCAAATTAAAAGAGCAGGTGAAAAACCCGAAGGGCATAGAACTGCTGAATACGATTATCACCAATCGCCAAGATTACGTTAACGGTCAGGAAAAATTAATCGCCTTAATCGAAGCCAAAAAAATGAACGAGGCACAAGATTTTTTAAACAACGAACTGCCTCCGATTTTGTTGCGGTATCAAGGCGGCGCTAATGAGTTTGCTGATTTTCAACGCAAGTTGCTGGATGAAGCCGGTGCCGAAGCGCAAACCGCTTACGATCAAGCGATCAAATTAATCATGATTGTGGTGGCGGTGGCGATTGTGTTTGCGGTGGCCGTAGCGTGGGTGATTACGCGCAACTTAACCGGACAATTAGGTGGCGAGCCAGCGTATGCCGCTGACATTGTGCGCCGTGTGGCCGAAGGCGATTTAACCGTCAACGTTGAATTAAAGCGCAACGATCAATCCAGCTTGCTCGCCGCGATGGCGGCAATGGTAAAAAAATTAAGCGGTTCGCTAACCGATGTGCGGTCGGCGGCTGATGCGTTGTCGTCGGCGTCCGAACAAGTCAGTTCGACATCGCAATCGCTGGCGCAAGCGGCGTCCGAACAAGCCGCGAGTTTGGAGGAAACCTCGGCGTCGATCGAACAAATGTCGGCGTCGATAAATCAAAATACCGAGAACGCCAAAGTTACTGATGGCATGGCGAGTCGCTCCGCCAGTGATGCACACGAAGGCGGTCAAGCCGTGCGCGCGACCGTAGAGGCGATGAAATCCATCGCCGATAAAATTGGCATCATTGATGACATTGCTTATCAAACCAATTTGCTCGCACTTAATGCTGCGATTGAAGCGGCGCGTGCCGGAGAGCATGGCAAAGGCTTTGCGGTGGTGGCCGCCGAAGTGCGTAAGCTCGCCGAGCGCAGTCAAGTGGCCGCGCAAGAGATCGGCGAACTGGCCAGCACCAGCGTAAAAACCGCCGAGCGAGCTGGCGGTTTGCTCGACCAAATTGTGCCGGCGATTCGCAAAACAGCCGAATTGGTGCAAGAAATTTCGGCCGCTTCTGAAGAGCAATCCACGGGGGCGAATCAAGTCAATATCGCGATGAACCAAATCAGTCAAACCACGCAGCAAAATGCCGCTGCCTCGGAAGAATTGTCGGCCACTGCCGAAGAAATGAGTGCACAAGCCGAACAGTTACAGCAGTTGGTTGCGATGTTTAAAGTCGACGAGGGTCGCCCTTCGGCGGCGCTGCGAACGCCGCCTGCTTCAACACTCAAAAAACCGAAATTGCACGCGGTTAAACGTGCACCGGTCGATGTCGAAAGCGACGGCGAATATGTGCGTTATTAAACGGTGGTGCGGTCATGACTGAACAAGCTCTTTCGCGGCGAAGCACCACCGAACTCGCTAAAAAAGCGGTGCCGGTGCGTCAGCAATTTTTAGCGTTTTTACTCAAAGGCGAATTGTTGGCATTGGATATCTTGCAAGTGCGCGAGATCATCGAATTCGGTGCCATCACGGAAGTGCCGCTAATGCCTGCGGCCATTCGCGGTGTGATCAATTTGCGTGGTGCGGTGGTGCCGGTGGTGGACCTATCGGTGCGACTCGGTAAAGGCGACACGGTGACGCATAAACGCTCGTGCGTGATCATTGTCGAAGTGCCGCATGACGATCGTGCCATTGTCTTGGGCATCTTGGTGGATGGTGTCAGTGCGGTGTTAGACATAGACAATCACGACATTGAACCGCCCCCGGCTTTCGGCGCGCCCATACGCACCGATTTTATTGCCGGTATCGCTAAAGTCGCCGAGCGTTTTATTTTGGTGCTGAATGTCGGCAAAGTTTTTTCAGTCCGTGAGTTGGCCGTATTAGACGGTGAAGCGCGTGCCGATGCCACCGAGTTGGTCGAATGATCGACGCAGTGCGAAGCGAATCCGCAACGGGCGCGCCAACGTTAAGTGATGGTGAATTTTATTTGTTTCGCGATTGGTTGTTGCAACACACTGGCGTTGAATTACCGCTCAGTAAAAAACCATTAGTGAGTGGCCGCTTGGGCAAGCGTTTGCGCGAGCGTCGCGTGTCGTCGTTTAAAGCCTATTTTCAATTAATGACGCAAGCGCATGAACGCGATGAGTGGACGCGCGTGATGGACTTGCTCACCACACATGAAACGTATTTTTTTCGCGAGCCGCAGCATTTCGACTTTTTAAGCACGACGGTGCTGCCCCTTTATGCCGACCAACCCTCGTTGCGAGTGTGGAGCGCCGCCAGTTCCACCGGCGAAGAGGCCTATAGTCTGGCCATGACCCTGTGCGAACAATTCGGCGATAACGGCCGTTGGCAGATTGTGGCCAGCGATGTTAGTCCGCTCGCGGTTAAAACGGCCGCTACCGGCGTGTACAGCACCGAACGCAGCGACGGGATCAGCGAGGCGTTACGCAAACGCTATTGTCTCAAAGGCATTGGCAGCAAAAGCGGCACCTTCAAAATCGTTCCGGGTTTGCAAAAAAACATGACCTTTACTGACATAAATTTAAATGAGTCGGTGGTTCATGCCGGTGAATTCGACATCATTTTTGTGCGCAATGTGCTGATCTATTTTGACGCCGAAGCCAAACAACGCATCGTAAATAAACTGTGTCAGCAACTGCGTGGCAATGGCTGGTTATTTGTCGGACATGCCGAAACCTTAAGCGGTATGTGCGCCGAGTTGTCGGTGGTCAAACCCACGATTTATCGGCGGATCGGGCGCGAGGTAAGGTTGCGTAAATGAAGACTAAAATGTTTAAAAAATCTTATAGGGCGATCTTCAAGTCGCTCATTATAGAAACCCTGAACGCGCAACGAAAAAAAGTGAATTGAAAGCCCTGTTAAGGAGTGCGAATGTTTATCGAGTGGCAAGAAAAATTCAATACGGGTGTCGAACGAATGGACGCGCAGCACAAACAGCTGATCGCCATGTTAAATAATTTGTACGATGGCATCGGTGCGGATATGCCAGTGGCCAACGTCTGGCCTTTGCTAGACGGATTTAATCGTTACGCCGATATTCACTTTGATACTGAAGAACGTTTGGCGCGTGATGCCAACGTCGATCATTTATTCATTGAACGGCATATTGTCGAGCATGAATCGTATCGTTCACGGATGCGGGCGTTTAAAAACAATTTAGAGAAAAATGACAAATACGTCGCCGTGCAAATGATGTCGTTTTTATCGGAATGGTGGGTCAGGCACATCCAAACCAGCGATCAGGATCTCGCCAAAAAAATTCTGGCGCGAGAAGTCGTGCATCATGGCTAAACCCATTCGGGTGCTGGTGATCGACGATTCGGCTGTGGTGCGCAAGATCATGAGCGAAATTCTCTCGTCGGCGAGCGGCATCGAGGTTATAGCGACCGCGTCCGATCCGCTCTTTGCGCTCGAAAAAATGAAAACTGAATGGCCGGATGTGATCACGTTGGACGTCGAAATGCCGCGCATGGATGGCATTTCGTTTTTAAAAAAAATCATGGCCGAGCGGCCGACACCGGTGATTATTTGTTCGTCGTTGACGCGAGCAAATAGCGAAACGGCGCTGCAAGCGTCGGCGGCCGGGGCGGTTGAAATCATCACCAAACCGGAAATCGGATTAAAAGATTTTTTGCACGAGGCCGGCGACGAAGTGATCACGGCCGTGCGCGCGGCGGCAGCGGTGAATGTGCGCGCGTTAAAGGCGCCGCCTGCACCGGTGTTAGTGAATAAAACCCCCTGTGCCATGGTTGAAACCACCGATCGGTTTATTGCCATCGGCACGTCGACCGGCGGCACGCAAGCGTTGGAACGCGTGTTGCCGACTCTGCCACGCACCTGTCCTGGCATTGTGGTGGTGCAACATATGCCGGAAAAATTTACCGGTTTATTTGCGCAGCGTTTGAATTCGATTTGCGAAGTGGAAGTGTTGGAAGCCAAAGATGGACAGCGAATTTTAAACGGTCACGTTTTAATCGCACCGGGCGCGCGTCACATGAGCGTGCGTCGCAGCGGCGCATATTATTTGGTGGAAGTGCGTGATGGACCGTTGGTGAATCGGCACAAACCTTCCGTCGATGTGTTATTCAAATCGGTGGCAAAGTGTGCCGGAGCCAACGCTGTTGGTGTGATCATGACTGGCATGGGGGATGATGGTGCGCGTGGCTTGAAAGAAATGCGCAACGCCGGTGCGTTTACTATCGCGCAGGATGAAGCCAGTTCGGTGGTATTCGGCATGCCCAAAGAGGCGATCAAACTTGACGCTGCGCAACTGATCTTGCCGCTCGATCAGATCGCCGACGCCATGCTGGCTGGGCGCTCGGCATTAGTGGCAAAAAAATAACGACGAATGAAATAGCGGGACATGAATGGATTTCACATGAGTGTCTTGCACTCATGAAGTAGGAGCGGCTTAAGCTGCGAATCAGCATTATTCGCGACTGAAGTCGCTCCTACGGCGCGGCTATCCTTTGCTTTATTTCACTTGCATCGCGTGACGATAAAAATGGAACAGTGCGTTTTGTTCCATCGATCCGGTAAATAATTGCGACCACGGACCGCGCGCATACACCACGACATCTTCACCCGAATGCGTTTCACTTTTTAACGGGATCAACGCTTCTTGACGATACGTCCACGCGCTGGTGTCTTCGTGGCTTAAATCCGGCCGTTCTGGCGATGTTTTCGGCGCGCCATTTAAGTGACCAAAACCAGGGCCGTTTAAATAATTCAATACCGTGAACGGTTTGCCGTTGAGATAGTTGCGTAAAGAATTTTGCTCATTTTCGCTTTCATTGCTGTGGGCCAACCCCAAAATCGGATTGCCGCGTTGCACATCGTCACCGGCTAATGACAACGTGTGACCGTGATCGGCGGTGACAATAATCAACGTGTCTTTTTCGCTGGTGAGGTCAACGGCTTTTTGTACCGCACGGGCAAATTCTACGGTTTCATTTAACGCATTACGCGCGTTACCGGCGTGATTGGCGTGATCGATGCGAGCGCCTTCTACGACCAGAAAAAATCCTTTCTTGTGTTGTTTCAAACGTGTGATCGCGGCCTGCGTCATTTCGGTTAACGACGGCTCGTTGGCGCTGGCGCGCTCCGATTCGTAACGCATATGCGACGGCTCGAACAAACCGAGAATTTGTTTGGTGTGAGCAAAATCGAGCGCCATAAATTGCTCGCGGTTCCACACGTATTTACCTTGAGGATGGCGACGTTGCCAGACATCAACCAAGTTTTGTTTATCGGCTCGCGCGCCGGTTTTGTCTGGGTATTCGGCGTCCAATTCATTGGCGGCGATAAAGTTTTCGCGACCACCGCCTAACGCGACGTCGAGACCATCGCCGATGGAAAAATCGACCAACTGACGAGCGATATCGACGCAGCCTTTGGCGCGTGCGTCGTCGTTCATGGCGCGATCGCTTTCCCATTCGCGATCGGCACTGTGGGCATAGGTCGCGGCCGGCGTGGCGTGCGTCAAACGCGCCGTGGTGATAACGCCGGTGGCTTTGCCTTCACGTTCGGCCAGCTCCAGCGCGGTGGCGGCGCGGTGCGCTTCGGCACCCTCGCAGCGACCATAGGTCACACCATCGTCTTGGCTGATCACGCCGGCCTTGGTTTTTACGCCGGTCATGATCGCGCTCATCGTGCCGGCCGAGTCCGGCACCATCGCATCGGTGTTGTAGGTTTTTACCATACCGCTAAAGGGAAATTTTTCGAACGCGAGTTGGTGTTCTTCGCCCTTGCCACCTTGTGCTTGGCCTTCGTAAATGCGGGCAGCGTTAATCGTGGCGACGCTCATGCCATCGCCCAGAAAAATAATCACATTGCGGGCGCGGGCAGGGTTGGGCTTTTTGGCCAGCGCTGCTTTTAACGCCGCCTGACCGCCTGCGCGCCAGCTATCAGTGGTGGTGGTAGGCGTTTGCGCGCCAGCGACGACGCCGCAAAAAGCCAGTACACAGGAAAGGAAATAACGCATTACACTGCCGCCTATCTCGAAAAAGGTGGCGGATTGTCGCCAGCGGCTTGGCGTTGTGCAATCGCCGAACGCCACGCGCCCGTCGCCAGAAGCATTCGAGGTCAGACCTCATTCATCCGATGAGATGTAGTACTTTCGTGCCACCTACAAAAAGGAGCCGCCGCCACTCGTTGCTGTCCATGACGGGGGAAGCTGGCTCACCGTGCATAACAACGCTAAGAGACGCTAACGATGAAAACCACACAACCGACTCGTATCCATCCTTTGAGTTTTGCTTTGTTGACCTTGCTCTATCCAGCAGTGTGGGCCGCCGAGGGCGACGAAACGGCCGATAAAGATGCCGACGTCATCACCATCGTATCGGCACAAAAACGCAACGAAAGCATTCAGCAAGTGCCGATCACCATGAATGCGTTCAACGATGATCAAGTGCGTAACTTAGGGGCCGAAAACATTAAAGATCTGGGTAATTACACGCCCGGAATGGATGCCAGCAATTTATCGGCTACGCAACCGCGCTTTTCGATTCGCGGCATCGGTACGACGGATTTCGGTATTGGTTCTGATCCCGCCGTCGCGGTTTATATTGATGGCGTTTATGTTGGTCGCAGCGGTGCCGCGCAAATTAATTTTAACGACATCGAACGTGTCGAAATTTTGAAAGGCCCACAAGGCACGTTGTTTGGTCGTAATGCGGGTGCAGGCGCGATTCACATCATCACCAAAAACCCCAGTGATTTAAACGAAGCCAGTGTACGTTTTACGGTGCGTGAAGACGCCAAATTGCAATTAGAAGGCGCATTGAATTTAAGCAATGGAAATGATCTTCATGCGCGTTTTAGTTTTGTCAATAACCAGCGCGATGGCTATATCGATCAAGTCGGTAG
>CAZYUS010000059.1:0-1486 GCA_964650615.1 uncultured Pseudomonadaceae bacterium | reverse complement strand
GTAGCGATGAAAAACTCGGCAACGAAAATAACCGTGGTTTTCGCACCAGTGTATTGTGGAATGCCTCGGCTGACACCGATGTACTGTTCCGTGTCGATGGCGATCGCACCGACCAAGATGCAACACAAGGCGGCAGCACCAATGTCTATATCGCACCGGCCGAACCGTTTGGTGCTTATGCAACCGATCTTGATTCCAGCGAATACCGCAATTTGTTAGGCGGTAGTTTAGAAATTACGCATCGCATGGATCATCTGACGTTTACGTCGATCACCGCGCAGCGCGGGTTCACCACCCACAATTTAGAAGAAGAAGACGGCAGCGCCAATTATCGTTTTGCCTTGGCGACCAATAATCAGGAAGAGTTGGACAGCTTTAGTCAGGAGTTTCGTTTAACCGGCGAAAGCGAACGTCATAAATGGTCATTAGGCGCGATTTATTTCACCGAAGAAGCCAAACAAACGCATAATGTAATTGGCTCGACCGATACGCTGGACACGTTCTTTTTGTACGACGCTTTAACCGGTCAAATCATGGAAAATGCCGTCAATAATGGCCAACCGATCGACGAAGAAACCGCGCGTCATATCGCGCAAGGTATGTTGCCGACCGATGGCAGCAGTCCTTTAGTTGGACAAGGAATGGGCGGATTGTTTTATCAAGCCGATCCAGCGTTGACAGCTGGATTCGACATGATCGCCGGTGTGATTAATTCGCAGGCCGGCAGTGCGTTTAGTGGCCAAGATGTTGCCAATATGTATGCTTTGCAAAACATGGGACGGCCGTGGACCGAGCGCATGTTTGACGAAGGTGATTTTAGTAGCCAAGCGGTGTATTTCGATTACACCTTTAGCGCCACCGATAAATTGGACATTACCGCCGGTGTGCGTTACACCAAAGATGAAAAAGAATTTATGGTCAATTCGGCTTATGAAAACGCGTTAGATTTTCGCGGTGGCGACACCGGTCTTGGTTTTGATTTGCCGGATTTAGGTGATGTGGGTGGTGTGTCGCAAATTCCGTTCGGCATTATTTTCTTCGAAGAAATTGATCATATAAAAAGCAAAAATGAGTGGACGGCGGTGTCGCCGCGCTTAGTCATTGATTATCAATGGAGCGATAATGTGATGACATTTTTAAGCGCGGCCGAAGGGTTTAAAGCCGGCGGTTTTAATAGCTTGGGTGCAGACACCGTTAATAATAAATTAGAAACCTTTGATCCAGAAAATGTGCGCAATTACGAACTGGGACTGAAGTCGACGTGGCTCGACAATCAACTGATGTTGAATCTCTCGGCCTATCATTTTACGTACGACGATATGCAATTATTAAAACTGACGGGGCCAGCGGGTTTTATCCCGACCTATAACATCGGTAACGCCGATGCCGAAGGCGATGGTTATGAAATGGAATTTCGCTGGCGCATGAACGATAACTTTACCGTGCACGCCAATTATTCCGGCATTGACACCGAATACACCGCTGA
>CAZYUS010000058.1:0-18806 GCA_964650615.1 uncultured Pseudomonadaceae bacterium | reverse complement strand
GCGGACTCATAATCCGTTGGTCCCCGGTTCAAGTCCGGGAGGGCCCACCATTAATTTTGATAAAACCCACTTCGGTGGGTTTTATTTTTTTTTCGGCGTCCATCCCGCGTAATCTGCGGGGGCCAACAAATTTTCGCTCGATAAATACGACAAAAAATATTCGCTTCGATTTTTTTTTTCAATTCCGAAAATCCGTCAGTCCCACCGACAAACTCCGATACTTGGGCGCTTACTCTTACTGTTTCTGCACATCGCTCGGAATTATTAAGAAGCAATAGCCGTCGTGCCTAGTCGAACTGGTTAAGCAAGAATGGACGAGGCCGCAAGCCTGGAGTAGGATTTAATCCTATCGAGCGTTGTGGAGTGTCGATATGCGAACAACTCAGCAATTCAGCATCACCCTGCCCAAGGAAATGGCCGAAGTGGTCAAAGCGAAAGTCGAGACCGGCGAGTACGCGAGCGAGAGTGAGGTTATTCGCGATGGGCTGCGTGCATTGATGGCGCGTGACCGGGCCGTCGAGAGCTGGCTGCGCGAACAGGTAGTACCGGCAGCCCAAGCCCTCGTCGCTGACCCGAGTCGTGCGCTTGACGTCGATGCCGTGCGTGAACAGCTTGCTACCCGGCGTCAGCAACGCGGTGTGGCCAAAATTTGAGTTATACCGTCCGTTTTTCGCCTGAAGCGGCGCAGCAACTTGCCGAGCTCGAAGATTTTATCGTCGCTGCTGGATCGCCAATGATCGCTGCTCGCTTTGTCGATGCGATAGTCGAGTACTGCGAATGTCTGGCGACATTTCCTGAACGCGGTATCCGCCGCGACGATTTGATGTCAGGTATGCGTGTTACGAATTATCGAGGTAGCACGGTTATCGCTTTTCTGGTGGATCGTGAAGCGGAAATTGTGTCCATCATTGGTGTTTATTATGGTGGTCAGGATTACGCCACACTGCTGCAAGTTGAGCCTGGACACTGAGCGCCGGTTTTGGCGTTTGCCGCCGCTCGTCGACGTACAAATCAGTGACGACAAAGTGTCAACGACGATGTGTGGATAAGCGTTTTATAGTGCGACATCTTGGGTTGTAACCCTTTGATTGATAATGCAAAGCGGCAAATTGTGGCGTACAGTGGCGGCCTGTTAAGGGCCTCATAATCCGTTGCGTCCTCGGTTCAAGTCCGGGATGGCCCACCGTAAACCCAACACGATCCGGCTCCGTTGCCGGATTTGTTTTTTGTGAAAAAGAAACAGGAAAACAATGATGTTTCTCAATCTCGCCAATGCGCAACTCGATGATCAACAAGCGGCTAAATGGGATGCGATATTAAAAAAAACCGGCGATGATTTTTCGCTGGAGTTGATCGACGGTTTTTTTACCTGTTTGCTTACTGGGCCTAAAAAAACCGCTGCCGAGGAGGGCTTGAACTTGCTTGCTGCATCGTTAGCACACGGTAGCACCACGCACGAAGAGTTGCTCGCGTTAGGCGAAGCACTGGCCGAGTTATGGACGGTACGCGAAGCGCAACTGACCGGCGACGATACGCATGAAGACACGATCTGGATGCCGTTATTGCGCGATCACAATAACCCCGAACAATTTGCGCAGTTTGCTAAAGATTGGGCCGAAGGATTTTTGCTGGCGACGAATTTGCACAGCGATCATTGGAAGGCGGCCGTTGATCAAATCGACGTTGTGAATGATTGTGCGACACTGTTCAGCGCGCTAGTGAACAATGAAGGACATGACGGGCCGCTGACGCAAACGGTGCGGCAAACCTTAGTGGAGAGCTTGCCGATCGCAGTGCAATCGCTGGCGGATTATTGGCGACCGTGGCGCGAGCAGAAAACCGTGGTCAAAGAGGCCAAGATCGGGCGTAACGATCCCTGCCCATGTGGTTCGGGGAAAAAATATAAGAAATGTTGCGCTGTCTCTACATTGCATTGATGAGTAAATAAGGCGACGCTTGTCGCCTTAATTTAATCCGAAAAATCACTGTATTCGCGTTGCCGCCAAGATTGGATTGCCTGCCACGGCGCATGTAATTTTTGTTGCTGAATGACTTTGGTGTTGGCCGTTGATAATGCGGATTGTCGCTGACGCAATTTTTCAAAATCGCCATCAAAACCGATGACATCCCACTCACCATTTTGCAACGGCACACGAATCGCTTGTGCCTCGTCAAGCAACTCTACTTGCGCGCCGCTGGGCGTGCGTTTGTACCACTGTACAGCGTTCTCGATATTCAACTCGTGATGATGCGTTGATTCGGAAGAACGAGTGCCGAGTCGTTTAATCCAGATATTGTTGTCGTCAAAACAGTGTTGGTCACGAAAAATATCGCTGCGATTAACGCCATTGTGCAGCTGCGATCGCAACATCGTTTCGACGGTGATGCAGGTGACACTTTGTGCAGCGGCGAGCGAGCTAACGCAGGCGAGTGCGAAAAAAAATTTCATTATTTCACCTAAAAAATAGGCGACGTTGAAAACGTCGCCTACACACAGGATTACGGTAGAAAAGCCGACTTAATTTTTTCAAATACCTTGGTGTTGTCAAACGTACCTTTGAATTGCGCAGCACCGGCGCCGGTGGCCATCAACATCACATCGCCACCGCCATGCGTTTCTGACGTTAAACGGACCCCGGATTCTTGTTTATAATTTTTATCCATGGTGTTTGTTTCGACTAACATGGGCGTGGCATTGCGTGCGCTGGCGGCACGATTTGGACCGTTGCCGAACACTAAATTGGTATACGGCACACCGTCGCTATCGCTTTCGTTTTCACCACTGACGACGTTTTTAACAACGCCCAAAATACCGGCGTGTTCATCGGTGGTTTTCCCGGTGCGTTTTGGATAACCGGTAAACGTTAAGGTGTGATCGTGATCGGCGGTGACCACAATTAAGGTATTGTTCAAATTCACTTTATCCAACGCGACTTTAATCGCGGCGTCAAACGCCACGGTGTCGGCCAACGCTTTGCGTGCCATGGTTTCGTGCAAGGCGTGATCGATGCGCCCGCCTTCTACCATGAGAAAATAACCGTCATTATCTTTCGCCAAAATATCAATGGCTTTGGCGGTCATATCGGCCAGCGACGGCTCTTTGCTGGCATCGCGATCGATGTCGTAACTTAAATGGCTGCCACTAACCAATGCTAATGCCTTAGTCGTGGTGGCCACGTCGATCGCATCGAATTCGGTTTTATTGGCGGCGTATACGTAGTCGTGTGCTTTCAGCTCGGTAATTAAATTGCGTCCGTCGGTGCGTTTACCGCCTTCTGCTTTAGGCAAAAAATTGTTGCGGCCGCCACCGAATAACACATCCATACCATCGCCTAAGGCGTGGTTATAACCCGCACCTTCCGGCACCAATTGCGCGGCAATATCGTTTTCCAGATCGCGATGACAAATGTGCGCGTAGGTCGCGGCCGGTGTGGCGTGAGTTACGCGTGTGCTGGTGACGGCACCGACGGCTTTGCCTTTTGCTTTGGCCATTTCCAGCAATGTCGTCACGGCGCTACCGTTGTGATCGCCGCAATTATTGGTGACCGAATCGGTGGGTTGCGCGATGGTGTCGGCCGACATCGAAATGACTTCGTTGCGCATTTTTACGCCGGTCATGTACGCCGACATCGACGGTGCGCTGTCGGTCGTTTGCGCGTCGAGTGAATACGTGATCACCCGCGCGGTGTGCGGCAACGTTTCCATGGTTAATTTGCCGTCCTCGCCGACCTGATAAATACGCGTCGCGGTAACCGCCGTTGGCCCCATGCCATCACCTAAAAAGAAAATAACATTCTTTGCTTCACCAGCGGCCAGCGCCGCCGAAGACCATAAACTTATCGCCAGTACAGTACGTGTAAACATGGTTGCTTTCCTTATTTCAAACCCAATGCCGATTGCAAAATGGGAAACACTTCGGTGTTGGTCATAAAGCCGTGAAATTGTTCGGCATTCAAACCGATCGCCATCAGCGGAACGTCGGTGCCGCCGTGTGTTTCGCTGCTCATTTTTACCGTTGATTCTTGCACGTAATTGTTATCGGCAGTGACGCTATCGGTAAGCGGTGAAACGGTGTGGCGTGCGTTAGCGACACGATTGGGGCCGGTGCCAAAACCGATGATCGAATACGGTACACCGTCGGCATCCATATCGGCTTGCCCACTGCTGACATTTTTCACCAAACCCAAAACACCGGCGTTGTCGGTGGTGGTTTTTCCGGTGCGTTGCGCGTAGCCGTTTAGCACCATGGTGTGATCGTGATCGGCGGTGACAACGATTAAGGTATTTTTTAATTCCGGATCGAACGCGCGCACTTTATCGAGCGCCGTTTTAATGGCGTTATCAAACGCGATGGTGTCTTCGAACGCGCGTTTAGCATTAGCGCCATGCAACGCGTGATCGATGCGGCCACCTTCAACCATTAACGCAAAACCTTTATCGCCTTGCGCTAAAATATCGATCGCTTTGCCCGTCATTTCGGCAAGTGACGGTTCTTTTGCGGCATCGCGATCGAGTTCATAACTCATGTGCGAACTGTTGAATAAACCGAGGACTTTACGACCATCGGGTTTGTACGCTTTTAATGCACTGCTGTCTTTCAAATAGCTGTAACCGATTTGTTGCAGGTCGAGCAAAATATCTTTGTCGTCAGTGCGCGCGCCACCGGCTGATTTCGGCACGAAATGTTTGCGACCACCACCGAAAACGACATCGAGTCCGCCTTTCAACGATTTATTGAACTGCGTGTGCAAAGGGTCTAACTGCGCGGCGATATCGTTTTCAATATCGCGATGACAGATATGCGCGTAGGCGGCGGCCGGTGTGGCGTGGGTGACGCGCGTGGTGGTAACCACGCCGGTTTTAAATTCTTTCGCGATGGCTTGTTCGAACAATGAAGACACCGCTTTCCCATTAGTGCTGCCGCAATGATTGGCGACGCCATCGGTAGGCACTGCGACGGTGTCGGCGCTCATCGAAATCACTTCGTTATTCATTTTTACGCCGGTCATATAAGCAGCGGCCGACGGTGCGCTATCGGTGACTTGTGCGTCATTCGAATAGGTGCGCACCCACGCCGTTTCCGGCAAGGTATCCATGGTTAATTGACCGTCTTCGCCCGCGTGATAAATGCGCGAGCCGGTGATCGTGGTGGTACCCATCCCATCGCCGATAAAAACAATAATATTGCGTTTCGCCGAAGGATCGTAATTTCCCTCGTCATCGCAAGCCGTTAAAAAAGGGAGCGCCAGCAACAGACTGCTGAGGGCGAAAAGTTTTTTCATGATGCTGTCCTTGTGTGTCCAAATCAGACGCCGCGATCATGCGACGTCATTGTTGCAGTCACGTGAATGAAACATGACGACAAAAAAAACGCCGAAACACGTCGGCGTTAAATCACGGGAGGAGTAAGGCATTAGAACAGTGACTGGTAAATAGCGTGATGGGCTTGTTGTGCTAAAGCATTGCGCGAAACACTGTGACTTGGCAGTGCGGGCAAAACGCGTAAACGGGCGATGGTTTTTTGCTGCGACACGATATTGATGATCGAGCGTATCAACGTCATTTCGCCAACATACGCTGTTGCACTGGTGAATAAGCAATCGCCATCGCGATAACTTAACGCAACGGGGATCACCGCACTGCCGCTGTCGACCGCCGCTTGAAATAACGCTGGTTTAAATGGCTTCATGGTGTTGCCAGCTGTTGTTGTGCCTTCTGGAAAAAGTGCCACAACATCGCCAGCACCGATGGCGGCACGCAACTGTTCATTCATGCGTTCAACCGCACGGGCTTGACCGCGTTGCAAAAATAAACATCCCGCTTGTTGACACATTAATCCGAGAAGCGGCCATTGTCTGACATCTGATTTGGTGACAAACCGAGACGGTAAAAAGCTGTTGAGTACAAACACATCAAGCCACGAAATATGATTGAGTACAACGATATTGCCGGGCAAGGGCAGTAACGACAAAATGTTTTCAACTTCGACTTGTACGGCCATGGTCTTCAGTAATCGTTGCGACCACTTTCTGGTATGTCGGGCGATGCTTTGACGTGAGCAAAGCGGCAACACGAATGCTGCCAACAAAAATCCGTACAACACCAACAGCGCGACACCAATGAGGCGCCAATAACGGATGATAACCGCGCATTGTACTGAAGTATGCGTTGCGGTCGGCGACGACCACGTCGGCATTAAATTGAAATCTTCCGTTTGCAAAAACATCTGGGCTAAACCATTACGCCACAACGAAATGACGCGCGAACTTTTCATTCAAACGGCGCATCGGCAACAGCACTAACAAATCGGCGGTATTGAAATCCGGGTCCCACGCGGGGCGTGCGCACACCTGCGCACCGGCGCGTAAATAAGCGCGCAGTAATGGCGGAATATGAGCTTTGTGGCCTTGATCCAATTGCTCGACCGGCAGCGGATTTAAAGGCCGCACCCGCCACGTTTCGGGTGCGCTGAACGTCGTCGAAATTTCGCGCCACACGGCCGCCGCATTGACGCCACCATCGTGATGCATTTCGATCGACGCACACCCCATAAAATACTCGTAACCGTGTGTACTCATATAGTCGGCTAAACCGGACCACAACAACGCAATGGTGGCGCCATTGCGATAGGCCTGATGCACACAGGCGCGACCGACTTCGACCAGACTTGGCCGCAGCGCGCGCAGTGGCGCTAAATCGAATTCGGTTTCGGAATAATACATTCCGAAGGCTTCGGCACTTTCCGGCGACAAGATGCGATAGGTGCCGACCACGTCACCGTTGTCCTGATCTTGCACAATCAAATGCTCACAAAAATGATCAAACGGATCGACATCAAAACCGGCTTCGGTGCTGCGCAACGTCGCGCCCATTTCTTCAGCAAAGACCTGATAACGCAACGCTTGCGCGGCGGCAATTTGGTCGTTGTTTTTTGCCAGTTGCACGGTTAACCGCGATTGGCGACGCGCTGATGGGACGGTATTCAGCTGTAGCATGACTTCACTCCTTGCACGGTGACGGATGAGAGCCTGCGTAACCGCGATGAAACGGCGATGACAGGCCGTTGACAGTTTGATGAACGCCAAACGCGGCGACGAACTGGCAACTTAGAAGCTGAATCGGCATCATTGCGCCCTAGCGCGCGATGACGATCGGCACGCGCGATGGTGGAGTGATAACCGTGTTAGATTTATTAATCAGTGGCCAGATCCACTTGTTCAGCATCATGCTGTTTGTGATGATTTTTTCCTTGACCTTGCACGAATTCGGTCACGCTTTGATGGTGACGCGACTGGGCGACAACACGTCGTTGTTAAGCGGCCGATTAACCTTGAATCCGATGGCGCATATTGATGTGATGGGATTGCTCTTGTTAATTCTGGTCGGCTTTGGTTACGCCAAACCGGTGCCGTTTACCGCGCGTAATATTCGCCCTCGTTGGGGGCAAGCGGCCATCGCTGCCGCTGGTCCTGGCATGAATTTCTTCTTGGCTTTTATCGCAATTAATTTATATGTGTGGTCGGTCACTAACGGTCATTTAAACGATGACACGCCCGCCGCGTTTGCCTTGCAATATATGGCGATTATCAATTTGCTTTTAATGCTGTTTAATTTGCTGCCGATCGGTTTGTTGGACGGTCATTATATTTTGTCGTGGTTTTTGCCTCCGCGTTTAAGCACGTCATACGATATGTGGAACGCCCGCTACGGCAATATGCTGTTTATGGTATTAATTATTTTAAGTGTGGCAGGTTTGCCGATCTTTCGTTTTCTCACCCGATTCAGCTACCAGCTGGCGAATTTATTAGTGGTGATTTAATGCTGCGTATCAGTGGTGAATGGGCCGTTGATAGCGAACCGGTAATGTCATGAACGATGACTCGGCACCACGCGTACGTTTGGATAAATGGCTATGGGCGGCGCGTTTTTTTAAAACGCGATCGCTGGCCACGCAGGCCTGTGATGGCGGCAAAGTACACGTTGAGGGGCAGCGTGCTAAACCGAGTGCGCTGCTGCGCATCGGGTTACGTATCCGATTGCGTCACGGTTACGATGACATCGAGATCTGTGTCACCGCGTTAAGCGAACAGCGCGGCAATGGCGCGGCGGCGCTATTGTTATACGACGAAACCGACGACAGCAAAGCGCAACGCGCGCTGCACGCGGCACAACGTCAGGCCATGCGATTAGCCATGCCACACAGCGAGGGTCGCCCCGATAAAAAACAGCGGCGGCAATTATTGAATTTAAAATCCCGTTTGAATGAGCGTTAATACCATGTCCGATCAACTTCACCGTTTTGTTTTTGAGCATTGTGAATTGCGTGGCGTGCTGGTGCATTTGGATAACAGTCTTAAAGGCAGTCTGGACGCGCATGATTATCCGCCTGCTGTGCGTGATTTTTTGGCGCAAGCCTTAGCGGCCATCGCGATGTTGTCGAGCACAATCAAAATCAAAGGGCGCGTTAGTTTGCAATTAAAAGGGCAGGGCGCGTTATCGTTGTTGCTGGCCGAATGCAGCGACGATTTCGGCGTGCGGGCGATCGCGCGCGTGCAACACGACATCACCGAAACGGATTTTTCACATCTTGTTGCCGGTGGCGTTCTGGCACTCAGTTTATTGCCGGAAAACGGTACGCCCTATCAAGGGATGGTGCCGCTGCAAGGGCAATCGTTGGCGCACTGTCTGCAACATTATTTCGCGCAATCGGAGCAATTAACCACGGCCCTGCATTTGGTGTTTGATGGCCAACGCGCCGCCGGTTTATTGGTGCAAGCGCTACCGGGCGCAAACGCCGACGATATCGAACGCATCATGGCGTTGACGCACACCATCACCGCCGATGAATTGTTGCATTTACCGGTAGAAACCGTGCTGCACCGTTTGTATCACGAAGAAGCCGTGCGCTTGTTTGCGCCGCAAGCCTTGCGATTTCAATGCCGTTGTTCACGCGAAAAAATGCACGACAGTTTGCGATTGCTGGACGCCGCCGAATTGCACGAAATGCTGCAAGAACAAGAACGTATCCGCGTCAGTTGTGAATTTTGCCATCGCGTTTATGATTTCGATGCCGTCGATGTGGCGGCCTTAAACGCACCCGGCGCACCGTCGTCGTCTCGCCATTAACGCCGCCGCGCGCCATTGTTTCGATGCTTTATCGCGTTGCGGCTTGCAGCATTGCTGAAGCTGGCCTTTACTTGAGCAACCTGTCTTTCATCCCCTGCGCATCTTATGGCTCTTCCCGTTATCGTTTGTGACGATTCACAGATGGCGCGCAAGCAGTTGATCCGCGCGCTACCGTCCGATTGGGCGGTGGACATTACCCAATGCGTGAACGGCGCCGAAGCATTGGAGGCGCTGCGTGCGGGCAAAGGCCGCGTGATGTTCCTCGACCTCACCATGCCGGTGTTAGACGGCTATCAAACCTTGCAGGCCATGCGTGACGAGCATTTAAGCTGCTCCGTCATTGTGGTCTCCGGTGATGTGCAAGAACAGGCCGTCACGCGTGTGATGCAGTTAGGCGCACTGGCGTTTATGCAAAAGCCGATCGAAAAAGACGATTTGCTGGCACTGCTTAATGAACACGATTTACTGGAGCACTCCAATGTGGCGGTGTCTGCCGTCGTCGAGCTGGGCGGCGGATTGAGTTTTCGCGATTGCTTCCGCGAAGTATGCAATGTCGCCATGGGCCGCGCGGCGGCATTGCTGGCCAAAGTGATGGAGGTGTTTGTCCGTCTGCCGATCCCCAATGTGAACGAAATCGAACCGTCCGAATTATTGATGGCCTTGTCGGCCTCGCAATCCGACACGCGCGTTTCGGCGGTTTGTCAGGGCTATATCGCATCCGGTATCGCGGGTGAGGCGTTGTTGTTATTTCACGATGCCAGCGTCAAAGAAATCGCCAGCTTGATGAAATCGCAGGCCAATAACGAACAACAAGAATTGGAATTATTCATGGACATTTCGTCGATCATCATCGGCGCGTGTTTAAAAGGCTTGGCCGAGCAGATCGACACGCCGTTTTCACAAGGTCATCCGGTGGTGCTGGGCCGTCATTGCAAAGTCACCGACATTATCAAGGTCAATCAATCGCGCTGGAAAAAAATGTTATCGGTGGAAATTTGCTACACCATCGAAAAATACAATGTCAGTTTCGATTTGTTATTGCTGTTCACCGAAGATTCAATCCCCCGCCTGCACAACAAACTCGCCTTTATGATGGAATAAGAGAGCGCGATCCATGACCGGTCAACTGGACATTCGTGAATTTCACTGGCTGCTCGACGTGTTGCAAAGCATTGATGTCGGCATCGTGGTGTTGGACAAAGAGCATCGCGTGCAAGTGTGGAATGGCTTTATGGAAAATCATTCCGGCATTCATCCCGAACAGGTGCGAGATCGCGTGTTTTACGATGTCTTTCCCGAAGTACCGGCGCAATGGTTCCGGCAAAAAGTCGAAACCGTGATGTTACTGAATAACCGCGCCTTTACCACGTGGGAGCAACGCGAACAGTTACTGAAATTCAAAAACTATCGCCCGATCACCGGCACCGAACCGTTTATGTTTCAGAATTTAACCATTATTCCGCTTGCCTCGGCGCGCGGCATTGTCGATCACGTCGCCTTGATCATTTATGACGTCACCGATATTGCGGTCAACCGCAAGCAATTGCAGGCGGCCAATCAACAACTGGAAATTTTAAGTCGCACCGATCGTCTGACGCAGTTATGGAATCGCGGTCATTGGGAAGAATGTTTGAAACGCGAATTTGCCTTGTATAAACGCTACAAAACGCCGGTCAGCTTGGTCATGTTCGATATCGATCACTTTAAAAAAGTGAACGACACCTACGGTCATCAGGCCGGCGATGAAGTGATCCAGAATACCGCCAAAAATTTGCAACAGAGTTTGCGCACGACCGATATTGCCGGTCGCTACGGCGGCGAAGAATTCGCCGTGATACTGCCCAATACCGACAACCAACAAGCGCGGCTGTATGCCGACCGATTACGTGAAGTGATCGCGCAGCAATGCGTGGTGAACAACCAGCAAGAGATCCGCTGGACCATCAGCCTTGGCGTGTGCGAATGCAATATCGCGGTGTCCGATTACAAACGTTGGATCGAAAGCGCCGATCAGGCCCTGTATCAATCGAAATTAAACGGCCGTAACCGCGTCAGTGTTTTCGGCGTCGATAACTGACCGCATCGCTTTAAATATTTTCTGATTGCACGTTTAATGATGCGCGACGATGGTGTTGCGGCCATTATTTTTAGCGCGGTAAAGTGCGGCATCGGCCTGTTGAATTAATTGCGTAGGCGACGTGACCTCGTTGCCGCAAAGGGTAAAAACGCCAACGCTAGCGGTAATGCGATCGCACAGTGGTGAATGGTGATGAGGGATCGCGCATTGTTGAAGTAGCGACGTAAATCGTTGACACACCGCCAGCGCACCGTCGCCATCGGTAGCGGGCAAAATCAGCACGAATTCTTCGCCGCCATAGCGTGCGGCAAAAGCGCTGATACGCACCACGGTTTGGCGCACGACATTGGCAACCTGAAATAAACAGCGATCACCTTGTAGATGACCGTAGTGATCGTTGTAGGGCTTGAAATGATCGATATCGATCATCGCCAGTGACAGCGGCGTGTTGGCGCGACGCGCGCGACCACATTCGCACAACAGTTGTTGTTCAAACGCGCGGCGATTGCCGAGGCCAGTGAGGGCATCGGTATTGGCCTGTTTTAATAGCATGGATTCGGCATCTTTGCGCTGCGAGATATCGCGCCCGATAGCGACAAAAAATGGTTCGCCTAATAACAACGGATTGATCGCCATATCCAGTGGAAAACGATGGCCGTTAGCGCGTCGCGCCTCGACTTCACGAATACCGCAATGCCCACTCACACCGTCGTGAAACCAGCGCGAATATTCCTCCGCATACCTTTCAGTTAACAGCTGCGTGATATCGCTGGTGACGAGCGACAGTTCGTCGTAACCAAATACATGCCAGGCCGCCGGATTGGCAAATCGCACGCGACCTTTTTGATCGAACATCAGCACCGCATCAGAAATGTGATTGACGATGGCGCGAAAACGTTCGGCATCGTGGCGCATTTGCTCATGCAGTTGTCGCAAACTGACGTGCGTGCGTACGCGCGCCAACACTTCTTCGCGTTTAAATGGTTTATTGATGTAATCAACTGCACCGGCGCGAAAGCCGTTTAAAACATCGTCGCTGTCAGTGCGTGCGGTGACAAAAATGACCGGGATCGATGCCGTCGCTGGCGTGGCTTTTAATCGCGCGCAGGTTTCAAAACCGTCAAGACCGGGCATCATCACGTCGAGCAAAATCAATGCCGGTTGAATGGTGCTGGCGATGCGAAGCGCAATGTCACCGGAAAGCGCGGTCGCGACAAAATAACCTTCCGCTTCAAGCATGGTGCGAAGCACATCCAGATTCGCGGGCGTATCATCGACCACCAACACTTCGCCGCCGATACTCATGAGGTTTTCTCCACGTAGTTTTTCAATCCGTCGAAATCATAAGCGCGTAAAAAAAGGCGCGCCTGTTGACACCAGATCGGCGCATGATCTTGCTCACTTATTTTTAACAACAGTTGTTCAACGGCCGACGCGCGGCACGTCTCAATCGCCACCAATAATTGTTTTTTGGTCTCCGCCGCCAGCGTGATCGGCGCGCTGGCGGTGTTAGCCGTTTGGTGAGTGGCATCAACAAGAGGTTCGTTTGGGGCATCCACGGTTGTGGCGGACAGGTGCAACTGCTTTTGCAAGCACGCCACCACGGTTTCAAAACGAAACGGTTTGGCGATGAAATCGGCGAATCCTTGCGCTTGATAGGTTTGTGTTTGATGCGTCAACGTGCTCGCCGTAATGGCGACACATGGCGGAGGCGAATCGAGTCGCGCGTGCAATTGTTTAAGTGTTTCAAAGCCATCCATTTGCGGCATGCGGATGTCGAGAAAAATAATATCAAATGACGTTTCTTGTGCCACCCGCAACGCCTCGAAACCACTGTCCACCATTTCACTGTGAATGCCCAGCGACTGCAATAAATGGTGCAAGATCTCGCGGTTGTCGCTGACGTCATCAACGATAAGTGCGCGCACCGTCGAGGTGTGCCACGTTAAGGGGTTGTCCGCGTGCTGCCGTGGCAGAGACGTTGCTGTCGGTAGCTGCAAACGGAATTCAAAACAGGCGCCCTGACCGGATTCGGACGTCAGCGCAATTTCACTGCCCATTAAATTAATTTGCCGTCGTGTGATCGCCAAGCCTAAACCGGTGCCGCCTTTGCGTTGACCGGCCTGCGCTTGTCGAAACGGCTCGAAAATCGCCGCTTGCAGTGAACGCGCGATGCCAGGTCCGGTGTCGCTGATCGCAAAATGAAAATGCTGTTCATCGGGTTGGGACAGCGTCAGGGTGATTTGACCACGCTCAGTAAACTTCACCGCATTGCCAAGCAAATTGAACAAGATCTGGCGCAATTTGTGTTCATCGCCGACCACCAAAGTGGGCGTTGCGATATTCAGTTGCGTGACAAAAAGCAGCCCTTTATTTTCACAGCGTTGGGCGAATAATGCCGCCACCCCTCTGGCCATGTCGGCTAAATCAAACGCCGCCAGATTTAATTCCATTTTACCGGCTTCGATTTTTGACAAATCCAGTATGTCGTTGATCAATTCCAATAAATGACTGCCGGCCCGATCGATACTGCTAACGTGTTGCCGCTGTTTGGGCGTTAACGACGGTTCGCGCACCAGAATTTGCGCAAAACCTAAAATGGCATTTAAGGGCGTGCGGATCTCGTGCGACATATTGGCCAGAAATAATGACTTGGCATTGTTGGCGCGTTCGGCTTCGTCCTTGGCTTGCAATAACTGAATGCGTAATGCTTCGCTTTCATCGAGTTGTTGAATTAAATGCTCATTGGCGATGTGCAACGCGTTGGTGCGTTCTTGCACCTTGATTTCCAGCTCGGCATTGACGCGTTTGAGTTCGGCATTGCTGTTATGCAGTGCTTGCCGATCGCCTAAGCGTTGCAGTGCCATCGCGATGTGCCGCGAGACATGAAATAACAGCAGCTGATCGTCACCACTGTAGTGATAACGATCGTCGTAGGTTTGCACCACCATGACGCCAAGAATTTGATTGCCACTGCGTAGCGGCACGCCCAACCATTCGATGGCTTGCGAGCCGAGCGGATCGATTTCGCCGCGCGCCGCGAGCGCGGCAATTTTTTCTTGATCGGCCAACAACGGTCGCCCGGAACGCAGCACTACACCGGTGAGTGTGCGTTTCAATCGTGCGACCGGAAAGGCATTCAAGGTGGAGCCATCGAGTTGATCGACGGTGTCAACAAAATAGGGAAAGGAGAGGGTGTTTTGCTCGCGATCGGTGATCGCAACAAAAAAATTTTCGGCGTACATCAGGCGCGCGATGACGTTATGAATCGCCGCTAAATACGTCGCAACTTCGATATCCACTAACGATAATTCGCCGATGTCGTACAACGCCGAAATCAACTCGCGTTCTTGATTGCCGACCGACAACGAGGCGGCAGATGCAGCGGAGGGGTCGGGAACCGTTGGCACGAGCGATATCATCCTGATCAATCGTCAGCGTGCCGTTAACTATAGAAGAAGTAATGCTGGCCTGCGTGAAAGCGCAAGAGAGATTGTGCGTGGCAATTTGTTTGCTGTAGGGCGGGCTAAACTCCGCCCCACAAAAACAGAACACGCTTTAGCAATACGGCAGTTTTAATCTGGCCGCTAAACCACCTTCGGGACGGTTGCTTAAGGTGATGGTGGCACCGTGCATATCGGCAATGCGTTTGACGATGGCCAGCCCCAAACCGGTGCCACGGCCGCTGCGCGCGCTGTCGCCGCGCGTAAACGGTTGAAACAAGCGGGGGATATCTTCCTCTTTAACGCCGGGGCCGTTATCGAGCACCGTTAAGACCACAAAATTATCTTCAATCGAGGTGGTGAGCGTTAACGGCGCGCCCGCATAACGCAGGGCATTTTCGACCAAATTGCGCACCAGACGCTTCATCGCCAATGCTTTGAACGGTACCGGCGGAATATCGTGCAAATCGAAGATCACATCGGAGCCGTTGATATTGGCCGGCTCGGCAGCGTGACGCACCAGTGCATTAAAATCACCGGGTTCACTGCGTTCGTCGCGACCATCGCGCACAAAGGCAATAAATTGATCGATGATCTCGTCCATGTCTTCGGTGTCGCGCACGATGCCGTCTTTGATGTCGTCGTGTTCGGCAGGTAAAAATTCGCTGGCCAGACGAATGCGCGTGATTGGCGTGCGTAAATCGTGCGAAATACCGGCAAGGAGCATGGTGCGATCTTGTTCTAACTGGCGCAGATTTTTCGCCATTTGATTAAAAGAACGCGTTACCGCAATTAATTCTTGGGTGCCGGATTCTTTTAACGTACCGGGTGAATCACCGCGCCCTAATTCGCGCGCGGCGAATTCTAAGCGACGTAACGGGCGCGAGATCTGGCGCGCAAATAACCACCCACCTAATGTCGATAACACCGTGATCACGGTGAGGTATAAGAGTAATGGTGAAGGATAGGAATGTTCCGATCGCAGCATCGGGATCCGCATCCAATAATCACTGTTATACGGTGATTGTATCCACCAATAATCCTGTGTGCTTTCTTCGACTCGAACCTCGGAATGCAAACGCAATGCGTTGGGATCGCTCGCCAGTTGTTGCGCGAAATCTTCGTTTAACGCGATATTTAATTCATCACTGAGCCATTGATAATGACGCGCTTTGGCAAGCCCTTTGGTTAACGCGTTTTCGCGGTTATAGGCTTCGATATGCGTCGCATCAATGTAACGCTTCGACAATTCTGGGTCGAGTTGCAAGGTAGCGTCGCGGTTGAGCGAATGCACTTTGACTTGCATCGCCACCAGATGCATGGTTTGCTTGAGCAGCGGGTCGACCACATAAACACCGACCGTAACGTAATACACCAATTGATTGATTAGCAGCAAAAAACCAATCATCAAGGCGATACGGCCGAACGTGCTGCGCGGAAATAATTTCATAGTGAATTCAGTGTCGAATGAATGAAAAACAGGAAGGTCGCGGTTTGAACGTCGCCGCGACCTTTAGTCGTCAGTGAGCGTTTACGGTGCACCGGCCCCGTCCGGCACAAACACATAACCAATGCCCCAAACGGTTTGGATGTAGCGCGGCTTTTGCACATCCACTTCGATTAAACGGCGCAAGCGAGAAACTTGCACATCAATGGAGCGTTCCAGCGCCGAATAATCGCGACCGCGTGCCAGATTCATCAATTTATCGCGTGACAACGGTTGACGGGCGTTTTGCACCAACGCTTTTAATACCGCGAATTCACCCGAGGTCAGCGCCACCGCTTCGCCGTTTTTGCACAATTCGCGCGTGGCCAGATTCAAACTGAATTCACCAAACGACACCGAAATTTCTTCCTGACTCGGCGCGCCCGGCACTTCTTTTTGTTGGCGACGTAAAACCGCTTTGATGCGCGCCAATAATTCGCGCGGATTAAACGGTTTGGCGAGATAATCGTCAGCGCCTAATTCCAAGCCGACAATGCGATCGACTTCATCGCCTTTGGCGGTCAACATGATGATGGGCATTTTATTTCCGGTAGCACGAAGGCGTTTGCAGATCGACAAACCGTCTTCGCCCGGCAACATCAGATCCAGCACCATCAAATGATAATTTTCGCGTTGCAAAAATTTATCCATTTGTTCGCCATCCGGCACCGCACGGGCTTGGTAGCCTTGTTCTTTTAAATAACGTTCCAGCAATGCACGCAGGCGCAGGTCGTCATCGACAACGAGGATTTTAGGGGTTTCTTCCGTGGTATTCAGTTGCGTCATGGTGATGGACTCTTCGTGAGGAAACGGGCCGATCCTTGCAAATCAGCACTGGCTTTACTGTAGCGCGAAGTTACAAAATATGTCTGCACTTTCTTGATGGGATGAAAGCCATGCCGAGTTGGTTGTTTCGTGTACTAATGAATGTTTGGCCACCGTTTCGCGGGGCGGGGATCAAAGTGCGTTTTGTCGCGCCGGATTTTTCCGAGGTCGATGTCGAATTAGCCGCCTCGCGCTTCAAACGCAACTACGTCGGCACCCATTTTGGTGGATCGTTGTACGCAATGACCGATCCGTTTTTTATGTTGATGCTGCTGCATCGTCTGGGCAAAGACTATTGGGTTTGGGATTTAAAAGCGTCGATTGAATACTTGACCGCCGAATCCGGTCCGGTACGCGCGCAGTTTTTGATGCCCACTGCCGAAGTGGAACGCGTCAGGGCGTTGGCCGCCAACGGCGATAAAGTGACACCGGAATACGTGGTTGACGTCTGCGACCAACACGGCACGGTCGTGGCCCGCGTGCAGCGCACGCTGTATGTGCGACTGAAGAAGAACAAGCGTCCTGTCAAGACTGACCCGAACCGGCCGCTATCCCTATAATCGCCGCTCAAACGCCTCACCACGCGCTATCTTGCGCGGTTCAAACGGCCGCTACCGAGCGATCCCTTGCTCGTTTACGATTAAC
The DNA here is from genome assembly GCA_964650615.1 of uncultured Pseudomonadaceae bacterium. Taxonomy (GTDB): domain Bacteria; phylum Pseudomonadota; class Gammaproteobacteria; order Enterobacterales; family Permianibacteraceae; genus Permianibacter. The sequence continues at coordinate 1,204 of CAZYUS010000058.1, read as the reverse complement.
CTTAAAGCATTGCAGGAAATCCTATGCTGAATATTGCGCAATTCATTGCCAGCGAATTGAAGGTTCGCGAAGCACAAGTCAACGCCGCTGTGCAATTGCTGGATGAAGGGGCCACCGTGCCGTTTATTGCGCGCTATCGCAAAGAAGTCACCGGCGGTTTGAGTGATACCGACTTACGCAATTTATCCGAACGTTTAATTTATTTACGTGAGCTCGAAGAGCGTCGCGCGGCGATTTTGAAAAGCATTGCCGATCAGGGCAAATTAAGCGAAGAACTGGCCGCAAAAATTAACGCGGTATTATCGAAAACCGAATTAGAAGATTTATACCTGCCGTATAAACCGAAACGCCGCACCAAAGGCGCGATCGCTAAAGAAGCCGGATTGGAACCATTGGCGCTTGATTTGCTGACAACGCCGACGCTGGACCCGCACACCGAAGCCGCCAAATACATCAACGCTGACAAAGGCGTTGCCGATACGGCCGGCGCACTCGAAGGCGCACGTTATATTTTGATGGAGCAATTTGCTGAAGACGCCGATCTGTTAAATAAATTACGCGATTATTTAAAAAATAGCGCGGTAGTGATTAGCAAAGTGGTCGAAGGAAAAGAAAACGAAGGTGCCAAGTTTCGCGATTATTTCGATTTTAGCGAGGCCATTTACAAAATTCCGTCGCACCGTGCGTTGGCGTTGTTTCGTGGACGTAACGAAGGCGTGTTGACCATGACCATGCAATCGCGCCTCGCGCCGGAGGGCGAAAAACCCGATGCGCCGTGCGAAGAATTAGTGGCGCAACATTGTCAGATCAAAGACAAAAATCGTCCAGCCGATCCGTGGTTGATCCAGACGGCGCAGTGGACATGGCGGGTGAAATTGGCGAGCAAGTTCGAAACCGAATTATTCGCCGAAGTTCGCGAGCGGGCTGAACTCGATGCGATCCGTGTGTTCGGCGCTAATTTACGCGATCTGATGATGGCGGCACCGGCCGGCACTAAGGTCACGATGGGGCTTGATCCGGGCTTGCGTACCGGCGTTAAAGTGGTGGTGGTGGATGACACCGGAAAATTAGTGATCCACACCACGGTGTTTCCACACGCGCCGCAAAATCAATGGCAGGAATCGGTTCGGGTGTTGCATCAGTTATGCGTTAAATTCAATGTCGAACTGATCTCGATTGGCAACGGCACCGCGTCGCGCGAAAC
>CAZYUS010000057.1:18708-18935 GCA_964650615.1 uncultured Pseudomonadaceae bacterium | reverse complement strand
TTTTATTTCGCGGGATAACACTTTCCTGCGCCATGGGTCAACCAACAAGCCAAACGGCATAAAAGCGACTTTATCGAGCGCGCGTTGCAACAACAACGCGACGTCTTGCGACGCATCCGGTTCTTTATCCACTAAACCGATTTGTTTTAAATAACTGGGCGTGATGCCAAGCGCAATGGTGTCACCAATCGCTTCATGGAAGCCGTCGTTGGCGCTGTCTTTGTACA
>CAZYUS010000057.1:14073-18698 GCA_964650615.1 uncultured Pseudomonadaceae bacterium | reverse complement strand
AGGGTTGCGCTTTATAGGCGCGTTGATAATAGTTATGACCCAATTCATGATGAATGGTGACAAAGTCGTCTTCATTCATTTTGATGCACATTTTAATGCGCAGATCGTCTTGGTTATCAATGTCCCACGCGCTGGCATGGCAGATGACATCGCGGTCACGCGGTTTCAAAAATTGCGAACGTGTCCAAAAGGTATCCGGCAGTGGCGCGAATCCCAACGAACTGAAAAAGTTTTCGCCGGCTAAAACCATTTTGCCTTCCGGAATCGACTTCCAATCCGTGATGGCTTTTTCTTGTTTATGTAACTCAGTGGCCGCGCCGTATTTTTTTACCAATGCATCGTTCCACGGTTCGACGTTGGCACCTTCCGGTTTCATCATGGGATACAAGTTACCCCATTGTTGCGCCCAAATATTGCCGAGCAAATGGGCCGGAATAGCGCCCGATTTGGCCACTACGTTGTCGCCGTATTTTTGATTCAACTCGCTGCGAACATAACAATGCAAAGATTCATACAGCGGTTTCACTTGGCCCCATAAGCGATCGAGTTCGGCAGCGAAATCATTGGCTGGCATATCGTATTTTGAACGCCATAATGCGCCGGTGTCGGCAAAGCCCAGTTCTGTTGAACCTTCGTTGGTGATCTCGACCATGCGCGCGTATTCGCGGCGCATCGGACTGCCAACGCTATCGTGCCAGCCTTGCCACGCGGCTAATTTTTGCTCTGGCGTCGATTTCAAATCGGCTAATACGTCTTCAATATCGCCAATGGATTGGCATTCGCCTTTGTCATTGCACCATTTGCCTTTGCCGTACTGTGCATTTAAGGAGGCGTTGATCTTGGCCAATTCTTCGGTTTTGGCGGCATCGCTGGGCGCTGGCAATACCAGACCCAAGCGGATTTTTTCCAGTTTACGGGCGACATCAAATGGCAAGTCGAGACCGATAAAACGTTTCGATTCATTGGCAAGTTGTACGCCGAGCGCAGTGAATTCTTCTTGACGTTTAGCGGTTAATAATTCGCTGTCGTCCATGATGTAGGTGCTGGCGATCCAATCGGTGCGCGCCGCTTCAATCCCCAGTTTTTCCAATTTTATCTCGGCATCGGCGACGAATTTTTCGGCGTCCGCCACGGTGGGTTTATTGTCGCTGGCGGTCGTTTGTGTGTTGTCAGTGGGTGAGCAGGCGCTCAAGGTCACTGCGACCGTTGCCGCGAGTAGCGTCATGCGCCGGGCATTATGTTTCATCCGTTTCTCCTTAGGTGCTGGCACGCCAAACGCGCCAAGGCGGCGATTGTAACCATCCCGTTAATGCGCTGTAAGCTGATGTGTTGAATAGAAAAACAGCAAAATTTCGGATTTGTAGAAATCGGGAAGTTCGCAGCCGGATTTCGTACAATACCGGCCCGCCAAATCACCGGCCTATGTTGAGGATGCGATGTCGATCGGACCGTTGATGATAGATGTGCAAGGTGTCTCGTTAGATGCCGTCGATAAAGAACTGCTGCAACATCCTCTGGTTGGTGGTGTTATCGTTTTTGCGCGCAATGTCGAATCGCCGGCGCAGGTGCGCGAATTGACCGACGCCATGCGACGCGCCGCAAAAAAACCATTATTGATCGCCGTTGATCAAGAAGGTGGCCGTGTGCGCCGTTTACGCGAAGGCTTCAGCGCGTTACCGCCAATGCGTGCCATCAAAACGCCACAACAAGCGCGTGAAATGGGCTGGTTGATGGCGAGCGAAGTGCGCGCAGTGGGCATCGACATCAGTTTTGCACCGGTGCTCGATCTCGATTTTGGTGTGTCGAGCGTGATTGGCGATCGCAGTTTGGGACGCGACGTTAACGATGTGGTGACGGTGGCGCGCGCGTATATAGCGGGAATGCGCGAAGCGGGGATGTTGGCCACCGGAAAGCATTTTCCCGGTCACGGTTTCGTGGTTGCCGATTCACACACCGACATTCCTCGCGATGATCGCGTCATGGCCGAGATCGAACGCGATTGCCTTAACGTGTTCAAACAACTAAGCGGCGAATTGGGCGCGGTGATGGCGGCCCACGTCATTTACCCGCAAGTTGATTCATTGCCGGCTGGGTTTTCAGTGCGTTGGATGCAAGACGTTTTGCGTCGGCAACTGCAATTTAACGGCTGCATTTTTAGTGACGATTTATCCATGCACGGGGCATCGGTAGCCGGTGATGCGTTAGCGCGTGCGCGCGCGGCTCACGAAGCCGGTTGCGATATGTTGTTGGTGTGCAACGATCGCGCGAGCGCCATTCAAGTGATCGATGGTTTCAGACCAGCGACGGATTCTGCTTCGTGCGCGCGCATTCAGCGTTTAGTGGCGGCGCAATTTGGTCAGCTTGCTCACTTGCAACACCAAACGCGTTGGCAGCACGCACAAACATTTTTGGTTTAAGGCGATTTCACTTCAACAAGGAATAACATCGTGCAGTGGTTTTACGATACTTGGCATTGGCTGGATAAAAATACCGGTTGGGCGACCGAGATCATGGGCGCCATGATTATTTTGCTGCTGACTGCGTTTGCGCATTATGTGTGGCGTCGTATCCATCACCGCATCAGCGAGGGGTTGTCGCGTACTGAAACGGTGTGGGATGACGCCCTATGGCGCGCGCTAGATCGCCCTTTAAGTTTAGCGTTATGGAGTGTTGGATTCGCTTTTGCCGCGCAATTCGCGTTTGAAGATCGTCTGCATACGGTGATGAAAGCGGTACACAATTTGCGCAATATCGCCATCGTTATATTACTGGGTTGGTTTTTAGTGCGGTTTATCCGTGAAGGTGAAGAGCAGTTAATACAACACTTAAAAGGCGACAATGAAGAAGGTCGTCTGGATGCGACCACAATTACCGCGCTCAGTAAATTAGGACGCATCGCCGTACTCATTGTGATCGCACTGATTATGCTCGACACCTTGGGGTTTTCGATCAGTGGCTTGTTGGCGTTTGGCGGCATCGGTGGTTTGGCTATTTCCTTTGCTGCCAAAGATCTGCTCGCCAATTTTTTCGGCGGATTAATGTTGTATCTCGATCGCCCGTTTGCAATCGGTGATGCGATCCGTTCACCTGATCGTGAGCTGGAAGGCACAGTCGAGCATATTGGTTGGCGGCAAACTAAAATTCGTACCTTAGAAAAACGCGCGCTGTATGTTCCTAATGCTATTTTTCCCACCATCGCGGTAGAAAATATTTCGCGCATGAGTTATCGACGGATCCGCGAGTACGTCGGTTTGCGCTATGACGATGCCGCTGTCATGCCTGTGGTGTTGGCTGATATTCAGGCATTTCTGCGCGCTCACCCGCAACTGGTCAACGACGATTCTTTGGTCGCTCATTTTGTCCAATTTGCCGATTCGTCGTTAAACATCATGATTAACGCGCACACCGAAGTAACCGATTGGGCGCAATTCCATCAATTAAAAGAAAACGTGTTGTTGCAGATATTGACTATTATTCATCAACACGGTGCCGATGTGGCGTTCCCCACGCGCACGGTGTTGTTGAGTCAACAAGGCGAGCCGAAAACGCTCGGTGTTTAAACGGCATCAAGTGGTTGCCCTCATCAAAAGGAAAGGAAGATGAAACGATTTAATTCGATTATCGCAGCGGTATTCGCGTTGTTTGTCCTGCCGGTTGTCGCTGACACCACGATCAAAATGCAGGCCGGCGATGAACAAAAAAAACAGGACATGACGATTTATATTTTGGCGGGAAAAGTGCGTTACGATTTTCCTGGTGCGAAGGGGTATACCGTGTGGGACAGCCAATCCAAATCGTTGACCCATGTGATGAGTGACAGCAAAAAATTCATGGTGATGGACGAAGCGTATATCGAACAAATGGCGCAGTTAATGGGGCAGATGTCGGGCATGATGGCGCAAATGGGCGGCAATGCCATGTTTGGTGACATGGCCAAAAAAATGCAGGCCGCCAATCAGGAAGCCAATAAAGAACGCCATTACAAAAAAACAACGCGCAGCGGAACGGTGATGAATCAATCGTGCCGGATCTGGGAAGTGTTTAACGATACGGTGAAAGAGGGTGAGTTTTGCGCGGTAAGCGCTTCGGTGATGAAACTCAATGACAGCGAAATGGCAACCATGAAAGCGATGGCAGAGTTTGGCAAACGCTTGGGTGATGCGATGAAAGGTGCCATGAAAATGCCCGGAATGCCGGAAGCTAAACAACCGGAATTTGCACAACTATTTGAAGGCAACGAGTTTCCGGCGAAGTATATTCGTACCGATCGCGAACCGGCCTATACCGCGATGGAATACAAAGAAGTTCATCATAATGCGATTGATGCCGGGCTGTTTGTTATTCCGGCCGGATTTCAAAAAATCGAAATGAAAATGCCGCACTGATAACGCAATCCCTGCGTAATGGATAAGTAATTTTTCAACCATTAAACCGGATCGCTCCTTTTTTATCGGATAGCGCTTTTTATAAGGCGAAAAATGGCAAGCCAATATGGACAGAGAACCGCTTTGCAATGAAGTGAAACGCCGCGCTGTGTGATGCAGCGCGGCAATCAGCGAACGACGGCGTAAGCCGAGAGGTAAAGTTAAAAAATGACGCAGTATCAACAACACGCCCGCGCGCCG
>CAZYUS010000057.1:0-14063 GCA_964650615.1 uncultured Pseudomonadaceae bacterium | reverse complement strand
GCGCCGGGCAATATCGTAATCATTGGTTTTGGTGCCATCGCTCAAGGTGTGTTGCCGCTTATTTTGCGCCACATCGTAATCGACCCTCACGACATCACCATTGTCACGTCAGACGAGCGTGGCGCGGCTGTAGCCAAACATTACGGTATCACGATGATGCTGCACGCCTTGACGCCACACAATTATCGCGACGTGTTATCGCCGTTAATGAGCGCTGGCACCTTCATCGTTAATTTATCGGTGGATGTTTCGTCGATTGCGTTGATGGAATTGTGTCAAGAAAAAGCCGCACTTTATATTGATACCTGTATCGAGCCGTGGCAGGGCGGATACACCGATAAAAATTTATCGGCGTCGCAACGCTCTAATTACGCCTTGCGCCACCAAGCCTTGCAGTTGCGCGAAAAATATAACAACGCGCACACGGCGGTGATTTGCCAAGGTGCTAATCCCGGCATGGTGTCGCATTTCGTGAAGCAAGCATTGATGAATTTGCAACGCGATTTATTGGGCCGCGACACTGAACCTGCAACGCGTGAGCAATGGGCCGCATTGGCGCAGCAACTGAACATCAAAACCATTCATATTGCCGAGCGTGACAATCAAATTTCGTCGCAACCAAAACGCATTGGCGAATTTGTGAATACGTGGTCGTGCGATGGATTTGTTTCCGAAGGCGCGCAACCGGCCGAGTTAGGCTGGGGAACGCACGAAAAACATTTTCCGCACGATGGTATTCGTCACGAATTCGGTAACGGTTGCGGCATCATCTTGAAACGCCCGGGAGCGGCAACGCGCGTGCGCAGTTGGGCGCCACATGAGGGGCATTATCACGGCTGGCTCATCACGCACAATGAAGCGCTGTCGATTGCCGATTATTTAACGGTGTGGCAAAACGGTCACGCGGTTTATCGCCCCAGTTGTCATTATTCCTATCATCCTTGTGACAATGCCGTGTTGTCTTTGCACGAATTAAACGGGCGCAATTTTCAGATGCAAACCACGCAACGCATCATGTGTGATGACGTGGTGAGTGGTCATGATGAATTGGGGGTTTTGCTGGCCGGTCACGATAAAAACGCCTATTGGTTCGGTTCGGAATTGACCATTGAAGCGGCGCGTAAATTGGCTCCGCATAACAGTGCAACCAGTTTGCAAGTGACCAGTGCGGTACTCGCGGGCATGGTGTGGGCGATTGAAAATCCGCGTGCGGGTTTTGTCGAATCCGATGACATGGATTACCGTCGCAATCTTGAGGTTCAATCGTTTTATTTAGGAAAAATGCACGGTGTTTATACGCAGTGGAATCCTTTGGTGCAACGCGAAGCATTATTTGACGAAGATCTAGATCGTACCGATCCGTGGCAATTTAAAAATGTGCGAGTTGTTTAGCGTATAAGTGACAGAAAAAACTAAGGCGCGATATTCGCGCCTTAGTTTTTTATCGGTCACTGAAATTCCAGCGGCTCACCCACCTTTGCGGGTGTAGTCTTCCCAGTAGTCAGACTCCATATCGTCGATGGATTCGCCCCAATCTTCGGTTTCGCGATTGATGCTTAAATCTTCTTCATCGTCGTCGTCATCGTCTTCGTCGCTGTCGTCAATGGCAGCGTCTAAGTTGTCGTCTAGATCGTCGCCTAGGTCGTCGAAGTCGGCGAGATCATCGCTTTCTTCTTCAACGTCTTCCATTTCTTCAAAGGATTGCATTTCTTCGTCGTCATCAAAACGTGAGCGTGGCATCGTCGTTCTCCAAAATCGCGTTTATTTCTTTTCAAGTTTAGCAAAGGTATCTTTTAAGCCTATGGTGCGGTTAAACACCAAATGGCCGGGGTGGCAGTCGTAACGGTCGGCGACGAAATAACCCTCGCGTTCAAACTGGAACGAACTTTCCGGTGTGACATTCGCGAGCGATAGTTCGGCGCAGGCATCGTTAACGGTGATCAATGATAGCGGATTAATGGCTTGCTTATAATCGTCTAACTCCCACGGACGAGTGTGACTAAATAAATGGTCATAAAGACGCACTTCGGCTTTTACATGGTGGGAGGCAGACACCCAATGAATGACGCCTTTCACCTTGCGACCTTCGGGATTTTTGCCCAGCGTATTTCTATCTACGGTGGCGCGCAGTTCAATAACTTTTCCGCTCTCGTTTTTGATCACCGATTCGCATTTCAGTACATAGCTATTTCGCAAACGAACCTCGCCGCCGCTAAGCAGACGTTTATAGTCTTTGTCATCAGTGCTTTCGCGAAAATCATTTTCATCAATCACTATTTCGCGTGTCATCGGGATGGCGCGTGTACCTAATTCCGGTTTATTGGGATGCGCGGCAGCGTTAAGTGTTTGCACTTCGTCGGCTGGCCAGTTTTCAATCACAACTTTTAATGGCCGTAAGACGACCATCGCGCGTTGCGCGTTTTTATCCAAATCGTCACGAATAAAACTGTCGAGTTGTTGCGCTTCGATAACCGAGTCTTGTTTGGTTACGCCCACGGCTTCACAAAATTGGCGCAACGCCGCCGGTGTGACGCCGCGACGACGCATACCCATTAAACTCGGCATACGGGGATCGTCCCAACCGTTGACCACTTTGCTTTGGACTAAATCATTGAGCTTGCGTTTACTGGTTAATAAACCTTCGACTTGTAAGCGCGCGAATTCAATTTGCTGTGGGTGACACGGGATCGTAATGTTATCGAGTACCCAGTCGTATAAGGGCCGGTGATCTTCAAATTCCAGCGTACAGATCGAATGCGTTATGCCTTCGAGTGCGTCAGAAATGCAGTGCGTGTAATCATACATTGGATAAATGCACCAATCATCGTTGGTGCGCCAATGGTGAGCACGGCGAATGCGGTAAATAACCGGATCGCGCATATTGATATTGGGCGAACTCATGTCGATTTTGGCGCGCAAGACCTTGCTGCCATCGGCGAATTCACCGGCGCGCATACGACGGAATAAATCCAGATTGTCAGCGACGCTGCGTTGGCGATAAGGCGAGTCTTGACCGGGTTCGGTCAAATTGCCGCGCATGGCGCGCATCGCCTCTGGCGTAGAATCATCCACATAGGCAAGATTTTTTTGAATCAACTCTTCGGCAAACGCATACAGTTGTTCAAAATAATCGGAGGCGAAACGTTTTTCGCCATGCCATTCGAACCCTAACCAATGCACGGCTTCGGCGATCGAGTTGGCGTATTCGATGCTTTCTTTTTCGGGATTGGTGTCGTCATAACGCAGATGGCATTGACCGTTATAATCGCGCGCCAAACCGAAATTCAGGCAAATGGATTTGGCATGGCCGACGTGCAAGTAGCCGTTCGGCTCGGGCGGAAATCGGGTAACAACAGATGTGCGTTTACCACTGGCCAGATCGGCATCAATGATTTGACGAATAAAATTGCTGGGCTTTTTTTCGGACTCGGCCATAGTAAATGGTCATCAAAATAGACAGAACAGCGTCCATTTTAGCGTATGCACCGGCAAGTCGATAAGGCGATTTGGGCTTGAGTGATTTTTGTACGGGAGTAGTTTTCGGCCATAAAAAAAGGCGACACATTCGTCGCCTTGCACACGGTTTACGTTTAGTTTGATTCGTAGCGGCGATCGATAGTGCCAACTTTGGCGGCAGCGTCGATTTGCAGTTCGACTTCTCGCTCCAGCACCACCTTATTCACGGTCACGCCTGCGGCAATAATCAATTTCGGTTTTTTGCTGTTATTAAACCAGCCCCAACCGCTGGGCTTGGAGAAGGTCACCGTGCCTTCGACGTTGCTGTTCCCACTTAAGCGCACATCGCCATTGACGGTTTCGATGTCGCGCGCCACGCGCGTACCTTCCAGTGTGATATCGCCGTTGACCGTCGACACTTCACGCACGTCCGAACCGTTGTCCAGATTAACGCTGCCATTTACGGTTTCCACCGGTCCGTCGATGCGGGTGCCGGTTTTACCTCGGATCGACCCGTTTACCGTTTCGGCGGATTTGGCCGTCACGGTGTTCCCCAGCTCGATCGAGCCGTTGACGGTTTCCATTTCGCCGACGGTGCTACCGTCATCCACTTCGATGTCGCCATTAACCGTGTCCAGATTACCGGCTTCGGATTGTTTCCCGATCTCGATATCGCCGTTGACTTTGTCCACATCGCCATAGCGACCGTGGTCGATGACTTTGCCAGCCAATGCGGCCGGTAACACGCAAACGGTTAACAACAAACCCAAAATGGCGGCGGTGGGGGTAATACGCATGGAGTGCTCCTTCTTATCAACGTGGAATTCAAAATGGCCGATTGGCGGGCATTTGTACCCTCTGACGCAGGTCGCGCCGAAATGGTTTAAACGGATCGCGAGATTGAAACACCTGTTAACAAAGCGCGCACTCGACAATGTGATATCAAAACAATATCATTTCAATCAAGCGACCACTGTGGGGTCGCATCTTAAGGAGAGCATCATGACCCAAGAAATCAACCGCTCCGCGCCGTCGGGCTACGCGATGATCGGCGTCTTGGCGGCGTTGCAGATCGTCAGCGTGGTGGCGTTGGTGGAGTTGCCGCCCGTGTTAAAGCTGTTCGCGTTATTGCTGGCGCTGGTAACTTTTATTAGCTGGTTTGGCTTTTTCATGGTCAATCCCAACGAAGGTAAAGTGTTGCAGCTGTTCGGTTCGTATGTCGGTACTTGCCGCGACACCGGTTTGCGCTGGGCGAATCCGTTTTACAGCAAGCGCAAGATCAGCCTACGGGTACGCAACTTTGAAAGCTCCAAACTCAAAGTGAACGACGCGCACGGCAATCCCATCGAGATCGCCTCAGTCGTGGTGTGGCGGGTGGTGGATACGGCTGAGGCCATGTTTCAGGTCGATGATTACGAGGGCTTTGTCAGCATTCAAAGTGAGTCGGCACTGCGTAACTTAGCCACCAGTTATCCTTATGATCAGCACGAAGAAGGTGAAACGGCGCTGCGCTCGCACGCCAATGTGATCGCCGATCAGCTGCGGCAAGAGATCCACGAACGGTTAAGCAAGGCCGGTGTTGAAGTGATTGAAGCGCGCATATCCCACCTTGCCTACGCACCGGAGATCGCCAACGCCATGTTGCGTCGCCAACAAGCCACAGCGGTCATCGCAGCGCGTCAAAAAGTGGTTGAAGGCGCAGTTGGCATGGTACGGCTGGCACTTGAACAGTTAAACACGCAGGGCATTGTCGATCTCGACGACGAACGCAAGGCCGCCATGGTCAGCAATTTATTGGTGGTGTTGTGCAGTGAGCAAAACACGCAACCGGTGGTGAATACCGGCAGTTTGTACAACGGTTAAAGGCGGAGTGTGAGCGTTTGGTTAACCGGATCGAGGTTTGAGTCGTGGCAAAAAAAGCCTTCGCATTACGTATTGATGAAAAGATCATGGACGCCATGCAAGGCTGGGCCGACGACGAGCTGCGGTCGCTGAATGCGCAAATCGAATATGTATTACGTGAAGGTTTGCGTAAATCGGGCCGGTTGAAAAGCGCGCCTATCGAACCGATCGACGAGCCACCGGATGCGGCAACGTGAAGCGGGGAACAGCCCGTACTGGCAACAACAACCGCGCGATAACGAGACGATGCGAAAATTATTTTTTACATTTAGGTAAACCAAACGTCGCTGAATTACGTCTAGTAGCGCAGGAGAGTCAAGGAAGTCGGTCATGAACAAATATCGTATCGCTTTTATGTTGTTGTTCGGGGTCATCGCGGTGCTCGGTCGCGAGCCAAATCATCCCAGCGTCTATGAACAGGTAAGTCATGCTTTCGTCAAAGACGATCAAAACCGGTCGGACGTGAGCTTTCATTGGGTCGGCTTGACCATTACCTGCTTGACAGCGCGTTGTCGCTACATTTAAGGTCCGGCCCATGAACGCGACACACACAACTTTCAATAACGCTTGGCGCTGGTGGTGGAATCAACCGGCAGCGGGCGTTCGCGCGTAAGAAAAATTCATACGCGTCAGACAATGCAAAGCCCGCTCATCCAGCGGGCTTTTTTTATGTTCAAAAGGAAATTATCGTGAAGCAACAATCGTTAAACAATATGTGGTGGTGGTGGCCCTCGTCCTGATGCGGGTTGCTCACTATTGCGTGTAACAAAAACACGTTCCAGTTTGCCAAGGCCCGCCATCGCGGGCCTTATTATTTTTTTTGGAGTAATAAATATGATCGTCGTATTAAAACCGGAAGCCACCGAATCGGACGCCATGCACTTGATGAAACGCATTGAAGAGCGTGGATTGAAACCGTTGTATCTACCTGGTGTAGAGCGCACCGTTTTAGGTGCACTAGGCGATGAGCGCGTACTCGCCGAATTGAATATTGAAAGCGATCCTTTAGTTGAATCGGTAAAACCGATTTTAACGCCCTATAAAATGGTCAGCCGTGAAATGAAAGGGCATGACAGCGTGGTGAATATCGGCAATGTCGCTATCGGAGGTGAAAAAATTGTCGTTATCGCCGGCCCGTGTGCGGTGGAATCCGAAGAACAATTATTCGAAACCGCCGCTGCGGTGCAAAAATCCGGCGCACGCGCGCTACGCGGTGGTGCTTACAAACCGCGTTCCAGTCCTTACAGTTTTCAAGGTCACGGCGAAGAAGGATTGCGTTTGCTTAAAACCGTCTCGCAAGCATTAGGCATTCCGACGGTCAGCGAAGTGATCGACACCGGTGATGTTGATTTATTTATCGACCACGTCGATGCGTTGCAGATTGGTGCGCGCAATATGCAGAACTTTCGCTTGTTACAAGTGGTAGGACAAACACGCAAACCGATCGTGTTAAAACGCGGACTCTCCGCCACCATCGAAGAATTATTACTGGCCGCCGAATACATAGTCGCGGCGGGTAATCCGAATGTGATTTTAGTAGAACGCGGCATTCGCACTTTTGAAACTGCCACGCGCAATACACTGGATCTTAATGCCGTCGCTTACTTAAAACGTAAAACCCATTTGCCGGTTTTAGTGGATCCGTCGCATGGCACCGGTATACGCGAATTGGTCGCTCCACTCACCAAAGCGGCGATTGCTTGCGGCGCTGACGGAGTATTGGTCGAAGTGCATCGCAATCCGGCACAAGCATTATCCGACGGCAAACAATCGTTGACGCCGCCGCAATTCGAGCAACTAATGCATGATCTCGCGGTGTTGGCACCGGCGATCGGGAGAACCCTTTGATGGCCGATTTACAGTGTTTGCGTCGTCAACTTTCGGTGCAATTAAGCGGTAGTGCTGTTTATGCTGCGCTTACTGAAAACGGACAAAAACCCAATACGTTGCTGCTAGAAACGGCTGACAGTAACGGTATTGATAACGGAAAGAGTCTGGCTTTTGTATCGAGTTGCATGGCCGTCAGCGGCTGCGGCGATCAGGTAATGTTGCAGGCGTTAAATCAAAATGGCCGTCACTTACTGCGTCATTTTTTGGCACAAACGTCCTATCCATACGAAGAAGGCCACGATTGCGCGACGCTACGCATTCCCGCAGTGGACGTCGATCTGGATGAGATGGAACGATTAAAAAACGATAAATCCTATCGCGTGCTGCGTGAGCTGTTGTCATCGGTCGCCATTGATAATGACGACGATAAAAGTGTTTTACAGTTGGTCGGTGGTTTTGCTTTTGAAGCCATTGAAAATTACGAACAGTTTGCACCATTGATGACGAAACGCGAACAAGGCGATTTTTATTTGCTGATACCGGATGTGATGGTGGCGATCCCGCGCCGTGGTGGCGCACAGATTAGCGCGGTGGTGTTTGCGGGCGAACGCTCGGCACACGTGCTCAACGACATGAGTCGGCAAGTGGCCGATATGACAGAAAAATTAGCCAGCGTAATCGAGCCTCACGCGTTGCCAGTGAACGCAAGGTTTACGCGTGATGATTATCGTGTGTCGGTCAGCGATGAAGCATTTTGCCAACACGTTAAGCAGGCCAAAGAATATTTATATGCTGGTGATGCATTTCAAATCGTGATTTCGCGGCAATTTGAATTGCCATGTCCGCAACCGTTTTTCGCTTACCGGATCTTAAAGCAAAGTAATCCCAGTCCCTATTTATTTTATGCCAATTTCGGTGAGCAAATTTTGCTTGGTGCATCGCCAGAAAGTGCGGTGAAAGTGGATGCGAGTACGCGCCAAGTGGAAGTGTTGCCTATAGCGGGTACGCGTACGCGTGGCCGTGATCAGAACGGCGCTATTGACCTCGATCTGGATGCGCGATTAGAAGCGGAATTACGTCTTGATAATAAAGAAGTTGCCGAACACATGATGTTGGTTGATTTGGCCCGCAACGATGTCGCGCGCGTGGCACAACACGGTACGCGTTATGTGGCGGATTTGCTGAAAGTGGAGCGCTACGCGCGCGTCATGCATTTGGTGTCACGGGTGCGCGCCACGCTTAAAACCGAATTGCACGCGTTACACGCGTTAGCCGCCTCGATGCCGATGGGAACATTGAGCGGCGCGCCAAAAATTCGTGCCATTGAAATCATTCGTCAAATCGAAAACAAAGAACGCGGATTTTACGGTGGCGCGGTCGGTTACATAAACGCGCGTGGCGATCTCGATAGTGCGATCGTGATCCGTTCTGCCGTGATAAAACGTGGCACGGCAGTTGTGCAGGCGGGGGCAGGTGTGGTGCTCGCTTCTGATCCGCAAGCCGAAGCCGATGAAACAACGCGAAAAGCCGAAGCCGTTTTACGTGCAATTGTGGCTTCGAACGCGCTTAACGGAGTACAACATGATGCCGTCTCGTGACGTCGTATTAGTCGATAACTTCGACTCATTTTCCTACAATTTGGTGGAGGAATTTGCGGTACTGGGTGCGCCGTTAACGGTGGTGCGAAACACCACGAGTGTTGCTCAACTGCAAGCTATTCTCGACAAAAAAAATAATCCTTTATTGGTTATTTCACCAGGGCCGGGAACACCTGAACAGGCCGGACATTGCATTGCTTATATCAACGAATTGCGCGGTTGCTATGCGATACTCGGTATTTGTTTAGGTCACCAAGCCATTACTGTGGCGTGCGGCGGTGTGGTGGCGCGCGCGCCGCACGCGATGCACGGCGAACGATCGGTTTTGACGCATCAACAAGATGCGATTTTTCGCGGATTGCCGACGTCATTTTTAGTGGGACGTTATCATTCTTTAGTCGCCACCACATTACCGGCAGATCTGATTTCGATCGCGCAGGCCGATGGCTTGTGCATGGCGGTCAAGCACGCACATCAGCCATTACTCGGTTTGCAGTTTCATCCTGAATCAATTTTGACGACACATGGCCGTCATTTGTTGTGCAACATCCTCGAACAATTAGTGGTGGAGAAAACGTATGCAACGGTTGCTTGAAAAAGTTTGCGTCGGTGAGGATTTGACGTCGCTTGAAGTCGAATACGTTTTCACCCAAATCGTAAAAGGGGAAATGGATCCGGTTCAAATATCCGCCTTTCTGGTGGCATTGCGCTGCAAAGGCGAAACCGCTGAGGAGATCGCCGGAGCGGCGCGCGCGTTGTTAGCCGCCGCGCAGCCGTTTGCCCGTCCTGATTATGAAACCATGGATTGTTGCGGAACCGGCGGCGATGGTTTCGGCACGCTTAATGTCTCGACAGCGGTGGCGTTTGTTTTGGCGGCGGCGAACGTACCGGTCGTTAAACATGGTAATCGGTCCGTCAGTTCGCAATCGGGTTCCAGTGACGTGTTAAAAGCGCTCGGCATCAATACCGAAATCAACGCCGAGCGGGCGCGTGAGTTATTGGACGATCATCATTTATGTTTTTTACATGCGCCGATTTATCATCCCGGTGTCAAACACGCGATGCCCGTGCGCCAAGCATTAAAAATTCGCAGTGTGTTTAATTTGCTTGGACCGATCATCAATCCGGCACGACCGGCAGTGCGATTAATGGGCGTTTACGATGCCACATTATTAAGTCGCGTCGCCGAGACCTTGCGTCATCTCGGTGTAAAACGTGCGTGGGTGGTCAACGGTGGTACGGACGAATTAGCCTTGCATCAAACCACTTTGGTGGCTTCGCTTAAAAATGACGAAGTGAGTTTGCAGAGTATTGACGCACAGCAAGTGCATTTGCCGACGCGTGATTTAAGTGAATTGCGTGGCGGTGATCCCGCATTTAATGCCCGCGAAATCGAATCGGTTCTAGGCGGAGATGGACGTGCGGCGTTTGCCGATGCCATCGCATTGAATGCCGGAGCAGGTTTGGTGTTGATGAAAAAAGAAAAATCGCTGGCGTCCGGCGTGGCGACGGCGCACGCGATCTTGCGCGATGGCAGTGCCTTAGGTGTCTTGCAGGCGCTCAAAAAGGAAACGCCCTATGTCGGCTGAAATCCCTTCTAATGTGTTGGCGCAAATCATCGCCAACAAACACCATGAATTGCGTGTTCAACGTCCGCGTGATTTTACGCGGCCTGCGCAATACGGTTCGGTGCGTGATTTTACGGCAGCAGTATCTCAGTCGGGGACACGTTTTATTTTTGAATGCAAACGTAAATCGCCTTCACAAGGGGCGTTGCGTGGTGGTGAAATCGGTGATTTTATTCCGGCTTATGAAGGCATTGCCGATGCGATCTCGGTATTGACTGACAAAAAATATTTTGGCGGCGAGATCGGTGATTTGAAAACCGCGCGGCAATTAACGGAGTCGCCGTTGCTAAGAAAAGATTTTACCGTCGATCCCGTGCAAGTTTTCGAGGCGTATGCCGCCGGTGCTGATGCGGTGTTGTTAATGTTATCGGTGCTTGATGATGCGGGTTATCGCGAGTGTGCGCGTGCGGCGGCGCAATGCGGACTGCATACCTTAACCGAAGTACATGACGAAGCCGAAATGCAACGAGCGATCGCGCTGGAAGCGCCGTTGATTGGCGTCAATAATCGCGATTTACGCAGTTTAAAAATTGATTTAGCGACCACTGAACGTTTGCTGCAATCGCGTCGTTTATCGGTTCCGGTAATCAGTGAATCAGGCATACGTCATCATTCAGATGTGCGTCGTCTTGCACCGCTGGTCAACGGTTTTTTGGTTGGCAGTTCACTGATGCAAGCGCCGGTGTTGTCATTAGCCGCGCGTGAATTAGCGTTTGGTCCGGTAAAAATTTGCGGTCTGACCCGCGCGCAGGACGTGGCAGCGGCGTATGCGGCCGGTGCGAGTTATGGTGGCTTGATTTTTTCGACGCGTTCACCGCGAGCGGTCACGTTGGCGCAGGCAAAATGTTTAGTGACGGCCGCGCCGTTAAACTTCGTCGGTGTGTTCACCGATCACGATGTCGGTGAAATTGTCGCAATCGCTGAAGCATTGTCGTTGTCGGCGGTGCAATTACACGGTGATTATTCGGCTTCGGACAGCGCGTCATTACGAACCGCGTTAAGTGCTGACGTCGAGATCTGGTCGGTGCATCGCGTAGCCGAACGCCGTGATATCGACGCGTTGCGTGCATCATCCATATCGGCCAATCGTGTCTTGCTCGATTATAAAGGCGAGCAACGTGGCGGCAATGGTCTGGCGTTCGATTGGCAGTGGTTGTCATCGTTGGATGATAAAAACAATCTGATCTTGGCTGGCGGTATTGGTCCTTCCAATGTTGCAAAAGCGATTGCGTCAGGCGTCGCAATGATCGATGTGAACTCCGGCGTCGAAGAACAACCCGGTGTCAAATCAGCGGTCAAACTTCAGCAATTATTTTCACAACTACGCCAAACCTTGGCGACGGGAATTTATCATGACTAATGCAACGCGCTTTGGTGCCTTTGGCGGTCAATACGTGCCGGAAATTTTGTTACCGGCGCTCGATCAATTAAGTGCGGCGTTTGATTCAGCGCGCTGTGATACCGCGTTTAATGACGAACTCAGTCAGTTGCTCGACACCTATGCCGGTCGTCCGACACCACTGTATCAATGCCGCAATTTTTTAGCCGATACGCCCATGAAGGTGTTTTTGAAACGCGAAGATCTGTTGCACGGTGGTGCGCATAAAACCAATCAAGTGTTGGCGCAAGCGCTGCTTACCAAACGCATGGGTAAAAAACGGGTGATCGCCGAAACCGGTGCCGGTCAGCACGGCGTGGCAACCGCTTTAGCGTGTGCGTTGCTCGGATTGGAATGCGTTATTTACATGGGCGCGAAAGATTGCGCTAGGCAACAGGCCAATGTGTTTCGAATGCAGTTAATGGGCGCAAAAGTCGTCGCAGTGGAGGCCGGCAGCGGCACGCTAAAAGATGCCGTCAACGAAGCGCTGCGTGATTGGTCGGCGACGTTCGTCGATACCCATTATGTATTGGGTACGGCGGCCGGACCGCATCCTTTTCCAACTATGGTGCGCGAATTTCAACGCGTGATCGGAAAAGAAGCTCGTGCGCAAATTCAACAACAACTGGGGCAGTTGCCGGATGCGGTGATCGCTTGTGTCGGTGGTGGTTCGAATGCAATCGGTATTTTTGCCGATTTTATTGCCGACAAAACGGTGCAATTAATTGGCGTCGAAGCGGGGGGCAGCGGCGTCGCGACCGGCAAACACGGTGCGACCTTAAGCGCCGGTTCGCGTGGTATTTTGCACGGCGCTTACACCTACATCATGCAAGATAAAAACGGACAGATTGAAGAGTCGCATTCGATTTCGGCGGGGTTGGATTATCCCGGCGTCGGTCCCGAACACGCGTACCTCAAAGACAGTGGTCGCGCGCAGTATGTTTCGGTGACGGATCGTGAGGCACTCGATGCGTTTCAGCGGCTGGCTAAATGTGAAGGCATTATTCCGGCATTGGAGTCGTCGCATGCTTTGGCTTACGCCATGCAATTAGCGCAAACACTGGATACCCCCATGAATGTGATCGTGAATTTAAGTGGTCGCGGCGATAAAGACATCAATCATGTACGTGACCATTTAATGGCGATGGAGCAATAAAAATGTCTCGTTATCAACAGCTATTCAACCGTTTAAACGCGCGCAACGAAGGCGCACTGATCCCGTTTTTTGTGTTGGGATTTCCCGATCGCGAACGCTGTTTGCAAACGATTGATGCCGCGATTGCGGCCGGTGCCGACGCGTTGGAATTAGGCATACCGTTTTCCGATCCGGTGGCCGATGGACCGGTTATCGTCGACGCGGTGAATACCGCGCGCGCCAACGGCACCGAACCACCACAGGCGCTTGAGCTGGTGGCGGAAATTCGTCGCCGTCATCCTGATATTCCCATCGGGTTATTGTTGTACGCCAATTTATTGATTGGGCCGGGAATGACTGCTTTTTTGCAGCGCTGCAAAAATGTCGGAGTCGATTCGATTTTGGTGGCGGATATTCCACTACGCGAAGCAAATGAATTGCGCTCGCAATGTGACATTCTCGGATTGGAAACCGTATTTATTTTGGCACCGAATGCCTCATTGATGGCGGCACAAGCGATTGCGCAATCATCGCAAGCTTATGTCTATTTGTTGTCGCGCGCCGGTGTCACCGGCGCAGACAACGGGGCCGGTATGCCGTTGTCGCATTTGCTGGCTGTTTTACAGCGCGAAGGTAGCGCGCCGCCGATCTTAGGTTTTGGTATTTCAACGCCGGAACACGTGAGCGCGGCGTTGCGCGCTGGAGCGCGTGGTGTGATCGTTGGCTCGGCATTGGTGGCGGCGATTAACGGCGCTCGTGAGCACGCGGCGGCGGCAACATCAACCTTGATCGGTACGCTTAAAGCGGCCACGTTGGCGCCGTAATCAAGCGCGTCAAAATGAAAGGGGCTGGGCTCTCGCCCCTTTCATTGACCGATGTCATATACTCGATGCGAATAGTCGGTAACGATAGCGCTAGATGACAAAAGGAGAGAGCCATGTTCAAACATATTCTGGTGCCGGTAGACGGCGGTGATTTGATGGAAGCCACCGTGGCGCGCGCTTGCTCGTTCGCCAAAGAGACACAGGCCAATATCACCTTTTATCACGCTAAACCCAGTTATTTTCCGCCGGTGCTAGCTGGTGAGGGCGTTATTGTCGATGTCGGGGCCAATGAGGCGTTTCGGGCCGCGATGC
>CAZYUS010000056.1:0-18954 GCA_964650615.1 uncultured Pseudomonadaceae bacterium | reverse complement strand
TAATAAGGTAGCGACACACAACGAACGTATGGTTTGAAAACCTAAAATGATCACCGCGCGGCTGATGGTATTGATTTTTTTTTGCGAAGGGTTGAAATGAACCGTATTGGCAACGCGCAGCACTTTGGCCGTCATTGATGGGTCACGCAATACCACGCGCGTTAACTCGGCCGCGTGGCTAATCATAAATTCATTTATCGAACCAATCTGAGCGAGAGTTTGACCAAACGATGGCAGTTCAGCCGTTGCGATCTGCTTTACCCAATCTTGACATGATTTTGTGGTGGTCATTCCGCCTCCCCTTCGTTGTTTTCAGTATAGGAGTTAAGCGCAAAAAAACGACTCCAAATAAAAAAGGCCGTGAAGGGATTCCTCCACGGCCTTGTTTATTTCTTCAACCGGAAATTAGCCTTTCGCTTTTATGCGCTCGTTAATGTACGCAATCCACGACTGGGCATTTTTTGCCGATTTATCATAGTTCGACGCTTTTTCAAGGTTGGCCAACGCTTTGTTGAGCTCGCCCGAGTAGAATTGCGCGATACCAATATTCAGGTACACACGCCCCACATCTTTAAGCCCACCTTTCTCGATGGCTTTAGTGAAAGTCGCTGATGCTTCTTTCCACTTTTCCATCTCGGCGTACAACTCGCCCTGATAAGCCAAGAACGTACCGTCATTAACAAACTTGCCGCCTTCGCCATAAGCGCGCGCTGCTTTATCAAGCTCACGCGCGACGGTCCATTGCTGGGCCACTTGACGCCATGTTTTGTCGCTGGCCGGTACCTTCCCTTCTTCGATCGCTTTCTCTAACACCATGGCCGATTTATACGGAATGTAGTTCAAGCTATACAGCGACGACAGGTTTTTCAGATCAGATTCTTTTTCGAGATAGCCGCGTAAATAAGCTAACTCCATCAGCGTTAACGCTTCTTGATCTTTTTCCTGACGCAAGTACAGATTGGACAGTTGACTCCAATTGTTCTTGTTGTTCGGATACAGATCGAGCATCTCACGCGCGACCACGGTTGCGCCCGCGATATCCTTCAACTCGTAATGCGAAGCCAGCAAAATGCTAAACCAGCTTTCTTTCGGTTGCGGATGTTTGCTAATCGCAATATAGGTCGGGCAAATTGCTTCTTGAAACTTGCCCATCTGCGCGTAAATGCTGCCCAGCATCAAATACATATCCGGCTTCACGGCGTAAGCGTGTTCGAAGTATGTTTTCAATGCCTCCAGCGTTTTGGCCATGTTCTCGGTGGCGTTATAAAAGAACACCAAATTCTGACGTGCCTGCAATTCTTGCTGTTCTTGCATTTGGCCAGAATTAATCGAGAACGCTTCCGCTTCGATCGCTTTATTCCACTGCTGCTTTTGGGCATAGAGGAAGGCTAAGTTGTGCTGCACCGTCGCGCGATCGTATTCACTTAAACTGCGTTCGAGCAAAGGTTGCAAGATCTGAATGGCTTCATCGTATTGATTTTTGCCAATCGGATCTTGAATCTTCGACAAGGCTTTGTAGGTGCTTTCGCTCGGCAACTGCAACTTGCGTTTCGGCGCATTGGGATCCGCTTGCTCTGGAGCCAACGGCTTACAGTTGGTCGTGTACTTGGTTTCGAAGGCGACCGCTGTGGTAGCCATACACAAACCCAACACAGACAGAAGCGCAGCGTTTTTCAGCTTTAATTTCATATTCAGCTCCTGTCTTATTGCGACTTGTCGAGTTTGAAATCCAAGCAGAATCGTTTGTTAGGCGAAGCCACTGGCTTGCCATCGACAAAACTCGGCTTGAACTTCCACTTCAACAACGCGCGACGCGCTTCTTGGTCGAAAACACGCGGCGGCTTGGCGCTGGTTTGTTCCAGTTCCTGCACCGACCCATCGGCTCCAACGGTCATTTTGAAACACACAACGCCTTCGATGCCTTGTTGAGCGGCTTCACGCGGATAGCGCGGCGGCAGGGTAGCCACCGGAATCGCGTCGCCATCCATACCGGCACCAGCACCGGTATTCGGGCCAGCAAAACCACCCGAAACACCACCAATCGCGATACCGTCACCGGATGACCCCATCCCTACATTGGAGATTTTCAAGCCTTCGATGACCGGACCAGTAGCCGGACGTTCATTAGACTGAACACGTTCGGCCGTCGGCGGCGGTGGCGCTTTAGGCGGTTCCGGTTTGCGCGGAACACGGCGTTCTTTGTTCTTTACTTCTTCATTGGGCTTAACCATGGCGATTTCGATCGGCGCCGACTTGGATTTATCGTATTTGGCTTCGGTCTTTTCAACCAATGAAGCCATGAATAAAAACAAAACAAAGGCAACGACCGTACCGCCCACTAGAGCAACAATATATTTCAACATCGTTTACTCCACCGTGGCCGCAACGGAAACGTTTTCAACACCGGCCATTTTAACTTGGTCCAAGACTTGAACCACGGTGCCGGTTTTAGAACGTTTGTCTGCTTGAATGACCACTGCGCCAATCGGTGTTTCCGCTCGAATAACTTCTATCATTTGACGAACGGCACCAACCTCTGTGGCACGCTTATCGACATAGACTTGGTTATCAGCCGTAACACCGACGAACACGTTAGCTTCAGGTCTTGCCTTTGCCTCGGCCGCGTTCGGGCGCAGTACTTCCACCCCAGATTCTTTTACGAAAGAGCTGGTGGTGATAAAAAAGATCAGCATGATGAAGGTCACATCCAGCATCGGCGTCATGTCGATCTGGGCTTCCTCCAACTGCGAACGTGATTTTCTAGCCATGCCAGTCTATCCCCATTAGTGGTGCGGCATACTGTCGGCCAAGCTGTCGGCGCGATCGCGGGCCATCGATTCAACGCGGGTGCTGACAAACAGACCCGCAATTGCCGCCACCATTCCGCACATAGTCGGAATAGTGGCCATCGAAATACCAGCGGCCATCAAGCGAGCATTTCCGCCCCCTTGCGTAGCTAACGCGTCGAAAACTTGAATCATCCCCCACACCGTACCTAACAAGCCGATAAGGGGACTGACAGCGACAAGCGACTTGATCAGACCAACACCCGCATTAAGATTAATGGTTGCTTGAGAAAGCCAAGCATCACGAATGCGGTGTGCAGTCCACGAAGTCGTATCTTTACGAGCATGCCAATTGGAGATGAGTTGGCGGGCCTCTTTTGGATAAACCATCAAGAAGTAGTACATACGCTCAGAAACCAGTGCAAATTGAATAAAAAGCACCAAAGCGATGATGTACAACACCTGTCCGCCCGTGTCGATAAAGCGGCTGATGGTTTCTAGGAGTTCCGCGAACCAAATCATGGCGTTATTTCTCCGTGTGTTGAGCCAGCAAACCGGTTGATTGCTCTTCTAACACGTGAATAATGTTCTTCGAACGACCCGACACATACGTGTGCAAGAAGACCAAAGGAATAGCAGTACACAGACCTTGTACGGTAGTGACCAACGCGGTCGAAATACCACTCGCCATCAACTTCGGATCACCGGCACCAAACATGGTGATGATTTGGAAGGTTTGAATCATACCGGTCACGGTACCAAGCAAACCCAACAAGGGGCCTAACGCCGCACAAACTTTCACCAAAGCAATACCGCGCTCAATGCTCGGCACTTCTTTCATGATGGCTTCGTCAAGTTTCAATTCGAGGTTTTCGGTATCGGCGTTTTTGTTGGCAAAATACACTTTCATGACACGACCCAACGGGTTGTTATCATTGGGCGTGTTCATATTCTTCAACTGGGCGCTGATCTTAGAACCCATAATCGTCAACGCCACGACGCGTTCTAAAACGATCAAAAGACCTAGACCTAATACACCAAAAATAATGATGTAACCGACCAATCCACCTTGGTCAAAACGTTCGGCGAAACTGGGGGCTTGCACAACTAGGCTTAATAAGGCGCCACGCGACGGGTCAACAAAAACCGGTTCGATACCCGAACTGGCTTTCGAATAATCTTTGGCTAAATCCAATTCGTTGGTCGCACTCGGTTGACGCGACAATTCTTGGATTTGCTTGGTTTCAGCGTTGTACAAAGCGTATTCGTTGTTTTGCAACAGATTGAACGCGCCAACACGAACGATTTGACGCTCTTGTGCGGTACCATCCCCTAACGTAACCGAGGCATTGAACTTGGCCATTTTGCCTTGCTCGGTCATTTCGCGTTGCATTTCAACCCAAAGTTGACGCAAATCGTCAATCTTCGGCAAGCCTTTCGATTGCGCCATCGTTTCCAGTGCTTTTTCACGGCCCGGGAATTGTGCGCTGATGTAAGAACGGCTCAAGCGTGCAGCAGTGTCACCCGAAACCTGACGAACCACGCCGAACAACTCACCTAAGTCACCAATACGCTGGGTTTTGGCTTCTTCTAATTTGGCCAGTTCTTCTTCATTACGTTTGAATTCGGCCTGCAGACGCTCACCTTCGTTTTCGAGGGCGTTCAATTCTTGCTTGGCTTGGTTCAATAAAGCGGCTTGTTGATCACGAGCGGCACGGAATTGCTCTTCTCGCTTCTTGTTCAACTCGCTGTCGGCGGTTTGCGCTTTGCGCACCATGTCGAGCAGCTGATCGAGATTAGCAGCTTGCGGTGCATCGGCTGCCATCACACCGGTGCTGGCAAACAAGGTTGCGGCAGCAACTAAAGAAAGAATACGTTTCATATTATTGAGCCTCCACAGCCGCAGCGACTGGCAACTTCACCAAATCTTTAGTGGCTTGGTTACGCGCCATACGGATGGCATTGGTGACCGACGAACGGTATTCGTCACCCAACTTTTTCCATTCTTTGGAACCAATGTCCCACACATAAGTGTCGTTGCCATCCAACGTTTGGTAGGCAAAAACGGTGCGACCCCAACGCAAGAAATCGACCGTACGGTCTTCTACTTTGCCTTGGTACGCTTCCAAGCTAACACCGTAATCCATTTCAATGGTGTAGGCTTCGAGAATTTGACGGTATTTTTCTGCCGTGGTCAGGTCGGCACGTTGCATATTGGCGCGCAATTTTTGCACGCGCTTGGTGCGCTCTTCCATCAGGAAAGGCGCGTCCAGTTTCACAAACTGATCAATCGTATCGACCATTTGTTGCATCAACGGCGCGATGCCTTTTTCGGTGTCATCAACGCTGGCGATTTCAAGCTTCATCGCGCCCATTTCAGTTGACTGGCTTTTAACCATGTCTTTTAACTGATTGTTGTAGACCTTCAGGCTGTCGATACGCTGCAACAATTGCTTGTATTCGCCGGCCATATCAGCCTTTTGTTCGGCCAAGTTATCAACCGTTTTTTGGCTATCGGCGGCAGCACGACTAATTTGCTTCTGCAACTGTAGCGAGGCATCTAAAGCGCCTGACGCCAGTGCAGCACCCGAAACGAGGCTGGCGACCGCAGTAGCGGTGACCACCCAACGAGTTTGGAAACGCATGGGCATGATTCTTCCTAACAGTGTGTGAGGATTGGGGGGTGTTCTGTCCGTAACCGGACCAAAACCACCCAAGGGAAAACAGATCGCAAGGCTTTTTACATAGCTCTAGACGCGAGGAACCCTGCCCCCTTAGGCAGGGCCGGACTATATGCTGGGGAATTGTAAGCGTCAATGTGGAATTATTACGGTAGAAACATTTGCTTATGCGTTGAGTTTATGTAATTCGTCAGGTCGGATTTCGTGATCGAGTTGCCTTAAATTGAGGGCCAATCTCACGAATAAATGGCGATCCCCATCGCAACCATGGATTGCGATAAAACGAAGATCGAGGCCGTGGTTAATGCTCAATTTTTCGCAGCGGTTATTTGGCAGTGTTTCGGAGCACTGTTATCGGTCAAATTTTCGAATTAGGTTACTTACCGCTTAAAAAGCGGCATATTGATTGTCGTTCTGCAGCGATAAAACAAATCACATAATCAAAAAAAAAATTCAGGACAAAAACTTTTTCAAGAAACGGCCGCGACCATGCGGTAACGTAGCGCCAAATGCGTTAATTCAACATCACTATTGACGTTCAACTTATCAAATAAACGATATCGGTAGCTATTTACCGTTTTCGGGCTCAAACAAAGTTTTTCGGCAATTAACTGAACGCGTTGCCCTTGCGTGATCATTTGCATAACTTGCGTTTCGCGCTCGGACAATAACTCGAAGGGATTTTCTTCGCTCGACACATTAGTTTGTCGCAACGCCATTTTCTGTGCGACATCGGCACCAATATAACGCCGTCCCGCATACGCATGGCGAATGGCATATACCATCTCATCTACATCAGCGCCTTTGGTTAAATAACCGTGCGCGCCTAACTGCAAAAACGTGGAAGGCATGGGTTCATCAATATGAACGGTCAGCGCGATAATTTTTACATTAGGCAGTTGGCGTAATAGCCGTTTAGACGCTTCCAACCCGCCCATGCCTGGCATATTGGAATCCATTAACACTACATCAGGTTGAACTTGCTTCGCTATTCGAAGCGCCTCTTCTCCACAATTCGCCTCGCCCACTACCGTCACGTCATGCACATCATCCAGCAAACGCTTAATTCCCGTGCGCACCAAATCATGGTCATCGACCAGAAGGATCTTGATCATTTTTATTCCCTAACTAAATGAAAGCGAAACTGCTTTAATAAAGACTTCAACGACGTAATGCACGCCGAAAATCTTGTAGCGAAAATATCAAGTAATAAAATAGATCGTCTAGCAGTATTTTCGTGACGCAGCTCACGTATTGAGAAACTTATTACTCGACTCAGTAGGAAAATGTCAAATGTTGTGTTCTTGCCCCGAAATACCAAATAACGGGCTACGCGACTTTTTTTGGCCTCAAATGTCTCTGATCTACCATAGCCCAATTTTGAATACCGACGTTCATGTAGGACCTAACCGCCATTTTTTATTTTATGATAAGATTCAAATTAGTATATGGAATTAAAGCTGCGACTACTTAAAAACAAAAAAGCCCAGTGGAAAACCACTGGGCTTTTGTTAGAGCATCGGAAACACCTTTAGAAACGCGCTTCGAATGTCAAAGCCACCGAACGAGGGGCCTGCCAAACGGTCGGCGATCCATAATACGGGTTACGAGTACCAGCCGTGATTTCGTAATCTTCATTCGAAGCCGTAACTTCCTGAATGTTAAGAACGTTGAAAACATCAAGCTTCGCCTTCATGTCTACGCCGTTAACGTTAAAGCTGTAATCCATAGATACATCCAGATTAAACGTCCATGGAGTACGACCAGCTTTACCACGAGAGAGAAACTCGTAATTTCCGCCTACCGACGTGTAGAAAGTATCTCCATAGCTGCCATAAAGATGCTCGTCATCAACTGGATAGCTATTACCAAAGCGGCTCAACGGACGACCATCGGATAACGCGCTGTTCCAACCAACCGACCAAGCATCGGTCACTTTATAGTTACCGTAGAACTTGAACACATGACGACGATCATTTGGCTGATACCCTTCGGAACCATCCATTAATGCAGGGAAGTCGAAGTCTTGCGTAATGCCTGCGTCAGCTTGAGCGATGTCGGATTTGACGGAACCCTCGAAGTTACCGAAGCTACGAGACCATGTGTACAGGAAACTCCAACGCAGATCTGCGGAACGGTGATCTAACTGGAACTGCAGCGCATAGTATTCGTTATGTGCTTTTGGCAATCCAATTTCCTCTGCAGAGTGGTAAACAACTGGACCATCTGCGACACCGTCGAAATCAAAATCCTCCGCCCAAGATTGACCTTCACCTGGATTCAATAATACGCACCATGGAGCTAAATCGCCGCAATAATCATCCAACGCACTGGCGGTATCGCGATACATCGCGCGAACGGAACCGGTTAATTCTTCCGAAAGTTCCGACTCATATCCAAGAATGGTTTCCTCTTTGTAAAACGGTTTCGCTTCTTTGGTCTGAGTCAGGTCGGTACCGGGGTAGACGTCTCCGGCACTGTTTGTCGATGTCGCCCCGGCAACTGTACGTCCACCAACCGGAGTAATGCCCGTCGGTGTGCCATCGGTATTTACGCCAGTAAACGTGTAGTTGGTGGTCGCATCATAGATACCCGATGCCATACGATAATTGGTGTTATTTGGAATTGGCAGGAAATAACGCCCCCAAGTGAAATACACCTTCGACTTGCCTTCTCCAGTTGGATCCCACGTCGCACCCAAACGAGGGGCAACTTGATCCTGAAAATCAGCAAATGCCTTTCCGCTCGATCCATAGTTAGTTAAGGAGTCACTGCGAACGCCAACAGACACACTCAAGTCACCGTTCACTTGCCAAGTATCTTCGATGTAGAGAGCTTCCATATCGCTGGTAAACTCACCGCCACCAGCTGTAGTTTCAAAAATACGGTTGCGAACTATGTCTAGAGGAGTGGCTGAATCGTTATAAAAAGTCCCGCCAGCGAGCCCGCGCAGAGATCCACCACGCAAAGGGCCAGCACCATCGGGGTCTGCTGCTAGTGTGTTATAGGTAAACGTACCGTTGGTTCCAAAAGCTCCTTTAATCGGATAGGTTTTGTTGGCAGAATCACGAGTTTGAAAATCGAGACCACCATGCACAATATGGTCACCAATTACCCATTCCAAATCCACACGCTGTTGTTTCGTATTATCAAAGTTTTCGCCGGTTGCTGTACCAGGTCCACAAGCTAAAACCAATCCTCCAACTCGAGTAGAAACATCGGTCGTCCGCGAGTCAGTTATAGAAGGACAGATCTTATTTGAAGGATCCGAGTAATACTGTGACTCGATCTCTCCCGATAAAACCGAAAGAGTCAAATCATCAGTTAAATGGCCAGTGTATGTGATGCTTGTTGCTTCACCACCGCGCTCCAATAGCAGGCCATCCGGTCCGCCACTTGCGGCAACGAACGACTGTTCACCTGTCTGTGCGTTATAACGATATACTTCGCGTTCAGTGTCGCTGCGGTTGGAGTAGGCAAACACACTTACACGGTGATCTTCTGTAATGTCCCAGTCAATTTTAGTACCCCAGAACATATTATCAGCACCCGATGACTTATCGTGATAACGACGATTATCAGGGGATGTCGAGCCACCTCCACCCACGAACCATGATTCACTGTTGCGTGGATTGATAATCGCGTAAACGAACAGTTTATCTTGGATTAAAGGGCCTGCAGCAGAAAGCGTAAATTCACTGAAGTCCGCTTCATCGCCAGTTGTATCGCGGAAAACGGCATTATCATACGCACCATTGTTCATGGTCGAGTAGGAAACCTGGCCACTTTCACGCAAACTGTCTGGACGAGTACTGTAAGTGGCAGCAAAATCCCACTCATTCGTACCACTTTTTGTCACTGCGTTAATCACACCACCAGTGGTGCGTCCAAATTGAGCGGAATAACCGCCGGTTTTAACTTGAAATTCTTTGTAAAACTCAAATGGCACCGAACCGCAACCTAACCCTTGGCGCGTATCTGTAACTTCCAAGCCGTTAATGAAACAAGAGTTTTCCGCAACAGATGAGCCACCGAAAGAAGCCAAGTTTCCGAAGCGAGACTCACCTTGTACAGTACCAGGAGCTAACAAAGCCACAGCAGTAAGATTACGAGCTACAGGCATTGCATCAAATTCTGTCTCTCCTAATACCAATCCTGAATCTGAAGTAGTTAGGTCAACCGCTGAAGGACGAGCACCGACAACCTCAATTGTTTCTGCGCCTGACGTATTCAAATCAAAACTCGCAACAGCATTAGCACCAAGAGAAACTCTCACGGTGTCTTTAGCCACAACAGTGCCATTCTTGCTAACGGTCACTTCGTATTCACCAACGGGCAACTGTGTAAACCGAAACGAACTATCCGTTAGCTGAATCTCCCGCGAATAGCCAGTTTGCGGATTTTTAATGCTAACTGAGTAATCCGAAATGGATCCTGAGCCAACTTCAATGGTGCCCACAATACCTTCACCCGCAGCCAATACCGCTGTCGAACATAAGCCCAACGCAGCCGTAACAGCCAACGCGACGACGCCTCGGCGCCATGATTTATTAAATGTACTCAAGGTAGTTCTCCCTGGTTGTCATGAGGGTTCTCGGAAACTTGATGGCTCAGCGTTATGGTTCGCCAATGCTCAACAAGCTCGGCCGATAGGTCGGCCTGATCTGTCCGAGGCGATACTAACTAGAGTTAAATTCGGCGGTCAATAGATTTTTCCGAGTTAAATCAAGGGTAAAGATTGCACAAATGCCATTGTTTTTTGCTGATTACGTAGCGGAGTTGGGCTTGTTCGGTAGGTTTCGCACGCGATATCCGTCTGTTCTGTCCAAGATTGATTAAACGATGAGCGATTTTGTTTGCTGAATTCGAACAATTTTTGGTGCTCATCAGACCTTCGACATGGAAAATCCGGTGGCTTTTTAAGCACCAATTCCGATTTCACAAATTAAAACAGTACAATAGTGGAATGGCTGTGTTCACCATTCGATGCTCCGATGCGCAGAGGTTTCTCTATTTTCCGATTTTTGCCGATCACGGCCTTGCTTGGTGCAGTGCTTTTCACTGGGATAACAGGCTGCGCTCCATCTCATGAGGTGGCCGCTAACGGGTTGATTTACTGCTCCGAGGGGACGCCGGAGAGTTTTAATCCTCAGCTGGCAACCAGCGGCACAACGTTCGATGCGTCGGCCAATATGCTCTACGACCGCCTAGTGATGCGTGATGAGACCACGGGTAGTTTGCAACCGGCATTGGCGACGTCGTGGTCGGTGAGTAATCAAGGCAAAACCTATCGTTTCAACTTGCGTACGGATGTGGCATGGCACAGCAGTACACGCTTTCAACCTACTCGCGCGCTTAACAGCCGTGATGTGGTCTTTAGTTTTGAACGGCAACGCGACAGCCATCACGCCTATCACAGCGTAAACGGTGGGGATTATCCGTATTTTCACAGTTCCGGACTGGCCGACATTTTAGAGTCGGTGGACGCGATCGACGATCACACGGTTCAATTTAAACTCAAAAAAACGGCACCTTATTTTCTCACTATCCTGTCGATGGAGTTTGCTTCGATTTTATCTGCCGAATACGCTGAATACCTGCAACATCATAACGCGATGGAAAAAATCGATCTGGAACCCGTCGGTACCGGTCCTTATCAATTACGACGTTTCGAAAATCGCGAATTCATTCGTTACACCGCGCATCCGCATTATTATCGCGGCAACACCACCATCAAAAACATTGTGTTTGTGGTCACGCCCGATCCATCGTTACGTTTGGCCCGTTTACGGTCCGGCGAGTGCGATGTGATGGCACAACCATCACCCGCGCATTTATCGTTAATCAAAAAAGATCGGCGTTTACATTTGCAAGTACAACCCGGACTCAACGTGGCGTATTGGGCATTTAATACCAAAAAGGCCCCCTTTAACGACGTTCGAGTAAGACGTGCGTTAAATCTCGCCATCAACCGCAATGCCATTATCAAAGCGGTGTATTTCAATGCCGCACAAGTGGCGAAAGGTCCTTTACCACCGACGCTGGATGGTTACGCTCCGCGCCTTGCTGAGTATGACTACAACCCCACTGCTGCGCAGAAAATGCTTAAAGAAGCCGGAGTGGACGCGCGGCAAGTGATTTCCATTTGGACCTTGCCCGTGAGTCGTCCTTACAACCCTAACTCGCAAAAAATGGCCGAGATCATTCAAGCAGATTTACGCCGCGTTGGATTACAGACCGAAATCGTTAATCTGGAATGGCACGAATTTTTGCGTCGCTTGCGCAACGGTGAACACGACAGTGTGTTGTTAGGCTGGTCAGCCGATTTAAATGACGCCGATAATTTTTTTACACCGCTGCTCAGTTGTGCCGGTATTGCCGCTGGAACCAACCGTTCGTTCTGGTGTGATCCTCATTTTGACGCTCTGGTGCAATTAGCCAAAAATAGCGAAAGTGATGCACAACGGAAAATGGCGCAACACGAAGCGCAATATCTGTTTAGAGACCGAGCACCGTGGGCAACGATTGCACACGCCACCCAGTATTTAGCCACGCGCAGCAACATCAAACAGGTCGGCATCAATTCATCCGGTACAATCTCTTTTTATCGAACGGAAAAACAATTGTGATACGACTTTTTTTTCGCGAATGTTGGATCGTATTCGGCACCTTACTGGGCGTCAGCGTTATCGCTACGTTGCCGACAGGTTGGGATTTATTGGCAACACCTTCATTGTTTTTTTCGCATTATGTTGATTTTCTGGGGCAACTGTTCAACCTTGATTGGGGCAACAATATTTTGTCTGGCAATCCGTTGACCGTTGAACTCGCCCATGCCTTGCCCGCTTCAGCTGAACTTATTTTATTCGCGATGTTGATCGCCTTGCCGATGGGACTATTGCTTGGCGTCGCGGCCGCGCGTTATCACCACCGTTGGCCTGACCGTGGTATCGGCGCGTTAACCTTATTAGGTTATTCAGTACCGACATTTTGGTGGGCTTTTGTTTTGGTGCTAATTTTTTCCCTGACGCTAATGTGGTTACCGGCATCGGGCCGATTAAGTTTTCTTTATGATATCGAACAAACCACCGGTTTCATGTTAATCGACACCATAATGTCGACGCAGCCCTACGCCTTGGAAGCCTTCGCCAATGCGCTAGCCCATTTGCTCTTACCGGCTATCGTGCTCGCGTTTCTCCCGCTTGCGGTGATCGCCCGCGTTACACGTTCGGCGTTAATGGATTCGTTGCAGAGTGATTACATTCGCATGGCACGAGGACAAGGCATTCCCGAGTCACGTTTGCTATGGGTCTATGCGTTACGAAACGCGGCAGTTCCACTGCTTAATATGTTGGCGTTACAGATCTCGGTTTTTGTCACCTGTCAGGTCCTGGCCGAAAATATTTTCGCATGGCCGGGCATTGGCAAATGGCTCTTGGATGCCGTGAAACGGCAGGACTATCATGCCGTACAATTCGGCGTTTTAACCTTGGGTGTTTTTATTGTGTTGGTTAATCTGGTGATGGATATTTTGCAAAGTCGCTTGAATCCGCTGCGCTGGAGAAAGCGTCGATGAGCCTGCGCCTTTGGCAACGATTTAACGCTCATGCCATCACCTTGCCAGCGTTGTTCATTTTTACGCTTTTTTTATTGTGCGTCATTTTAGGTGAGCACTTGTCTCCGTTTTCACCATTCGATACGGTTAGCGATCAACAGTTGTTACCGCCATCTTGGTTTCAGCAAGGACAGTTGACGCATCTGTTTGGCACCGATGAATTGGGGCGTGATCTGCTTTCTCGCATTATTTATGGCGCGCGATTTACCATCGGTTGGTCTGCCATGGTGGTGCTCATCGCGTTGATCGCTGGGTTTATTATCGGCGCGCTGAGTGCAGCTATCGGCGGGATTGTCGATATCGTCATCATGCGCATCATGGATGTGTTATTGGCGATCCCGTCCCTGCTCTTCGCCATCATTTTAGTATCGGCCTTAGGGGCCGGATTAAGTAACTCGCTTTATGCGGTTACGTTGGCGCTGTTGCCGCATTTTGTACGCAGCACACGTCGCTGTTTACGCGAAGAGTTAACTCGAGAATATGTCGCCGCCGCGCGATTAGATGGTGCAGGCGGTTTGTCATTACTGACTCAAACCTTGCTGCCTAATCTCGCTACGCCCTTAATCGTGCAAACCACATTGGCGTTGTCAACGGCCTTGCTTGATATCACCGCGATTGGTTTTTTGGGATTGGGTGCGCAGGCACCGTTGCCGGAATGGGGCGCATTATTGTATTCGGCACACGATCTGATTCAAGTCGCGCCGTGGACGGTTATCGTGCCGGGAGGCGCTATTTTTTTAGCCGTGCTGTCGGTTAACTTAATTGGCGATGCCTTACGCAATGCGCTTGATCCGCGCGGCCAACATCACTGAGTCACCATGAGCTTGTTGCATATCGAAAATTTGAGTATCGAATTTCCCGATCTTTATGGCGATGTCCGTGTGGTGGACAATTTTTCCCTGCACATGAAAGACGGCGAAGTGCATGGATTGGTCGGCGAATCCGGTTCCGGTAAAAGTTTAGCGGTATTAGGATTGTTGGGACTGTTGGATGATCAGCAAACCCGCATTCGCTGTGATCACTTTACGCTGGCCAACAACGATTTGTTGCGCTGTTCCAATACCGAAAAACGCAATTGGTTGGCGCGTGACGCCTCCATTATTTTGCAAGACGTTCAGGGCAGTTTGAATCCATCGTTCACGGTCGGCTGGCAATTAGATGAGGTCATTCGCTTGCATCACGGCGGCTCATCACGACAACGAAAAGATCGTGCGCGCGAATTACTCACACAAGTCGGCGTCAACAACTCAAGTGCCATTTTGACGCGCTACCCGCATCAACTGACGATTGGCGTCAATCAGCGCGTCATGATCGCGCTGGCACTGGCGTGCGAGCCACGCTTACTCATCGCCGACGAACCGACAACCGGCTTGGATGTCACCATTCAAGCGCAAACCTTAGATCTATTGTTTCGACTCAATGCCGATCGCGGCATGGGCCTGCTGCTCATCACACACGATTTTGCATTGCTTTCGCGACAAGTGGATCACATCACCGTCATGTATTGCGGTCAGGTGGTTGAAAGTGGAACAGCCGAGCGTGTTTTACAAACACCCGCTCATCCGTATAGCCGAGCATTGCTCGACAGCATTCCGCATTTTGAAAAAGAGTGCGCAACATTGGCGGCGTTGCGTGGCCATACACCGAGTATGCATCATTTACCCGTCGGCTGTTATTTTGGCCCGCGCTGTACACGGGCGTTTCGCGATTGCGCACACACGGTGGCACTCTCGCATATCGACAATCACCGCTATCGCTGTTTAGCCCCCTTGAATGTGGAACAAGAATCGTGATCTCATTAC
Organism: uncultured Pseudomonadaceae bacterium; assembly: GCA_964650615.1. Classification (GTDB taxonomy): domain Bacteria; phylum Pseudomonadota; class Gammaproteobacteria; order Enterobacterales; family Permianibacteraceae; genus Permianibacter. The sequence continues at coordinate 4,070 of CAZYUS010000056.1, read as the reverse complement.
TTCACGTTGAAAAATTAACGAAACGATTCGATGTCACCGCACAACGTTCCGGCGGTAACGCTGTCACCGCATTACGCGATATTTCGTTTGTGCTCGATAAAGGTAAAACATTAGCCGTGGTGGGCGAATCCGGTTCAGGAAAATCGACATTAGCGCGTTTATTAGTCGGCCTCGAAACACCGAACGAAGGAACCATTCGCGTCAACGGCGTAATAACGCATGATAAAGAGAAAACCAATCAACTGCTTCTGCGTAAAAATGTTCGCATGATTTTTCAAGATCCCAGTGCCAGTTTGAACCCGCGTGTACGCGTGGGCGAACAACTGGATCACGCATTGCAACACTTAACCAAAATGGGATTGCGCCAACGTCAGGAAGCCATTAACGAAACATTATTAATGGTGGGTTTACAACCGGATTTAAAAACGCACTTCGCGCATCAATTTTCCGGCGGACAACGGCAACGCATCGCTATCGCCCGCGCCATTTTGCCGCAACCACAACTGATTATCGCCGACGAACCCGTATCAACACTGGATGCGTCCGTGCAAGCACAGATCATCAATTTGTTGCTGCAATTGCAAAATGATTTGGGATTGTCTTACGTGTATATTTCTCACGATCTGGGTATCGTCAAGCACGTGAGTGATGACGTATTGGTGCTATACGGTGGTGTCGTCATGGAATACGGCAAGCGCGACGCCATTTTTTCGGCACCATTGCACCCGTATACCAAAATATTGATTAGTAGCAGTCCTTCATTGCAACATCGCGTTCACACCGCGCCATTGCCGGTTCGTGGCGAACAAGGATCGCCCGCAAAAAATGGCTGCCCATTTTATAAACGCTGTCCGCAAGCTGACATACACTGCGCCAATGTCGAGCCACAACATCGCTGGATAGATGAGCGTTTAATTCTCTGCCACAAAGTCTGATTAGACTGGACAGAGCAGTGTGAAAGTGCGCGGCCGGTGGCCTGTGCTAAAATTCGCGCCCTCACATTCCGCCTCAAAGGTGAACCATGGGATTTCTTGCTGGAAAGCGTGCGTTAATCATTGGCTTGGCCAGTGATCGTTCGATTGCCTACGGCGTCGCGGAAGCGATGAAGCGTCAAGGTGCCGAACTTGGTTTCAATTATCAAAATGAAAAATTAAAAGATCGCGTCGAGGCGTTCGCCAAAGAATTTAATTCTGATATCGCTTACGAGTGCGATGTAGGCAATGACGATAGCATCAACGGGTTTTTCACCAATGTCGCCAAACATTGGGACAAATTCGACATACTGGTTCACTCGGTGGCATTTGCACCGGGTGATCAATTGGAAGGCAATTTTCTTGATGCAGTAAACCGCGATGGATTTCGCATTGCCCACGACATCAGTGCCTACAGCTTGGCCGCCATGGCCAAAGCCGCACGCCCCTACATGAACGATAACGGTGCCATCGCCACGATGTCGTACTTGGGGTCGGAACGCGCTCTGCCTAACTACAACACCATGGGTGTTGCCAAAGCATCACTGGAAGCGACAGTACGCTACTGCGCTATGGCACTGGGACCACGCGGCATTCGCGTCAACGCGATTTCTGCAGGCCCGATCCGCACGCTGGCCGCTAGCGGTGTAAAAAACTTCCGCAAGATGCTGTCGTACTACGAAAAAATGACACCGATGAAACGCCATGTAACGCAAGAAGATGTTGGCAATGTCACCGCGTTTTTCTGTTCCGATCTGTGCCAAGGCGTCACCGGCGAAGTGATCCACGTCGACAGCGGTTTTCATATGACCGCGATGCCGGATCTATCCGACATCGAATAAACATCGACGAAAAAAAAAAGCCGCTTTCGCGGCTTTTTTTTTGCTTTCAATTAACCATTACCCGCCGCCGCATCGGCGACGTTCAAGCGCGTATCATTGCGCTCGATTTTGATCAATGATTTTTGTACTTTGATAAAGCCTCTGTAATCACTCTCGCCACCATGACGTGACAAGCGATCGTCGTAACTTTTTTGCTGATCGGCGGTTAATGTCGCCGCGTCGGGACGCTTGGCCGCGTGAATTTGCGCGATCACAAAATCGCCGTTATTCAGTTCGACGCCCGCTAGTGACGGTTTGTCGCCATTCGGTTTCGCCACTTTAAACAATTGAGCGCGCACCAGCGCATCGGGCGCTGGGCTGTTACGCGTTACCGACTCAAAACCTTCCCAATTCAGATTTTTTTCGGTCAAGGTCGCGGCCACGTCTTCGCCATTGCGCACTCGCACCAATACGCCATTCCCCCACTCTTGCGCCGCTTTGCGCGCCGCCGCGTCTTGCAAGGTCGACACGATTTGCACGCGCACGTCGTCAAGCGGCTTAGTGCTGGCGGCGATGTAGTCTTTTACACGCACCACAACGACATGTTCGTCACCAACACTCAGAACACTGGAATTGCGTTTTTCGTTTAACACTTCGTCAGTTAATGCGGCGTCAATCACCCCCGGCGATTGCGCAATGCCGGTGGGTTGATCGCGTAAAAAGCGCGGCGTTTCCTGCACCGTTAATCCGACGGCTTTTGCCGCTTCATCCAAGGTGTCGCTCACTTCAAAACTTTTCTCTTCCAATACTTTTTGTTTTTCCGCAAACAGATTGCTCACTTTTTCGCGCTTCAACGCATTGACGATGTCACCTCGTACTTGCTCCAGCGGCAACGTTTCACCCGGCAAAACGTCCAATAATTTGATGATGTGTAAACCGAATTTGCTGCGCACGGCGGTGGAAACGGGCTGCTCCTTCGTTAACGCAAAGGCTGCATCATCAAACGCCGGATCCATCGCGCCTTTTTCCAACACATCGAGTTCGCCACCATTGTCTTTGCTAACCGGATCTTGTGAGAAGGTTTTGGCTAATTGGGCAAAATCGTCACCCTTAGCTAAACGCGCTTTGATGTCGTCGGCTTGTTGACGAACCGTTGCTTCCTCGGCGGCACTGGCACCGCTCGCCAACGGCAACAAAATGTGGGCAACACGACGTTTCTCGGCGGATAAATAATCGGATTGGTGTTGTTGGTAGTAGGTTTCCACATCGGCATCAGCAACGCTGACTTGCGTTTCCAGATCCGAGGCTTTCAATTCGATGTATTGCAACGCCAACTGCTCCGGCACTTTGTATTCATCTTTATGGGTGTCGTACCATGTGCTGATTTCCGCGTCAGCGGGTTGTTCGGTCGAACGAAAATCGTTGGCTACCACGCGAATAAAACGTCCGCTACGTTGTTCTTGCTCGAACTGGAAAAATTGTTGGCTTTCGGTCGGCAACACAAATGCGCTTTCGCTGATGCCACGCAATAATTGTTCGGCCAACATATCTTGCTGTAATTGGTCCTGAAATTGACCAATCGTCAAACCGTTTGCCATTAATAATTGTTCGGCGCGCTGACGTGAGAATTTACCGTCTACTTGGAAAGCAGGAAACGATTGCGCGCGGGCGGTAACGTCGTCCATCGCAATACGCAGATCCAGCCCCTTGAACGAACTGGCCAACGCTTGTTGATCAATGAGCATATCCAACACTTGTCCGCGAAATTCACTTTGCTTTTCTTCGGTGCTGAAAATGCGATCAAACATTTCACCATAGCGGCCGCGCATATTTTGATAGGCGCGCTGAAATTCACTGCCACGAATTTTTTCGCCGTCAACGGTGGCGACCACGTCGGTATCACCGGAAACAAAAAAGTTGCTGATCCCACCAAAAATGAAGGGAATGATGATCAGGGCTAAAAACGTCCACGCTAACGGGCCATTTAGTCCTTCGCGAAAGCGATCCATCATGATGAGAAACTCACTGTTGTTATGTTGAATAAATGGTGTTGATTCGACCAACTTGATTAAACACAGCGCCGCAACGCTGTGGGCCGCGTATTCTCCCCGAAAGGAGGCAGCTTGGAAAGGGATATGGAGGCGGTTCACCGGCACCGATTCGAGGTAAAAATCACCGCAATAAAAAAAGCGCTCATGCGAGCGCCTTTTTTATATTGCAGATTGGCGGAGTGGACGGGACTTGAACCCGCGACCCCCGGCGTGACAGGCCGGTATTC
>CAZYUS010000055.1:9563-20010 GCA_964650615.1 uncultured Pseudomonadaceae bacterium | reverse complement strand
AATGGGCAAACAAGCCTTTGATATCGTGCTCGGATGGAAATCCATTGGCAGTACTTTCGATCGCTCTAAAGATGGCCGCCAGATCAGTATTTAATTTTTCATTGCTGTTGGCCGTGGCGGCCAAGTTGGCAAAAAGTTGGCTAGGGTAAATGAAGTAACCTTTGGTTTTGATCGCGTCGACTTTGGCGGCGGCAATCAGCGGATCGTTATCGTTCATGGCCGCGTAATTGACCGACGTATCGCCACCGGTGATGTAGTCAGTAAAGTTTTCACTGATAAAGCGGTAAAACAGCGCGCCGAGCACATATTGTTTGAAGTCCCAGCCATCGACGGCGCCGCGTACATCGTTGGCGATTTGCCAAATTCGGCGTTGTATTTCGGCGCGTTGTTGGGCGCTAGTCATGGCATATTTCCTTTTTTATTGCGTTTTGCACGAACCCAGCGAAATTGAAGGGTGTGAAATAAAATGCGCTACTGATCATTTGTGATTTGGAGGTAAGGCTGTTATCGAATTGCGTTGGAATCCTTCGCGTTGCGGCCTCAGTCTGCCAACTGGCCGCTCATTGCTCTCAAAGATTTCTGATTGATAGCGGCTCTTTTTGGAGAGTGGCTTTGTATTTACAGCGGCGTTCTGCTTTTTGTCAGGAATTTTAGGCAGGCGGGAAGAATATAGAAGCGCAAGAGTATTGCAAAGATGTTGAATTGGGGTAGTGCGAGTTTGGCGATAACGGGTGCTGAAAAGAATTGCACATCAGTTGTCTGCGATTTCGGCTGTTGAACGCGAATGATGTCGCTGACCAAGGCCCGAACATTTAGCCATTTATAGGGCGAATGCTGTAAACAACCGTAATAGAAGTTATAGCCGTCAATTAGAACCGGTGTGCGCATCTCTTTTCGTCCCTGAAAACGAAAAAACCGGCTTGACGCCGGTCTTTTCACCAGAGTGAGCAGCGAACTGAATCGCAGTCACAACGGTTGAGTAGTGCTTCACTTTTTAGCCGCAGTTGGACTTATCCGTCAACAGCTCTTCTGAATAATGGTGGCCCAGGCCAGAATCGAACTGGCGACACAAGGATTTTCAGTCCTCTGCTCTACCGACTGAGCTACCGGGCCATTTTACGGTGCGCATGGCCTGCTGGGCGGGCCATGTCGGAGGGCGCGTATTAAAGCCGCCGGCATCGGGGTTCGTCAAGGAAAAGCACGAGGGCGATAGCAAGGTTTTTATCGTTGCGTAAAAATTCGCCAACTGCCGTCCGCTTTTTTCGCGAGTGGACGGATTTGCCGGTGGCGTGGGCCATCTTCTATGCTGCGGGTTCCATTTTTTTAGTGAGGGATCACACGATGTCGTTGCGGCGTTTTGCGTTGTTGTTGGTGGTGGTGTTGGCGGTCGGGGTGGCAATGTGGTGGCCGACACCTGAAACGGCGATCGCCCCTGAGCCGGTGTTGTCGGCTCCGGAGCCCGAGCGCCCAACCGAACCGGCCCCGGTGACACAAGTCGCAAGCGAGGATGCCAAGCGTCCGGCGACAGCGAGCAAACGTTTATCATCGGGCGATACGTTGAGTACGGTGGAAATGGCCGAAGTGCAGCGCATGGCCACGACGTTGCAATCACGTGTGCAGGCTTATCATGCTCGCGAGCGCGCGTGGCCCAACTCAAACGACGTGCTCGATCTGTTGATGCCCACCGATTATCAAAACGCGCTGGTACAACGCGCCGAAGTGGTGGACGACGGTGAGGTGATTATTACGTTGCATAAAGGGGCGATGCACGTCGGCGAGATCCATTGGCGTCCGCACGCGGCCGGTGATGGTAACGTGCAATGGCAGTGCGAATCGTTTGATTTCAATAACGTCAGCGAGTTAGCGACGCCGTGTGAGTATCGTGGTCAACTGTAGGAGTACGTCATGAATCGTTGGTATGCCTCAATCGCCCTGAGTGCGATGGTGCTCATCGCATTGGCAACGTGGTATAGCAACCGTGCAAAACCCGTGACCGATGCCCCCGCTGCAAATGTCACCGTGGCAAACATCGCTGCGCCAAAAGAAATCATGGCGACGACCGAGGCGGAATTAGCGCCTGTTGAACGCCCTAAAACAGCCGACGATCATATTAAAGAAGGTTTGCAATCTGCCCAGCACGCCAAAGCATTGATCGAAGATTTTTACGCCAGCACCCAACGCTGGCCCGCGTCGAACGAAGAGCTGGATATACGCCCCGCTAGTGAAACCGGCGTGGACAGTTTAACGTCACTGGCCATCTTGCAAGATGGCTGGATCATGCTGACGTTTAATGAATTAAGCGGCGTTAGCGGCGCGCAAGTTTTGTTTAAACCAGCGCTGGATAGCGCAACGAAAAAAACGCAGTGGAAATGCTTCTCGGCCGAGTTTCATCATATCGCCCGCTTGTCGCCGAGCTGCCAATACACCGGTTCATGATCACTCTTTCGGTGGTACATACCCTTCAATTTTGGTGACGTCGCCTCCGAACAAAAATTTTTCCATTTCTTCTGCTAAAAACTTACGGTGTCCGGCATCGATCATGGATAAACGTTTTTCGTTGATCAGCATGGTTTGATGCGCTTTCCATTGTTCCCACGCTTCCGCACTGATGTTTTCCAGAATGCGTTTGCCAAGCGCCCCCGGATACGGTTGCACCGTTAATGCAGCGGCGTCTTTTTGCAATTTGTGGCAGAACACGGTGCGAGTCATGGCTTTACCTCTAATTGATCCAATAAACGCCGCATCGGTGCGGGCAATCCCACTGCATCGAGTGCGCTTAACGATTGCCAACGTGTGACGGCGTCGCGGACGCGCATCATACGCGTTGTGCTGGGTGACAACACCCCAGAAAATCCGTGGATATTCAGGTGAAAATGACTAAACGTGTGGCGAAACACCGGCATCGCTTTTAACTTTTCGACGCTAGCGCCCCACTCACTGGCCATTTCGGCGGGCGACAAATGCGGCGGAATTTCCGGCGGGATCCAAAGCCCGCCCCAGATGCCCGTGGGTGCACGTTGTTGCAACAAAACACAATCGCCATCGCGCAATAATAAAAACCGTGAAGATTTTTCAGGAATGGTTTTTTTCGGTTTACGACCGGGATAATCGTCGAAATTATTTTCTTGCTTGGCGACGCAAAATGTTTGCAAAGGGCAGGCTGCGCAATCGGGCTTGCTGCGCGTGCAAACAATAGCGCCGATATCCATCATCGCTTGATTGTAATCAGCGGCATTATCCGGCACTAATTTTTCAGCCAGTTGCCATAACGCGGTTTCATTGTGACGCCTATTTTCATACAAACGCGTACCGGTGACGCGGCATAACACGCGTTTAACATTACCATCACAGATCGCGGCATTGGCGTTGCGACTTAAACTTAAGATCGCGCCAGCCGTGGAACGACCAATGCCTTGGAGCGCGCTCACTTCGTCAACCGTGTTAGGAAATTCGCCAGCGTGTTCACGCACGATGGTTTGTGCACAAGCGTGCAAATGGCGCGCACGAGTGTAATAACCGAGGCCGCTCCACAGTGCCAATACGTCATCGACAGGCGCCTCGGCCAAGGGGTGAATAGTGGGAAAGCGAGCGATAAATTTTTCGAAATAGGGGATCACGGTGCTGACTTGCGTTTGCTGCAACATGATTTCCGATAACCACACCCGATACGGCGTTTTGTTTTGTTGCCACGGCAGCGTTTTGCGACCGTGTTGGGCGTACCATTTTAAAACGGCGCGCGAAAATTGGCCGGATGAAAAGTTTTGGTTCATGTTTTCTGCTGCGTTACTCCCTCTCCCTTGAAGGGCGAAGGAGAAATAAAATTAACCCTGACTGCGAAATCGCTGTCTTGTGTCCACTTGCTTTTCTAAAAATTGAATCATTAAATCGGCAATATCCACATTGGTAGCGTGTTCAATGCCTTCTAAACCGGGGGAAGCATTCACTTCTAACACTAACGGTCCGCGTGACGATCGCAACATATCGACACCCGCAACGTTTAAGCCCAAGGCGTGCGTGGCGGCGATCGCCGTGGCGCGTTCTTGCTCGCTGATTTCGATCGACGTAGCGACACCGCCACGATGCAAATTGGCGCGAAATTCGCCGGCTTTCGCTTGCCGTTTCATCGACGCCACGACTTCACCATTAATGACAAAACAACGGATGTCGGCTCCGCCGGCTTCGTGAATGTATTCTTGCACCATAATATTTTGGTGCAGTGATAAAAATGCTTCCAACACACTTTCGGCGGCGTTTTGGGTTTCGGCTAACACCACACCAATACCTTGTGTGCCTTCCAGTAATTTGATCACTAAAGGCGGGCCGCCGACCATGCGGATCACATCATGAATATCATCGGGTGAGTGTGCAAAACCGGTCACTGGCAAGCCGATACCTTCGCGCGCCAATAATTGCAAACAGCGCAATTTATCACGCGCACGACCAATCGCCGCCGACTCGTTGGTAGGGTACACGCCCATCACTTCAAATTGCCGTAACACGGCCAAACCATAAAACGTGATCGACGCACCAATGCGCGGGATCACGGCGTCGTAATCTTCCAATTTTTCGCCACCGTAATGAATGCACGGTCCTTGCGCGGCGACATTGATCGAACAACGCAAGGTGTCAATGGCGCAAATATCGTGTCCACGTTTTTGCGCGGCTTCAAGCAGACGATAAGTTGAATACAAACGCGGGTTGCGCGTTAATACACAGATACGCATATTATTTTTTCCGTTTGAAATCGGCCGGATCGTATTCCGGCATGCCCATTAAAAAAGAATGATGCGGAAACACGCGCGCGTCCAGCGGCATTGCATCGCGGCCTAACAACATACGAAACCGCATATGATGGCGATTGGTCAGCGTAATGGCGATCGGCCATTGTCGGCGTCCCATCACAACGGTGCTGGCAATGGTGTAACGCTCTTCGGTGTGACCGCCCGAATCCGTCACCCAGCGTTGATCCAGCACCGGCGCTTCGCACCAATGCACGATCGGCGGTGTTTGCCGCGACACGTGCAAACCGAACCGCACCCACGGCTTGCCGGCGCGTTCAAACGGCGCGATCTCGAACGCGTGCAGCGCCGAGGTTTTGGCACCGGTATCCACTTTGGTGCGCAAACGCCGGATGCGCAGCTGCGGTAACGCTACCCACTCACGCCAACCGAAATTGGCGCCATCCACGGCGATGGTCATCGTTGTGCTTCCTGACAAGCGAACTCGGGCGATTCTAGCGGGCTTCGCGTGCGTTGACGTCAAACTTTGCACCTGCCCCGCCCTCACGACCGCCTGCTATGATCGCCGCCCCAATTTTTACCGCCGGTTAATGGCCATGACAATGTGGGTAAACGGCCACGCGTACGAACACGACCGTCTGTCACTGCACGACCTGCTGACGCAACTTAATCTGCATCAGCAACGCGTCGCTATCGAAGTGAACGGTGACGTGATCCCACGCAGCCAACACCGCGATTTTTTTGTTCACGACGGCGATCGCATTGAAATTGTACGCGCCATTGGTGGCGGTTAAGAGAACACGACGATGACACATGATGCCTTGATAATTGCCGGTAAACCCTATCACTCGCGCTTGCTGATCGGCACCGGAAAATACAAAGACCTGGCCGAAACCGAACGCGCGGTGCGCATGAGCGGCGCACAAATTATTACGGTGGCGATTCGTCGCACAAACATCGGACAAAATCCCGGTGAACCCAATTTATTGGACGTGTTGCCCGCGACTGAATTCACCTATCTGCCCAACACCGCCGGTTGTTACTCCTGCGATGACGCCGTGCGCACTTGTCGTTTGGCACGTGAATTATTAGACGGACATGATTTGGTTAAATTGGAAGTTTTAGGCGATCAAAAAACCTTGTATCCGAATATTGTCGACACCTTGCGCGCTGCCGAAATTTTGGTGAAAGACGGATTTAAAGTGATGGTGTATACCAACGACGACCCCATCCAAGCCAAACGATTAGAAGAAATCGGTTGTGTCGCGGTGATGCCCTTGGCGGCACCGATCGGATCGGGTTTAGGCATACGCAATCCGTATAACATTAAAATGATTTTGGAAAACGCGCAGGTGCCGATCATTGTCGATGCCGGTGTCGGCACCGCCAGCGACGCCACCGTCGCCATGGAATTGGGATGTGACGGTGTGTTGATGAATACCGCGATCGCGGCGGCAAAAGATCCGGTGTTAATGGCCAGCGCCATGAAAAAAGGCATTGAAGCCGGCCGTGAAGCGTATTTAGCTGGACGTATGCCGCGTAAATTATATGCCAGTGCTTCATCGCCGATTGATGGCACGTTTTTTTGATCCAACGCTGAATTTGTAAAGCGGCCCTACAAGTGAACAACGTAAATGCCCAATAAATTCGATTTACCCGAATTCACTGCCGACGGTCATCCGATGCGCCACATTCGCAGCTTTGTGCGACGCGAAGGACGCATGACGATTCGACAAGAAGCGTCACTGGAAATGTTGCTGCCACAATTTGGTCGCAAGATAAGCGACGGTGCGGTGCGCTTCGAAGAATTATTTGGTCGCGTCGCGCCAGTGTGGTTGGAAATTGGTTTTGGCATGGGCGCGTCGTTAGTCGAACAAGCATCGCGACATCCTGAGATCAATTTTCTCGGCATCGAAGTGCACACGCCCGGCGTTGGCGCGATGTTGGGTGCGATGCAAGCCGCGCAGTGTCAAAACATTCGCGTGTTCGATGAAGACGCGATCGAAGTGTTGGATAAATGTTTGCCCGACGAATCACTCGATCGCGTGCAATTATTTTTCCCCGATCCGTGGCCCAAAGCGCGCCACCACAAACGTCGCATTGTGCAAACCACATTTGCGCAGCAGATCCGTCGTAAATTAAAAATCGGCGGCATTTTTCACATGGCTACCGATTGGGAAAATTACGCCGAACATATGCGCGATGTGATGAACGCGACCATTGGTTATCAAAACTTATCGTCCACGCACGATTTTATTCCACGCCCCGACGAGCGTCCGTTCACTAAATTCGAAAAACGCGGCGAACGTTTAGGACATGGCGTCTGGGATCTGATGTATCAACGCGTGTAGGAGCACCTGTAGGCGCGAACACGTTTCTTATTCGCGCCTATCCTACAACCATCGCGTTTTACGGCCGCGCTGATACACTTAGCTTAACCCCGTATGCTGGAGCGTGTGATGGATGGTTTATTTGAAGTCGTGTTCGACGGCAAGATCATGCCCAATCGCCAGATCGACGACGTAAAAGCGGCGCTCGCGCAATTATTTAAATCCACACCGGCGACCATCGAAAAACTGTTTTGCGGCCAGCCCATCGCGATTAAAAAATCGGTCGATTATCAAAGTGCCTTGCGCTACATCGGTGCCATGAAAGAAGCCGGCGCGTTGGCGCGTTTGCGTCAAATGGAAGGCGTAGCGGCCCCCAAACCGGCCGCGCCAACCGTTACGCAATGGGTGGTGGCACCGGTCGGCACCGCGCTTGGCGAAAAACCACTGCCTAAGATCCCGCGCACCATCGACACCAGTCATCTATCGCTGGCACCGGTGGGCGCTCAAATGGGTGAGCATCAAGACTTTGTTCCGGCACAACTGGATCTGGCGGAATACGCGCTGGCACCCGTCGGCAGCGATATGGGCGAAGCGAAAGAATATATCCCGCTGCCCGAACCCGATTTGTCCGATTACAGCTTGGCGCAAGTCGGCGTGATTTTAGGCTCGCCGCGCACAATCGAGCCGGTACACGTCGGTGATATTTCCGCCATCACGATCGCACCGGTGGGCGCACAATTGGATGTCACCGAAAAGCCCGCGCCACCGCCACCGCCTTCTACCGATCATTTGAAATTAGGTTAACTTTCGTCGCGTAACACGAAACATTCTTGTCAGGGCGATGTTCGAATCGCCCTTTTTGCTACTCAATAAACACGCTTTGTTTTTGCAAGGGAAAATACAGCACACATTTTTGCGTGCGCGTTTCGATTTGCGCCAACACGTCAGCGTAGCGTTTTAATTGTGGCGTGTATTCGCTGATTTTCTTTTGCACAAATGCGGACCAATCGTCGCCAATATCGGTGGCGGTTTTGTAATCGACGATCCAGCGCGTGCCAACTTCGTCGACAAAACTGCGATCGATAATGTGTTGTGAAAAGCCGTTTTCTTCGGCGCGTGTCATCGCCCATTCGCTGTGCGCGTGATCGCGTGTGGTCAGCAAAAATACGCCAAACGGATCTGACAAGGTGTTCGACAAGGCTGTCAGCACCGTTTCTACCGCCACGTGGGCGTCGTCACGATTCAATCCCTGCCATTGCAGTTGTTTGATCACCCGCGCTCGAATGGCACGCAAAAATACCGCGTGATCAGCGGGCAAGCGCTGCTGACTGAGTTGTTCTAACCACGCGTGCGTCACCGTGCCGATGGCACGCACACGTAACCCCGCACGCGACACCGGCGTTTGTAAAGTAACGGCAACAAGATCGCTGTCGGTTTCGTGCGCCAGCGCGGGCAACGACCACGATGAAGCCACGCGTGTTAACGGCACCGACGTGCAGGGGTGGTGATGGGTATTGTCGTTTGCCGCCGCACGGGCGACGACGATCGGCGCGCGACGAAAATCGTTTTCGAGCGTCGGCCATAGCAACGCCAGCAAGGCATCGGAGCGCGGTTTGAGTTCACCTTTTTTATCGGCACTTAGCGCCCCTAACCAATGCAACTGACGTTTCGCGCGCGTCGCAGTGACATACAACAAACGTTTATTTTCTTCTTTGGCTCGAATCGCTTCGCGCACACGAATGTAACGGCCCATGCCAGTGCCGCGTTCGGCACGGTGCTCGAAAGGGCCGATTAACAAACGCTCGCCGTGAGCGTCGATATCATCTTCCCACGCTAATAAACTGACGCTGTCGCTGCCGGCTTTTTTATTCAGCCCCGGCACGATCACGGTGTCAAATTCCAAGCCTTTGGATTTGTGCATGGTCATTATTTTTACGCGCGCATTGGCGTCAGATCGCGCGAACAAATCGACACTGAGATCGTCGATTTTTTTCATCGCATCACCGTCACTGAAATCGGCGTCATACAGACGATTAAAAAATTGTTCGACATCTAATTGTTGTTCTGCCGTTTGCAACACCGCATCACCGTGCAAGGCACGCCAACACGCTTCGACACGCGGCGCCAATGACAATACGTCTTGTTGCGCCACGGCGGCCTGTAACACTGGCCATACCCGCTTGATGCGGTGCGCGCCGTCGTCACTTAATGTTGAAAAATCGGCGCGTTGCAGTTGTTCAAACACCGTCAAATGATGATCGCGTCCGCACAAGGTATGCAGATCGCCCACCGTCAAACCACACCACGGTGCGCGCAACACGGTCAGCCACGCCAAGCGATCACCCAGATGCCACAAGGCGCGACATAATTGCTGTAAATCGGTGATAAAAGGCGAATCGGATAACGACGCAATATCCACCGCTGTAAACGCGATGGCGTGCTTTTGCAACGTCGCGATGATGCGATGCAAATGCGATTTGGCGCGCACCAAAATCGCCACTTCGCCGTCACTGTCTTGCAATGCGTTTTGCACCAAAGCCAGCACCGTTTCGGCTTCAACGTGATCGGCTTCGTCGCTTTGATCAGTGTGCGTCAGCAAATGACATTGCACACTCGCGATCGGTAACGGTTCGCGCGTTGCGTCGGCGTTGACATAAGGCACGGCGCTGTAAACCAGATCGGCCTGTGCGGGCAAAATCGTCGCAAAGTGCTGATTCAACCAATCAATAATGCCGGCTTGTGAACGGAAATTGCGTGTTAGCGTCAGCGCCGTTAGGGGCAGATCCGGACGCAACCCGTGTTGTTGCGCGTGTAAAAAAAGCGCCACTTCAGCCTTGCGAAAACGATAAATGGATTGCATCGGATCGCCCACTAAAAAAACCGTGCGACCGTCATCCGATTGCCAACCGGCCACCAGTTTTTTTAATAGCTCCCACTGCGTGCGACTGGTGTCTTGAAATTCATCGATCAATAAATGTTGCAGGCGATAATCCAGCGTTAACGCAAGATCTGTCGGTGCCTCGTCGTCGCCCAAGGCGAGTAAAGCACTCTGCGCTACCTCGATAAAATCGACCTGCCCGCGTTCACTAAACAACACGCGTAATTGTGCCGCCGCTAATCGCAAGGCACGAAATAATTGCGCGATATCTTGCCACTGCGCTTCTGCGCCACTTTCGTCGGGCAGATGATCCAGACGCGCCAACAACGGCGCCCATCCTTCGTCATGGATAACCTGCAGCGCGTCTTGAAAACGTTTTTTTGGTTCTTTTAACGTGGCTGGAAAACCACAGTTTTTATCGACACGACTACGCACGCTACCGCCACCGGTCAGCAACCACGTGCGCAGCGCCACCCACACTTCACGCGGCGTCGCTAGCG
>CAZYUS010000055.1:0-9553 GCA_964650615.1 uncultured Pseudomonadaceae bacterium | reverse complement strand
GTTAATGGCGATTGCCATAAATGCAAAGCGTGTAATGGACTGTCGGGATCCAAATGGGTTACCGCGATCGCCGCCAATTCGATCAGTTCAAGTTGTGTTGCCAGCGAAATGGCGTCGATTAACGGTGTTAATTCTCGTCGCACCACCGCGCGCACACCTTCGACAAAAATCGCCGCACCTTGTTCGTCTGGCCATCGCATCACGTGCGCTAACCATTGATCCCGTTTTTGCAACATCTCAACGATTAAACGCACGGCGTTATCGGCGTTGTTATCGCATTGACGCAACAAGCAACTGATGGCGTCTTGATAATCTGGGTCTTCGAGACATTGCAACGTCAGTTGCGCCGCTTGTTCATATAACGGTTGCGCTTGTGTCACCACATCGGCATGACCACCCAAGCGCGACAGATACGGCATTTGGCGAGTAAAACCGGCGCACAAGGCATCAATGGTTTGCACGCGCAGACGCGCGGGCTGCGCTAATAATTGCCAGTTTAATTCGGCATCACGATCCAATACGGCGTTGGCTAATTGTTGCGTGTTACGTTGATGCGCGGTGGTAGCGAGTTGTTGCGTCGCACGCAACTGCTGCGCCCATTGCAATTTGGCCACGATGCGCGCGCGCATTTCGGCAGCGGCATCACGCGTAAAGGTGATCGCAATAATTTCTTCCGGCGCTTGCACACTCGCTAACAAGGCCAGAAAGCGATCGGTGAGTAATTCGGTTTTACCCGATCCGGCCGGTGCCTGCACGATGTACGATTGGGTGATGTCGAGCGCGCGTTGTCGCGCCGTCATATCGCGATCGACGCTCATTCGTCGTGCTCCATTTGTTCTTGCACTAAGCGCGTTAAACGCAAAAACGGACGCACCGCTAAATCGCGCACGTCTGTCCACTGCGCATAACGATTGTCCGCTTTACCCTGTACAAATTGCGCGGCGAGGTTTTCGATTTCGCTTTTCCATCGCACGCGCCACGCACTCCACTCGTCGTCAATGTTAAAGGCGCGCCCCCATTGCTCGTCTTGCGCTCGTCCCAACCATTTCATGTCACCGCGTTTAAGTTGTGCAAAACCGATCGCACTGACCGATTCACCTAATAACAAGGCGTACAACGGCAACTGCGGTTCTAATAGCGGAGATTGATTCCATTGTTGCGGCGACGGCGCTGAACCCGATTTGTAATCGATCACCAACAGGTTTTCTTGTTCATTAATATCCACGCGATCGATACGGGTGTGCCATGACCAGTGTTGATACGACCATTCGTGTTTTTGTTCGCAGTACAGCACACGAAAAGGCGGACGTGTTAATTCATAATCTAACCATTCGTTGAGCACGCGTTGCAATAGCGCCTGTTCTAAACGTCGCCACACCGGCGGCAACACACGCCCTTCTTTTTGTTCCACGGTGATAAACGCCTGCGCGATGCACTGTTCAATGGCTTGATCGCGTGCGTGTGCGCTCATTGCTTGTACGCTGTGTTGATCACAGTGCGTAGTCCAGAAATGTTGCAAGCTCGCGTGCAACAATAAGCCATGCACGCGCGGCGTGGTAAACGATTCAATACCGGCCACCGGTACGGCGTTTAAGCGAAATTGCGCAAACGCAGCGAGCGGATCGCGCGCTTGCAGACGCAGCACATCAACACCACCACTGATCGTTTCATCGGCCATCAGCGGCACCGGTTCTTCGTGCCAGATCGTTTCCAACGGTGCCACGTTAAGCGGCAATGGTGGCGCAAACGAATCGTGATCATCCGCCCATTCAACGTCGTTAATTAATGCACTGGCACGTAAGTGTTGATCGCCATCGAATGCGGCGCAGCTCCACACTAAGGTGTTACAACTGTGGCGCAAACTGTGTTGCCAGCGTTGCACATAATGCCACTCGTGTTCGATCGAAGAACGCGGTAATCCGTGTTGTCGTTGCCACGCCACCGCGATAAACGGGTTCGGTTTGGGCGCGCACGGAAATTGTTCATCACTGGCGTTAACAACCCATACTGCGTCAAACCGTTGACCGCTTGCTTCCAACATGCCCAGCACTTGAATCGGCGCTTGCGCGTTGGCTTGTGGTTGAAAAATTTCATCGTGCGCTATTTGCGTAAGCAAGGACAACGCTTCATCAACGCTGATCACACCGGTGAGGTCGTCAAGCAGCGCACAGTCTTGCAAAGCTTCATCAAATGCCGAACGTAATTGATACGCCACGCTATCGAGCGCGCGCGTACCGGGCCAGCCCAGCGTTTGCAATAATCGTTGCAAACACTCGGCCCATTGCGACGGTAATTGTCGCGACGGCCACGATTGGCCATACGCGCGAGCGTTCACGAAGGCGGTGTGTAACGTCACTAAACCTTGTTGTTCGAACGCGGCTAATGCGTGACTGATGCGCACACTATCGTTACCGATAGCGCGCCATTTGACATCGAGACGCGCGCGTAAAAAAGCGTCGTGTTGATAATCACCGATAAACGGACTGTGCAATAGCACACTGACATTTTGCAGCGACCAATCGCGCGCCGACATCGCCATGCGCGCCAGCAAAATACCCTGCTGTACCATCGGTTGCGAATACAAACTGGCACCGGCCGATACATTGAATTGACCTTTATTCAGCGGTTTAAAATCGCGCGCCGCCGCTGGATGAACCCAGCGCAGCAACACCCGCTCCATCGCGATCCGTTGAGCGGCCAGATCCGGCACCACAATCGCCACGCGCTGGCCCGCCTCAGCTTGCTGGATCGCAAAACGCACCGCCCATTCGCGCTCGTGTTCACGTGTGAGCGGTGTGTAACGACGCTCGTGCGTACACTTTTGTGATTCACTCACCACCGTTAATGTGCCGCCTTGTGCGTGCACCAACGCGCAAAACTGGCGCAATAAGGGCGGTTCGTCATCGAATCCTAACAACACAAAAGATCGTTGCAATAAAGTGCTTTCGGCGAGTGCGTGCAACACCTGTTGTTGCCACTGCGCACTGGTGAGCCAATTTTTTTTCTGGCAAAACGCGATGAACGATTGCTTCCATTTTTGATAGCGCTGCACTTCTTCGTTGACCTGCGCCATCATCGGCAACTGGAACGCGATCTCCAATTCAAAGGCTTCGGCCGCTAAGGAAGCGGTTTCGCTCACGCGCAATAAGGTGCGTTCGCCTTCCTGCTGGGCAATCAAGGTTTGCCACAAACGGCGCATTTCACGCGCGCTTAAAATCCGCTCCGGTTGCGGCCAGCGGTCACCGTCTGCGGTCAACACTTGTTGTTGCCACTGTTGCAACAAAAAATCATTGAGCGTGGCAACCTGTGGCGTCGGCCACACCGATTGTTCTTTTGCCTGTTGCCATTGGCCATAACGCCAATGACAATCACGCACCAAACGGCGATTGGCCGCGATCACCAATGAGGACGGTTGCGCCATCACCGCGTACAATTGCGCGCGGTTGATCCGAGGAAGTGACGAATGAGTCATGGAATTTTGCACTAAGAATGAACGCCCTGAGTGTAACCAATGACGGGCGCAATCGGCGCGCTGCAACATTCGATTTTCCTAACACCACATTCGCTAGAAATGGATGGCTTTCATGAATGCTTATCGACAACTTCCCGCCATTGATGCGCGTGAAATCGAACCCCTACTCGCCGCCTCTAAACGGCATTTGATTTTGCTGATGTTCAGCGCCGATTGGTGTATGCCGTGCCGGTTGTTCGCGACCAGCTTGCTGCACATTCAAACTGCTAATCGCGATACGGTGCGTTGTTATAAAATTGATTTAGAAAAAGCCGGCGCGTGGGCCGAACAGTGGCACATCACTAGCTTGCCGACCTTATGTTGGTTTTATGATGAAGTGCTGATTGATCGCAGTTTAGGATTGTTGCCGGTAAGCCATTTGCAGACGCGCATCGATCGCTGTTTGCAACGCACCACTGCCCCTTAAGGCAAACGCTTATCAGGACCTAAAATGTATCGACATTTGATCTTGCCAGACCCCGCGCTCGCGCTTCCCGGACGCGCACAGCGTTTGTGGAATTTAAACACACATCATGTCAACGGACGTGCGCTCGACGGCGCTTATGACGCCACGTGGCAGCACGCGCTTTTCGGCATGGGCTGTTTTTGGGGCGCCGAAAAACGTTTCTGGGATCGCGATGGTGTGATGTTAACCGCCGTCGGTTACGCGGGCGGTGTCACACCGCATCCAACGTATGACGAAGTGTGCAGCGGACGCACCGCGCATTGCGAGGTGGTTAAGATCTGGTTTGATCCGGCGCGCATCGCTTACAACGATTTATTAACTCTATTCTGGGAATCGCACGACCCCACCCAAGGTATGCGCCAAGGCAACGATATCGGCAGCCAATACCGCAGCGCCATTTACAGTTGTACTGATGAACAATACCGCTTGGCCTTGCATTCGCGTCACGTTTATGGCGCGGCATTACGTGCCGAAAAATACGGCGCCATCACCACGGAGATCAGGCCGGCCGCCGAGTTTTATTTTGCCGAGAACGAACACCAACAATATTTGGCAAAGCATCCTCATGGCTATTGCGGCGTGGGTGGTTGCGGCATCGCTTATACGCCATCGAAGTGGCGCGGTTAACGATTTTCGCTGGCCTTAATGGCAACCTCAATGCGATCGTACGCGGTGATATTGTCGAGTGAATAAATATGGGCTTTGATCAATTTTTGACGAATGCGATCGTTAACGCCGCACAGTGAAACCGCGATATTTTTTCGTTTCAATTCGCTAATCATCGTGCGCAACGCCACGATGCCCGACAAGTCGATCATCGGCACATCAGCCACATTCAAAATGACATGTTTAATACCGTGATCCACTCGCCATAAGGCTTGCATGGCTTTTTCAGCAGCGCCAAAAAACAACGGGCCGCTGATGTCGTAAATCACGATATGGGGCGGAATATCGCCGTGCAAATGGCAATAATTGGTGGTACTTAAATTGGCCTCGGATAATTCACTCATGCGTTTAATAAATAGCAATGCCGCCAATACCACACCGATCTCGATCGCAATGACCATGTCGAAGATAACCGTCAGTAAAAAACACGTGAGCAGCACCAACACATCGGCTGCCGGCGACGTTTTGATCACTTGCACAAATTCGCGCGCATCCGACATATTCCACGCCACCATCACCAATAGCGCGGCCAACGCCGCCATCGGAATAAACGCCAAATACGGCGCTAATAATAAAACGGCAATGAAGATCGTCAATGAATGGATGACCGCCGCCAAAGGTGACGTGGCACCGGCTCGCACGTTGGCCGCCGAACGCGCTAACGCCGCCGTTGCAGTAATGCCGCCAAACAGGGGCGCGATCACATTGCCCAAACCCTGACCAAATAATTCGCCGTTCGAATGGTGTTTGAATCCCGATAAACCATCGCTCACCACGGCGCACAATAAGGATTCCATCGCCCCCAATAAGGCGATCGCAAAAGCCGGTCCTGATAACGCTTTAAGGGTGACCACATTGAATTCGATCGCCGGTAAATCCCACGGCCACACCAGCGTCGGTAAGGCTCGCGGAATTCCGTGTAGTGTCTGACCATCCTGCACATAGGTAAAACGCGTACCGATCGTGTCGAAGGTTAACGTGGGTTCCAGTGTCGTCACCATTAGCGACGCCAGCGTGACGATAAATAACGCCGCTAAATAGGGCGGGATGGCGGTTTTTAAACGCGACCACGTGATCAAAATAAATAAAGTTGATAGCGCGATAGTGAGATCCGGCCCGTGCGTTTCGGATAAATGGTTAAAGCTCTGCGAAATTGTCACCAAAAAATGCGCGTCATTGGCCGCATAATGCAATCCCAGCATATCTTTTATTTGTAACACCGCGATCACAACGGCGATGCCGGCGGTAAATCCAGTGGTGACCGGATACGGCATAAATTGCACCAATTTACCCAAGCCGGTGGCCCCCATTGCCATCAACATCACACCGGCCATTATGGACGCCAGCAGCAAACCGGAAAGTCCAAATTGCTGCGTGATCGGCAACAAAATCACCACAAATGCCGCCGTCGGCCCCGAGACATTAACCCGCGAACCACCAGTGAGCGCGATCACGATGCCGGCGATCATCGAGGTGTATAAACCGTGCTGCGGCGGCACCCCGACCGCAATCGCCAACGCCATCGCCAGAGGAATCGAAATTAATCCAAGGGTGATACCGGCTAATACATCCGCGCGAAACCGCGACCACGAATAATGAGGAAGCGATTCGCTTAAAGCACTTGCAATGAGCGCCATAAATTTCCTACCTTTAGGCTGGCACAGCGGCTTAATACCTAAGCGTCACACCACGCCGGTTGACGCCACTTCAACGATATTTTTTTCTCGCTGCATAGACAGAAATTACACGAAATCTTGTAAATGGCAACCCAGTTCTTACGCGCTTTAACCGCGACACACCGCGATCGGCAAACCAATCTCGTACTGGGTATGACGTTGGCGTTTATTGCCGGAGCCATCAACGCGGGAGGTTTTTTTGCGGTGGCGCAGTACACCTCACACATGACCGGCATCGTGTCGGCGATCACCGATGATATTGTGCTGGGTCACTGGTCATTGGTGCTCACGGGTTTATTCGCCTTGCTGTCGTTTATCGGTGGAGCGATGACCAGTGCCATCGCCATTAATTGGGCGCGGCGTAATCGTTTGCACAGTGAATTTGCGTTATCGTTGCTATTGGAATCGTTTCTGCTATTGCTCTTTATCGTCATCACGCATGGGTTAACCCGCGCGCATATGCGCATTACCATCACGGTGTTTTTGTTAAGTTTTATCATGGGTCTGCAAAATGCCATTGCGACCAAAATTTCACACGCCCGTATTCGCACCACACACGTCACCGGGATGGTGACGGATATTGGCATCGAGCTGGGCCGTTTGTTTTACTGGAATCGCTCTACACATAAAAACGAACATCACCCTGTACTCGCCGATCGACAAAATCTCGGCATCCATTTGCGTATTTTGAGCGGTTTTATTGTCGGCGGAATTAGCGGTGCCTTCGGCTTTAAATGGTATGGCGTGAACGCCGCGTTATTGTTGTCGGCGTGGTTATTTTTACTGGCGATCGTCCCGGTGCTGGACGACATTAAAGATTATTGGAAACAACGTTAACTTACGGCTAAACACCACTAAAACGCGCTAACGCATAACGCACCTGACCACTTTCTTTGACGCGAAACCACTCCCATCCGGACGGTAATTCAGGCGCGTTGGCTTCGCGTTCCGATTCGATATAAACGACGGCCTGTGACGATAATAATTCACGCTGGTGGATTATCGTCAGCACTTTTGGCAACCAACCGGCACGAAACGGCGGATCGAGAAAAATAATATCGAAGCCCGGTTCGACACGATTAAGCAAGGCCAGCGCATCATCGTTGTGTACGTCGACCATATTGGCATTGAACGCGTCGCGATGCGCGCGCAAGGCTTTTGCCACGTCTTTGTTGGCGTCATTGCAGATCACCACGCGCGCACCGCGCGAGGCCGCCTCGAACGCGAGCGCACCGGAACCGGCAAAGAGATCCAACACGCGCGCATTAGGCAACCACGGCAGCAACCAAGAGAACACCGTTTCACGTATACGATCGCCCGATGGTCGCAATCCTTGCACCGATGGAAAACGCAAACGGCGCCCCTTGTATTGACCGGCGATGATTCGAACTTCGCCGGACTGATCGTTTTGACTCATCACTTTTCGCTTTTGCCACGCTGCAACACGGCCAAAATGGTAGCATGCGGGCTGGCTTTTTTAGGGGTATTTCGCGTATGTCTTGGTTCTCGTGGATGAAAAAATCCGCACCGGAGAAATCCGAGGAACAACTCGGATTTTTTAGCCGACTCAAGTCCGGTTTGACGCGCACGCGCGCGAACTTCGGCGACGGGCTAGCGACATTGTTTCTGGGCCGCAAACGCATCGACGACACGTTATTCGACGAATTGGAAACGCAGTTATTGCTGGCCGATGTCGGTGTTGAAACCACACAAATGTTATTGCGCGAACTCACGGAAAAAGCGCAACGCAACGAATTAGCCGACAGTGAAGCGTTGCTCGAACACTTAACGCATTCGCTGCACCATATTTTGCAGCAAGCAGAACATCCGTTGACCGTTTCAGTCACGAAAAAGCCGTTTGTGATCTTGGTCGTCGGTGTTAACGGCGTTGGTAAAACCACCACCATCGGCAAGCTGGCGCACTATTATCAAACGCAAGGTCAATCGGTCATGCTCGCCGCCGGTGATACGTTTCGCGCCGCCGCCATTGAACAACTGCAAGTCTGGGGGCAGCGCAATAACGTCACGGTGGTCGCACAAGCACAAGGCAGCGACAGCGCCTCCGTTATTTTTGATGCCTTGCAATCAGCACAAGCAAAAAATATCGACATCTTAATCGCCGACACCGCTGGACGACTGCACACCAAAAACCATTTGATGGATGAATTGTCCAAAGTGTTGCGGGTGTTAAAACGATTGGATCCCGACGCACCGCACGAAGTATTGTTAGTTCTCGATGCCGCCACCGGTCAAAATGCGCTTAATCAAGCCGAGCAATTTCATAAAGCATGTCAATTAACCGGTCTGGCATTAACCAAACTGGACGGCACGGCAAAGGGCGGCGTTATTTTCGCTCTAGCGCAAAAATTAAAATTACCGATCCGTTTTATCGGTGTCGGTGAAGGCATTGACGATTTGCGTCCCTTTAATGCACGCGATTTTATCGAAGCATTATTTGGCCGCGACGAACAAAAATAATTATCTGAATTGATGGTTGAGAAAAAGACAACAGATCATGATTCGATTTCAGGACGTCAGCAAACGCTACCCGAATGGACATGAAGCGCTAAAACGCCTGTCATTTGAATTGAAAGAAGGCGAAATGGCGTTTTTAACCGGCCATTCCGGTGCCGGTAAAAGCACCGTGCTGCGCTTAGTGGCATTGATGGAACGCGCAACGCAAGGGCAGGTTTGGATCGGCGGACAAAATTTGCGCGCCGTACCAGCCAGCGGCGTGCCGTATATTCGCCGTCAAATCGGCATGATCTTTCAAGATCATCGTCTGTTATTCGATCGCACCATTTACGACAACGTGGCGTTACCGTTGGTGATCGCCGGTTTTCCGCACCGCGATATCGGCAAGCGCGTGCGCGCCGCACTGGATATGGTGGGATTATTATCGAAAGAAAAATCCTCGCCGATTATGTTGTCCGGCGGCGAACAACAACGCGTCGGTATTGCCCGTGCGGTGGTCAACAAACCGCCGATTTTATTAGCGGACGAACCGACGGGTAATCTCGATCCGGAGTTGTCCGCCGAGATCATGTCGTTGTTCGAAAAATTCAATCAAGTGGGCTGCACGGTATTAATCGCTTCGCACGATTGGCGTTTAATCGAGCGCATGAAAAAACGCGTCGTGCAACTGAAAAACGGGTTCCTATTACAAGATGGATTGGGAGTTGCGCATGGCTGATCCCATCACCGGTGCCAGCGCCAGCCAACCGACACTCGGAT